>NZ_CP121252.1:2764837-3129675 GCF_029637705.1 Citricoccus muralis
TGTCCCGAGGTGAACGTCCATGCCTGCCGTGTGAATCAACGTGGCTGAAGAATCATGGTGATGGTTCATGGACGACTCCTTTCAGGGGACAAGACCTTCTCAAGCCCGTACTTTTCATGTTCGTCGACCAACAGCCGGGTGTATTCATGTCTTGGATGATGAATGATGTCCTCGACGCTCCCCTGGTCGACGATCTCACCGTTCCGCAGGACGATGATCCTGTCGCATAGTTGCGAGACCACAGCCAAGTCGTGAGAAACGACGATGAGTGCGAGTTGACGTGTCTGCTGCAACTCTTGAAACAGGTCCAAGATTTCCGCCTGAACGGTCACGTCCAGTGCGGTGGTCGCTTCATCGGCGATCAGGACCTCAGGGTTCAGTGCTAGCGCGCCAGCAAGAAGGACACGTTGGAGCATTCCGCCCGACAGCTCGAAGGTATAGCGCTGAAACAGGTCTTCTGGAGAAGGCAAGTGCACTTCTTTGAACAAGCGCAGCACTTCTGTTTTGGCGTCACGTCGATTCAACCCTCGACGGATCCGAAGCGGTTCAGCGATCTGCGATCCGATCTTGATCGAGGGGTTGAGGTACGAACCGGGATCTTGGAAAACAGCACCGATGCGCACCCCACGGACCTGCTGCCATTGTTGGTCGGACAGGCCCACGGCGCTGTTCCCGAAGACTCGAGCCGTTCCTCCGGTGATCTCGAATCCGCGGGGCAGAATCCCCAGAAGGGACCTGCAGGTGATGGATTTACCGCTTCCGGATTCGCCGACAAGGCCCAGTACTTCTCCTGGATGAAGCGTCGCGGAGAAACCGCTTACCACGGCTTCGCCGGTATAGGAATTCGTAATCGTGACCTGGTCGTATTCAACCAGAGCGTTCTCAGTCATCAGGAGCTCACCGCTTCCGGTTTCACAATTTTCTGTGCGGTGCTTGGCACCGCGTGTGCCTGCTTTCCGAGCGCGCGGCCGGCGTCGCCAGCCACATCGCGGATGCCATCGGCGATAGCGTTCAGTGCCCAGACAGTGCCCATAATCAATGCGATGGGGAAGAAGGGCGCGTACGGACGATACGTCAGGTAACCCAAATCGGAGGCGAGCACGCCGCCCCATGTCGGTGCTGGTGGTTGGACTCCTACCCCAATGAAGGTCAGGCTCGCGATCACAACGAGCCCGGCGCCCATAGTGTTGGCAACGGCCACGCCCAAAGCGGGAATGACCTTCGCTGAAATGTGGTGACGTACGACCCACCAGGTTGAGGCTCCGTTCAGCACAGCCGCTTCAACATACTGCGAGCTCACGGCAGCCAATGCCGCGGCGCGAGCCACGCGGTAAAAGACGGGTGAGACGAGGAGTCCGACGGCGATCATCGCCTGATGCACGCCGTTGCCCAGAAGAGCGGTCATGGCAACGGCCACGACGAGAAACGGCAACGCGATCAGCGTGTCGATCACGCGCAGTGTCACCCACTCGAAAACTCTGCCAAGGTACACGGACAGAATCCCCGGAATCGCACCCACGACGAGGGCGATCACCGCGACTTCGACCGCACCGAGCACGCTGATTGTGGCGCCCGACAGAATGCGGCTGAAGACATCCCGCCCCATGTAATCCGTGCCCATCCAGTGAGTCCAACTGGGATGTTGCAACGTCTCGGGGCTACGAGCCAGAGGATCAAATGGAGCCAAGACAGGGCCGAGCAGAGCCAAGCCCAGAATCAACACTAAGAACACAGCTGCGATGCGAACGCTGAGCAAACGACTGAGATTGCGGAGCATGTCTGCTTACACCCCTCTCTGTGATGCCGGCGTTAGACGGTTCAGGATGATGTTCACGATGACGTTGAAGACCACGACCAACACGACGGCAATCACCAAGACACCCTGGACAGCTGGCACATCTCCGCGGATCGCGGACTCGCTGGCGAAGAGCCCGTACCCGGAGAGTCCGAAAATCGCTTCGGTGACCACAGCTCCGCCGAGCAAGTTCGGGAATTTCATCCCGAGGATCGCAATGGAGGGGCTGGCACCGTTACGAAGAACGTGCACGAAGAAGGTCCGACGCGGACTCAGCCCGCGAACCAAGGCACCCACCGCGTAGTTCTGCCGCTGTGAATCGACGAGTCCGGTGCGCAACTGCCGTGCCACATCTGCGATCGTGTCAAAGCTCAGTGCCAGGGCCGGCAAGATCAGATAGCTCAGCCATGCACCGAACCCGGAACTCAACGGAACATAACCGGCAGCGGGCAACCATCCCAGACCGACCGCGAAAATGGCCACCAATCCGATTCCTACGACGAACGGGGGCATCGTCGAGATCAGCGTGGTGAACCCGGTGATGCTTCGGTCCACCCATGTTCCCTGTAGCACTGCCGCAAGTGATCCAAGGATAAATCCGGCAACCACCCCGATCAGGAGCGCGATTCCGGCTGCGGAGAGACTGACGATGGCTCGGCCCCACAACAGGTCTGCAATGCCCTGGTTGTTGTACCAGCTGGTTCCTAAATCGCCCTGGAGCAAAGCCGTGAACCAGGTCCAGTACTGCACCAGGAACGGCTGATCGAGCCCCCACTCCTGCTCCAGCTGGGCGGCCAGCTCGGGAGTCGCTGATTCGCCCAACTGCACGTAAGCCGGGCTGAGGCCACTGAGATGTCCTAGCAAGAAGGTGAGGAATGTGCCCAAGATAAAGACGGGGACAAACACACCAGCGATCCGGCCGACGGTCCACACGACATTCCGCGCGCGCCGACGCCATGCACTCGATACTCGCTTCGATTGAGGACCGTCCCCTGAGGTTGATGAGGATTGATCGGTCACTTGCGCTTCCGCATCGGAGCGCTCGATACTGCTCGTGTGGGCTCGTGAGTTCGTTGCGGTGGTTAAGCTCATCGCGTCTCCTTCCTGTCCAATCCGTTCAACCTGTGCCGCGCCCATCGAAGATCACTCCTCGATGGTCACGCCCTCCCAATGGATCTGTCCGGGGACCTGCGGCAGTTCAGAGATTCCGGACTGACCGAAGATGTTCGGCTGGCTGTAGGTGAAAATGGTCGGGCTGTTCAGCACGCCCAGCTCCGTTGCCTTCTGCAGATTCTCCTCGTAGTCCGGGGAGTC
This sequence comes from Citricoccus muralis, assembly GCF_029637705.1. Classification (NCBI taxonomy): domain Bacteria; kingdom Bacillati; phylum Actinomycetota; class Actinomycetes; order Micrococcales; family Micrococcaceae; genus Citricoccus; species Citricoccus muralis. The sequence goes on from NZ_CP121252.1 coordinate 2,767,947, forward strand.
CAAGGGGGTTTCTCGAGCGAGTGCTACAGCCTCGAGGAACTCGTCATTCTCATACTCACCTGCGCCGTTGAGCGGCCCATCGGCACCGAAGTGTGCGGTGAGCGTCTGGACGGGTGATTCGCGCCCCGTCGTGCTGTAGGTCGAGATGGGAAGCTCTTTGGCAAAGAACGGCTGCTCCCAATTCGGGATGATCTGCAGGTTGAGGTTGATCCCCACGTCGGCGAGCTGAGACTGAATGATCTCGTTCGCCGGCGCGTCATCACGCACAGCGAAGTTCACCGAGACCTCGCCTTCCTCGTATCCGGCGTCTTCGAGGATCTCCTTCGCTTTCTCAGGGTCATAGGGCCACGGATCCTCGACCTCAGGGCTCCACGCGAGGTACCCCTCGGGGAACGGCTGAGAGACAGGTTCCCCATAGCCAAAGGTGACCGCGTCGACTAATTCGTCGCGATCGATCGCGTAGCGGGCCGCTTCGAGGACAGCCGGGTCATCGAACGGTTCCAGGTGGTGGTTGATGGTGATGTTGGCTGCGTTGAACCCTGGATGGGTCACCACATCGAAGTCGGAATTTTCGGCCGCTTGTGCTTGTGCCGGTGGCAGGTCCGCAAAATTATAGGTTCCCGTTTGCAGCGCGGGGACCAGCGAGGCTTCGTCAATACCCCAGTGGATCTCGACGCGGTCGATGTTGATCTCATCCGCGTTCCAGTAGTCCGGGTTCTTCTCGAAGTACGCGTGCGAATCCGGGACGATTTCCACCGGGGTGAACGGCCCGGCTCCCACTGGCGTCTGCGTCAGGTCGTCTGGATCGGCTTCAGGAGAGGTGATCAAGGCAACTCGGCGCCCGAGCAACAGCGGAATCTGGTGATCGACCTGGGTGAGGTGGAAAGTGACCTCGCGCTCGCTGTCTGCAGTGATGTGGTCAATCGAGTCCAAGTCATTGGCAAGGGCCGAATCTTCTTGTTCAATGGCACGCTCGACATAAGATTTGACGGCCTCGGCATCCAACGGAGTGTCGTCTTGGAACACCAAGCCCTCACGCAGGGTGAAGGTCACGGCATCGCCGGCTTCGTTGTATTCCCACGATTCTGCGAGCCCCGGCACTGCCTCGCCGTCCTCGTTGATCTCCGTCAGCGATGCGTATGCGAGCGCCAGCTGGTTGAACTGGAACCCACTGCCCTGCACCACCGGGTCCCAACTCCACGGACTCGTTCGCGGCGCCCACTTCAACACCTGATCGGCTTCGACGCTGTCACCTCCGCTAGCGTTTCCACCGCATGCGCTCAAGGCAAGCATGGAGGCAGCGAGGGTCAGGGCGATGAGCTTCTTCGGTGACTGATGTGGTCGTGGAGACATGTCGTTCTCTTTCGTTCTGAAGTCGTCACAGGGCGACGGGCTATGCGGTCTGCTCGACGAGCGAAGACGCGGGGCGCTGGTGGGGAATGAAGGGCAGACCGAGGTTCTCGCGCAGCGTGCTGCCGGAGTATTCGCTACGAACGACGCCACGTTCACGCAGGATGGGGAGCACCTCATCGGTGAACCGCGAGAACTGCTCGTGAGTGCGATAGTGCACGTTGAGTCCGTCGAAGGCGCCTCCTTCGAACCATTCCTGCACGGTGTCAGCCACGGTTTCCGGGCTGCCCACGAAGGGAGAGCGCTTCGGAGCGGTGAACCGCGTGACTACCTCACGCAGCGTCAGGTTCTCCTCCTTCGCGACGGCACGAATCTTGTCAGCACGGGTCTTGAAGCTGCGATCCCCCAAATCCTGTAGATCAGGGAACGGTGCGTCGAGGTCGTACTGGGTGAAGTCGTGCCAGCCGAAGGAGCGCCCGAACTGACCGAGATCCTTATCGAAGTCTGCGTCCTGCTGATGATTCGCCGTTTCACGGTCACGCGCATCGGCGTCGGAATCGCCGACGACGATCTCCATGCCCGGCATGACCAGCACCTCGTCGGGGTTCCGGCCGAAGCGCTCGGCCCTGGCCCGCAGATCAGTGCGGAACGCTCGTCCTGATTCGAGGTTGGCAGCATGGGTGAAGATCCCCTCACCGACCGCTCCGCCCAGGTCTCGACCAAACTCGGAATCACCAGCCTGGAAGATCACGGGCTGCCCTTGAGCCGATCGTTGCACGTTGAGCGCCCCATCGAGGGTGAAGTGCGTTCCCCGGTGATGCACCTCGTGCAGCTTAGAGCGGTCCAGGAACTGTCCCGTGGCCCGGTCGCGTGGGAAGGCGTCGTCTTCATAAGAGTTCCAGAGTTGCTGTACCAGTCGCACGTGCTCCAGCGCCCGACCGTAGCGATCGTCGTAGTCGTAGTGCTGTTCCAGGCCGAAGAGTCGGGCTGTGCCTTCATCACCGGTGGTGACAACATTCCAGCCGGCCCGACCGCCACTGATCAGATCGAGCGAGGCGAAGCGGCGAGCCACCAGGAAGGGATCCTCGAAGGAGGTGGTGATCGTGCCGACGAGCCCGATGTTCTTCGTGAGTGCGGCGAGCGCCGAGAGGATCGTGAACGGCTCGAAGCGGTTGAGGTAGTGGGGCGGCGAATCAGGGGTGATGAAGTGGCTGTCCACGATGAAGATCAGATCGAACTTCGCTGCCTCGGCCAGCCGCGCCTGGTGAGCGTAATACTCCAGGTTGACGCTGGCGTCCCCCGGAACCGAAGCGTCTTTCCACACACCATGGTCTCCAGGACCGCCTGCGCCCTTGAGCACAGCTCCCAGTCGCAAGTATCGACGTGATGACATCTGAGTTCCTCTCCTCCGGATCGTGGCCCGTCGCGGTGCTGATCACGCATCCGTCCACTTCACTGAAACAACACAACGGAATGAACAGTCAGTCTTTATGTTCATTTTTGTTCAGCTGCTCGGTGCCGCGGATCTCTACCGACCACCACGTGGCGATCGACGCGTCCAGCAACAACTCCGCCACCGAACGGGCATGACCACCATGGAAGCACAGGATTTCGCTGAAACAACCCTGGAATTGCAAGGAACTTATCTAGAAGTCACGCTTCTTCACATCCGCGCACTCATGCTTCCACCCGCCGATCCGATTGCGTAGATGACGGGGTACGGATACCGTTTCAGGCAGAGACCTGCCAGAATTTAAGTTCACTTTATTCGGTTTTATGTTCAGGAGATCGCATGACTGTCACCCAGCAGGAGTCCGTCGCTTCCATCGATGAGTACCTACCGGCCACGCCCCCGCGCGGACTTGTTGTCCTCGTTCAGGGACGCGCCGATGCAGCCAGCTATTACGCCCGCTTCGGCCGTCGCTTGGCCGCGGACGGGTACATCGTGCGGGTGCCGAACGCCGCCCCAGATTCAGCCGAGGCGGCGGCCGAGCTGTGGAACGCGGCCCTGAGGGACCCGTCCCTGGTCGAGCGGCCAGACGGCCCCGTGCTCGCTGTGACCGTGGACGCCGGCGGAGGATTCTTCGCTCAGGCGCTGAGCGAAAAACTGGTCGAGGTGCGCCCGGACGGAGTGGCGCTCACCGGACTGGCTACCGCCGGTGCGACCGAGGGCGAGGGAGCCGACACGTCCGTGGCTGACGTCAGCTTCCGCAGCGCCTGCCCGGTGCATCGTGGCGTGGTCGAGAGTGCACAGTCGGCTTCCCAGCCCGCGGTGTCGTCCGATCAGGTTTCGCCCGTGCTGCCCGGCCATACCCTCGGGGTCCCCACCGTGGTGATCCATGGAAGCGCCGATGAGATCAGCCCGCTGGCTCAGCTGCGCGCGGACTGGATCGCCGGTCCGGTCGAACTGAATGTGGTGGCCGGCGGTCTGCACGACGTGCTCAACGACGTCCACCACCGCAGCGTGGCCGCCGTGATCGTCAGCTTCGCTGAACGGCTGCGCGGCGATGCCCGCGCCACCCCGATCATCCTGCAGGACACGCTGTGACCGGTTCCGGCACCCACGCGGTCCGCGCCGGAAGCGAGGCGGCGCACGGCCACCGGCCGGTCGCGGTGCCGATCCACCAGACGGCGGCCTACGAGTTCGATTCCTGGGAGCAGGCCCGCGAGGTTTTCGCGCTGCGCCAGACCGGGGATGTCTACAGCCGCACCGGCAATCCCACCCAGCTGGTGCTTGAGCAGCGCCTGGCTGCTCTCGACGACGGCGTGGCCGCCCTGGCCACCGGCTCCGGGCAATCCGCCGTCGTTGTCGCGCTGCTGGCGCTGGCGCGCAGCGGAGAGCACCTGGTGGCCTCCTCCACCCTCTACGGCGGCACCATGGACCTGCTCACGGACACGTTCACCGATTTCGGCATCGAGTCCACCCTGGTCGACCCACTCGACCTCGAGGCCTGGGCGGCGGCAATCCGGCCCACCACCCGCGCGCTATTCGTGGAGTCGGTGGGCAACCCGACGGCGAGCATTCCCGATCTGGAGTCGCTCGCCGAGATCGCCCACCGGGCAGGAGTGCCCCTGGTGGTCGACAACACCGTGGCCACCGCTGCCCTGCTCAAGCCCAAGGACCACGGCGCCGACATCGTGGTCTACTCGGCCACCAAGCATCTGGGCGGCCACGGGGGTTCGCTCGCCGGTGCCATCGTGGACCTGGGGACCTTCGATTTCGGTGCCGAACCCGCACGCTGGCCGCAGTTCACGCAGCCCTATCCTCGCGTCGGCGACGTGGTGCTCTGGGAACGCTTCGGTCGGGAGTCCAGCGCACTGTTGGTCTACGCTCGCACCAAGCTCGTTCACGACCTGGGCCCCAGCCTCTCCCCGTTCAACGCCCGCGACATCCTGCTCGGCATTGAGACCCTGGAGGTCCGGCTGGCGCGCATCTCAACGACGACGCAGACCGTGGTCGACGCCCTACTCGAGCATCCGGCCGTCACCCGCGTGCACCATCCGCTTGCCGAGCGCGGGGCGGCTCGGACCCGGGCGGAGCACTATCTGCCGCGCGGCTGGCCCGGCGTGCTGTCCTTCGACGTCGTCGACCCCGCGCTGGTCCCCGCGGTGGTGGACGGTCTGCGACTGTTTACCCTGGCCGCCAACATCGGGGACGTACGCTCGCTCGTCATCCACCCCGCCACCACCACGCACTCCCATTTCACGGAAGCGCAGCTGACCCAGGGCGGGTTCTCCGCCGCCACGATTCGACTCTCGGTGGGCCTGGAGAACCCGGAGGATCTGGTGGCCGACCTGAGCGCGACCCTGGACGCCGCCAGCACCGCAGTATCGGCTGCGAACCAGAACATTTCACGTCAGAAAGTTGGACAACCATGACTCTGCACTTCGGCTACTGGACCCCGGTGTACGGCGGATTCCTGCGCAACGTCGGCGACGAGGGCACCCCCGCCACCTGGGAGACCATCCGCTCGCTGTCCTTGACGGCGGACCGGCTCGGCTACCACACCACGCTCATCCCCGAGCTGTACCTTAACGACCGCAAGGGGGTGGACGCCCCCAGCCTGGAGGCCTGGGCGCTGACCTCCGCGGTGCTCGCGGTGACGCAGAACCTGCGCGTGATGACGGCTATCCGACCGGGGTTCCATCACCCGGCGGTGGCGGCCAAGCAGCTTTCCACCCTGGACTCGATCGCTCCCGGGCGCCTCGCACTGAACGTGGTGGCAGCCTGGTGGGCGGAGGAGGCCAAGCAGTTCGGCGGGGATTTTCCTGCCCACGATGAGCGCTACGCGCAGGCTACTGAGTTTGTTGAGGCGCTCACCGGGGCGCTGGCCACCACCCCCTTCAGCTACGACGGCGACTTCTTCACGCTGACCGACACCATTGTCGAGCCGAAGCTCTCCGGTGAGCTGGGCATCTTCGCCGGCGGGGAGTCCGCTCAGGGCCGCGACGCGATTGCCGACTTCGCTAACGCCTACGCCATGCACGGCGGCACCGTGGCGGAGATCCGGGACAAGATCGCCGACATGCAGCGCCGTCGCGCGGCCAAGGGACGCCCGCCGCTCGAAGAATTTGCGATGTCGGCGTACGTGATCGTCCGCGACACCGAGGCCGAAGCTCAGGCAGAGCTGGAGCGGATCACCACCGTGGATCCGCATTCCCCCGGCTACGCCTCCTTCCAGGAGTTCACCGCGAATTCAGCCCTTGATGTGGAGGTCTCGGCACGCGAGTACGCGGTGGGCACCCGAGGGCTGCGCCCGAACCTGGTGGGCACCGCGGAACAGGTGGCGGAGAAGATCCGCGCCTACGAGGAGGCGGGGCTGACCCTGTTGCTCATCCAGTCCTCCCCCATCGAGTCGGAGCTGGAGCGTATCGCTGCCGAGGTGTTCCCGCTCGTTCATGGTGCCCCGGTTACGGTATGACCGGCCCGAGCCGACCACGGGCGGCATCGGCCACCCGCTGACGCCCTCAGCAGGGGGAGACTCACTGAGCCTCCCTTAAAACCGTTGACAAACTCACGCAACAGTGATGTGATATGTCTCACGTTGATAGGCCACAGATTTTCGACCACAGCGTAAATATCATGCCTTCTATTCCTCTTGCTGAGTAGGTTCCATGCGTCATCATCTCAAGCCCCTGATTGCCCTTTCCTGCACCGCGTTACTCCTCAGCGCCTGCGGTGAAAGCCCTAATGCGCGTAGCTCCAACACCGGGTCTGAAGCCCCGTCCGAGCTAGTATTCGCCGTTGTTCCCACAGATAACAGCGAAGAACTTCTAAGTTCTTTCGAACCTGTGGTTGCCGCCATCGAAGAGGAGGCTGGCATTCCAGTTTCAATTCAGGCCGTCAGTAACAACGCCGGAGTGATCGAAGCCCAGGTCTCCCAACGAGTCGACGTCGCCGTCTACGGCGCGTTCTCTTATTACCTCGCCTCGGATGTGGCTGATGTCACACCGATTGCCATGGATCAATTAACACCTGAGGCGGGCTCAGGAGCGGTGAGCTCCGTCGGCGTCACGATCCCTGGAAGTGACATTACTTCTCTGGCAGATGTCGATGGCAAGGACGTCTGCTTCACCGACCCGGCTTCGACGACGGGGTACCTCGCAGCGGCCGCAGGCCTGATCGAGGAAGGCATCGACCCGGAGGACGATATTAATCCGGTCTTCACCGGCTCCCATGATGTCGCCGTCACTCAGATGATCGCTGGCGACTGCGACATCGCCTTTGTGGCCCAAACCTTCGTCGATGTTCTCCTGCCGGCGCGTGGTGTCATAGAGGACGGGGACACCGAGACGATCTGGGTCTCCGATGGCATTCCCGGCACTCCGATGGTGGTGGGAACCTGGCTGCCGGAGGACCTTCAGGAAAGTATCCGCCGGGCAATGAGCGAATATAACGCTGTCACGGCTGCAGAGGCCGGGTTCTGCGCCGACGAGGACCAGCGTCCTGCCCCAGAGCAATGGGGAGACGAGTACACCGACGCAATGGCCTGCGAATGGGGCGGCACAGGGGCATTCGCCTTCGAGCCCGCGACGGATGAGAGCTACGACCCTATCCGTGAGATCTGCGAAGCAACTCAGGCTGAGGTGTGCCGTGATGACAGCTGACCCGCAGGCGCCGGGTGCCGTCCGGAACGAAAGCCCCTTAGACTCCCCTGGCTCTGATCACGCAAGTATCAGTCTTCAGAGTGTGCACAAGCGCTTCGGCGACAACCATGTCTTACAGGGTGTGGAATTGAAGGCCCACCCCGGAGAGTTCGTCGCGTTGGTCGGCCCTTCTGGCGCTGGTAAGTCGACACTTCTGCAGTTACTCAATGGTGGACACGTCGCCACCGAGGGAACGGTGAGTGTGCTGGGCGTCAACCCTGCTCAGTGCAGCCGAAGACACCTGCGAGAGCTCAGGACGCGGATCGGCTTCGTGTTTCAGCAGTTCGGACTCGTCGGTCGCCTCTCCGCCCTGGAGAACGTTCTCATGGGTGGCCTGGGCAGCCTCAAAATGCCCCGCTACGGCATCATGACCTATCCACGGGCCCTGCGCGAGCGCGCCAACGAGAATCTGGAGAGGGTCGGCTTGCTGGACTTCAGATTCCAGCGCACGGACACACTCTCCGGAGGGCAGCAGCAGCGCGTGGCCATCGCCCGGATGCTGATGCAGGACGCGGAACTCGTCCTCGCCGATGAACCGGTGGCCTCACTGGACCCCGCAGCAAGTGTCTCCGTCTTAGAAACACTCAAAAAGCTCAGCGCCGAGGATGGCTTCACCGTGATGTGTTCCCTCCACCAGGTCGACCTCGCTTTGCAAGTGTCTGATCGCATCGTCGCTGTGCGTGATGGCCGATTCATTCTTGACACTCCCACCTCCCAGACGGACGAGCAAGAAATCCGTACCGTTTACGCAGCGGCAAGGAGTTAAGATCATGCCCGCCGTCACTGCGTCAGCGCGGTCCTCATCGCGAACTCCGACTCCACACCGCCCGCAACGGGCCCAACTATCTACCGCAACCTGGGCCGTTCCGGCTTCGTATCTCGTGATCACGATTTTCGGGATGTGGTGGATCGATGTGCGTCCTGGGGTGGTCGTCGAAGGATTCGGGGACATCGCCCGACTCATGGAACGAATGGTCCCGGCCACCACGGGGCCACTTCCGCCGCTCATCGCGCTCGTCTTCGAAACGTTATGGATCGCCCTGGCGGGCACCGGTATCGCAACTCTCCTGTCGATTCCCTTGGCCGCCGCGGCATCTCGATCGTTCACCGGGCCACGTTGGGTACAGATCATCAGCCGCCTGGTCATCATGCTGACGCGGGCTGTTCCCTCACTCATTTTCGCGATCATCTTCGTGCGGATTTTTGGCTTGGGTCCGCTCGCCGGTGCGCTGGCCATCGCTGTGCATTCGATCGGCATGATCGGCAAGATGATGACGGATTCCTTTGAGGAGCTCAGCCCACAGCCGCGCGAGGCAATCCAAGCCACCGGTGCCACACGGACCCAGACATTTATCGCAACCACACTCACCCGCGCGCTGCCGCAGATGACATCCTTCGTGCTGTATCGACTCGACATCAATATTCGGGCATCGGCAATTCTCGGCCTGGTTGGAGCCGGCGGCATCGGCGTCGCCCTTCAAACTGCCATCGGTAGCCTCAACTATCCTCGCGCGGCTGGGATCATCATCGTCATCATCCTCCTACTACTGGCGCTTGAATTGGTCTCCTTCCTCTCACAGCGGTCCCTGGCCGAGCACGCCGACCCTTCGGCATCCTCACAGCTGTTCGTCGCCAGCCGGTCCGGGCGCGACCCGGGATGGTCGCTGCAACGGTTTGGGCGCACTGCAGCAGCACTCAGCGCCATCGGACTTTTCCTCTTCGCTCTGTCCACGCTGTCTATCCCCTTCGATAGACTCCAACGAAGCGGGGCAAATGCGTGGGCCATGCTGAGCGGATTCGTCCCGCCGACAATCAGTACAGAAGTCGTCCTGGGCATCTTCGAAAGCGTGATCATGGCTCTGACGGCAACCTCGTTCGGAGTGTTGATCGGCCTGGTCATTGCGATTCTCTCCACGAATCATCTGGTGAACATCCCAGCTCTGAGCTGGATGCTTCGAACCTTCGTAGTACTTGTCCGCGGGGTCCCGGACATCATCTACGCGTTGATCTTCGTCGCTGCGCTGGGTCTCGGTCCTTTCCCTGGGTTCCTAGCACTGTCGATCTCCTGCACCGCACTGGCCGCCAAGTTCTTTACCGACGCACTCCAGAACATCAACCCAGGCCCTCGGCGTGCGCTGGAAGCTACCGGTGCCGGTCGGGTTCAGGCATTCGTCAGCGGCGTCTGGCCTCAATTCGTGCCATCCTTCATCGCCAACAGCCTGTTCACCTCGGATCTTGCCTTACGGGAATCCGCAGTTTTGGGCATTGTCGGCGCGGGCGGCGTCGGATTCCTGCTCCACGAATCTGTCACATCCATCCAGTACTCGACCACCGCGGGCATCCTCATCGGGCTCGTGATCGTCGTCGTCGCGCTCGAGCAAGTGGCGCGCTGGGCGCGTAGAAAGGTACTTTGATATGACTCAGGCTCAGGAGAACGCTGCAACCGGCTGCCCCTTCACGGGGCACAATGACAGCGCTAAACGACCGTCGGAGTGGACCCCTGCGCGCGAAGAGACCTTCGGGTCAGCACATCAGGACTATGAGGAACTGCGCCAGAAGAATCCTTTCCCCTGGAGCTCCGCATATGGTGGATTCTGGGCGGCCACGACGTACGAAGACATCCTGAATGTCACATTGGACGACGATCTCTTCAGCACAGCCGTCCAGAACGTGGTCCCCCATGTGCCAAGGTCTTCCCGCCGACCTCCGCTGCACTTCGATCCGCCCGAGCACACCGAATATCGCACTGCTTTGGATCCAGTTTTCCGTCGCAGCGTCATCCGAGCCCATCATGACGACTATGTCGCGGGTGCCCGACAGCTCGTTGCCGATCTCCTCGCGCACCCCGAACCGGACGCGGTCCGCGACTTCGCTGCCCCCTTCGTCATGGACTGCTTTGCTGCACTACTCGGCGTCTCCCGCATGCTGACTCGCGAAATCCGCGATATCGGCGTCCGCTATTCCTTCGCGATTCAAGATATGGACGATCCGGTTATCGCGGACTGCAGCAAGCGTCTCTACGCAATCGCCGAGGAGGTTTACGCCCAACATCAGGCATCGGGGCTCGATCCTCACCGCGATCTGGTCGCCGGCCTCAAGCAGGCGGTCGCCGACGACAACAACGGGATCACGGAGAAAACCGCGATCGCCACCATTCGTCAGCTCATCGTCGCAGGTATGGGCGCTCCTCAAGCTGTCCTGGGCAGTGCGATCGTGCATCTGGCCCAGGATCCGCAACTGCAGCAGCACCTCCGCGACCATCCGGATGATCTGCCAGCGGCCATCGAGGAGTTCTTGCGGCTACACGCTCCCTACCGGGTGTTCGCCCGAACGGCGAAGCGTGACACCATCTTTCACGGAAGAACCGTCCGCCAGAATGAACCCATCGCGCTGATCTTCCCCTCCGCGAATAGGGACGTTGAGCACTTCGAGAATCCGCATGAGTTCGTCCTGCACCGCAAACAGAATTCGCACCTGTCCTTCGGCAGAGGAGCCCATCGCTGCCCTGCTGCAACACTAGGCCGGATGGAACTGCTCGTCGCATTGCAAGTCCTTCTGCAGGACACTCAGCACTTCGAGCTTGCCGGTGACGTCGAAATGATGAACTGGCTTGAATACGGTCCCCGGGCTGTTCCCATATCCATCACACCGCGGATTCCACGGAATGAGAGAGAATGAGCAGGTGAACGGCAAGACCAGAACTCCGAGGTCGGTGATTCCTCGGAACCAATCCGGAACTGCACCGCAACGACTGTTGACGGTGCTCTTCGGCGACTACTGGCTAGGGCGGGCCGACCCCATCCCTTCTAGCGCGCTCGTCGAGCTGCTCTCTGTCTTCGGTGTCTCTGAGACCGGAGCGCGGGCGGCCGTGCAAAGACTCGCCCAGCGCGGCTTTCTTGTCGCTCATCGGCAGGGACGACGCACGTCCTACGCGGTGCAGAGAGAAACACGCGAAACGGTGGCACTGCATGTCAAAAGGCTCTTCCATTCTCACCATCCCCCCGCTTGGGATGGCACTTGGACACTCGTCAGCTATATGCTGCCCGGTCAGGAGACTTCTGACCGACGACTGCTTCGCGACGAACTGCGCAATCTCAAGTTCGGCAACCTCTCCGACGGCGTCTGGATCAGACCAGGTGATCAAGTTGAGGAAGTGGTCGCCACGCTTCAGCGCCTCGATGCCGATGCCGACAATGACGTCGGAGTGTTTCGACAGGGCGTGTTAGCCTGGCCCTCTTCAGTCCACCACGTCCGTGCCGCTTTCGACGCTGACGGTCTCGATGAGGAGTATCGGAAATTCGCGGATTTCTGGAGCCCCCAAGCACATGCTCTGGAACGTGAACCGATAAGCGGCGAAAACGCACTACGGCTGCGCACCGAGGTGATGTCCGCGTGGCGAACGTTGGTGCGCAAAGACCCACAGCTCCCCGCGGACCTGCTCAGCGACCCAGCCCCGATCCAGCTAGCTGCCACCACCTGTGCAGTCCTATATGACGCATTGGGCTCGCCCGCGGAGCACGCCGTGCGCAGGATTTTGGAGCGTCATAGCCCCGAACTGGCGGAAATGGTAAGCCACCATACGTTCGCGAGTTCTCTGTCCGTCATTGAATCGGCCTCATCCGGTTCGGCCACGTTGTAAGGCTTGGCCGTACGGCGTTGAAGTCGTGCGGCATCAGAGAAAAATTGGGGCAATTCGAGTCGGAGCTGGAGCGTATCGCCGCCGAGGTGTTCCCGCTCGTTCAGGGTGCCCCCGTTACGGTATGACCGGCCCGAGCCGGCCGCGGGCGGCATCGGCCACCCGCTGCGCCAGCTCGTCCAGCGAAGACTCCGGCAGCTGTGCCAGCGAGAGCCGCAGTCGCTGCCGCTGTTGATCCGGGCTCACGTGGGAGGCTGAAGCGACGTCGACGACGATGCCGTGGGAGCTCAGCGCCAAGGCGGCGGATCGCTCGTCGGCAACCTCCACCCAGAGCGCCCAACTGCCCGGTCCACTATGCACCGTGAGTCCGGCTGCGGAGAACGCGGCGAGCGCCCGCTCGCGTCGGCGAGTGTACCGCTGGCGCGCCTGGTGCACCGCCGCACCGGTGCGCTCATCGCTGAGCAGGGCAGCGAGGGCGTCCTGGAGCAGGCGGCTGTTGGAGGCCACCCCTCCGCTGCGTTGATGAATGGCGGCGTCCACGAGAGGTCGGGCGCCGCCGATCACCGAGGTGCGCAGATCAATGCCGAAGGCGCGGCAGTACTCCTGCACCCGGATGGTTTGCTGAGGCAGGCGATGTCCGAGCGTCCGTACCGGCACCGTGGAGAGCGGCCCGAGCACATCGTCCTCAATGACGGCGACGTCGGTTCCTTCGAGCAGGTCGGCCAGTTCCTCGGCCCGGGCGCTGCTGAGCACGTGACGATCGGAGAACGGTCCACCGGGAGACAGCACCAGAGCGGCAGCTCCGGCATCAACGGCAGCCCTGACACCCTCCACGGTGGGGCCCTCGTCGTCCACCGGGACGCCGATCACCGTGAGCCCCTCCTCTTGCAGTCCCGCCAGGAACCCGGGTGCGAGCGGTTCCTCGCAGGCCACCACACGCTGGTTGCCCACGGCGGCGCGGGTGGCCAGCCAGAGTCCCTCCGTACCACCGCCGGCGGTCATCCACCCGGTCGCCTCGAAGGGCCAGTCGCGGGAGACGATCCGGTGCAGGGCCTGCACAATGTACTCCCGGCCCCATTCGTTGAAATGTGGGGTCCTCAGTGCCGTGGCGACCGCGCGGTCCAACGGCGGCAACAGCGCCGGGTCCGGGCTGCAGAACAGGAAATCGACGTCGGACCAGGCCACCGGGGCTTCATCCTGCGTCGGGGGACGCACGGCACCGAGCACCCGGGTCCCGCCCCGCTGCCGAGTCTCGATGAGTCCGGCGTCGCGTAGCAACGACCAGGCTTTGGCCACCGTGCCGATGCTGACGCCTAACTCACCCGCGACCGCGCGCACCGTAGGCAGGCGGGCTCCCACGTCCAGGGTGCCAGCTTCCACCAGCTCGCGCGTCTGGGTGGCGATGCCGTGAGAATCGGTCGCCGAGATCAGCTCGCCAAGCGCGCCCGCGCTGATGTCCGCCATCGAGCCAGCCTCCTGTCGTCACGTCCTCCACCAGTGTAGGCAAGCTCCACCGGCGTGAACGACGTGCCGCAGTCCCCCGTCATCAGCGGAGCATCACGGCTGCGGGTAGTAGTAGAAGGTCCCGCCGTAGCGTTTGGGGCTGCTGTAGAGCACCTCACTGCAGGGAATATCCACCCAGGGGCTCCCGCCTTGAGCAGCGCGGTAGGCGCGCTGTGAGTTGAGCTTGGCCTGGCACCCGAGCTTCGTGCTGGCCTCGACGTAGACCAGCACCGGCTTGACCGACGCCTGCGCGGCCGGGGCCGCCACAGTCACAGCACCGCCAGCCAGAGCGAGGGCGGACAGCGAGGCCAGGATGTTCTTTGTTTTCTGTCCCATGGGCGGAAACTTACCAGCGGGGATTTCTCCGGTCCAGGTTTCGCAGAGAGCGATGCGACAAATTCTACGAACTGTAGAAGAATGGGGGTGGACCCAGACCCCTTTTTTGCTTTAGGAGCATCATGCCTCGTCTCACCATTGGCCTCGGATCCGTTCTCATCGTCATTGGCGCCATTGCCTACATCGCCACGTCCTTCGCCAGCTGGACCGCCCTGATTCCGGCCATCCTGGGTGCGCTGATCCTCATCTCGGGCCTGATCGCTCTGAAGAACCAGATGGTCGGCGTGCACATCGGCCTGCTGCTGGCGGTGATCGGTGCGGCCGGCACCCTGATGAACGTGATGCAGCTGCCCGACCTGTTCGCCGGTACCGCGGAGCGCCCGGCCGCCGTCATCGCCTCCTCCATCACCTTCGTGCTGCTGGTGATCTACGTGGTGATGGGGGTGCGCTCCTTCATCTCCGCGCGCCGCTGGAAGCGCGAGCAGGCCAGCATCAGCGCCTGACAGCCAGCCTGAGTTATTCTCCGGCGCGCGGCCAAGGGCGATCCCTCTTCGGTGGGGCGGTGCTGACGCGCCGCCCCACCTTTGTGGTCCTGAATCCGCTCGATGAGCCCCGCCTTCATCACCGCGGTACTGGGGCTCGTACTGGGCCTGGTGGTGGCCGGGATCTTCTACACGGCCCTCGTGCGTCGGGTCAGCACCCCTGCGGCTGCGCGTTCCACGCGTCCGTGAGCATCTCTTCCAGTACCGCCAGATCGATGTCTTCGGGTTTGTTCACATAGAGGCAGGATGCGCCCACGGTGTGCTTGCCAAGGCGCTGCAGCTGCTGCTCGTATCCGGGGTGGCTGGTGAGCCCGTAGAACGAAAGCTTGGCCTTGCGCGGGCTGAAGCCCACGTGGAACCAGTCCCCTTCGCGCCCGGCGGCGGAGACGTAGTGGGTCTCCCCGTAGCCGATCATCGAGGGGCCCCACATCACCGGTTCCGCTCCGGTGACCCGGGTGAACAGCTCCAGCAGCAGCCGCCCGTGTTCCACCCGGCGCGGGGTGTCCAGGGTCTCGATATACTCGGCCGGACTGACGTTCGTCGGCTTGGTCTTGATATCGGAGGCGACGACGCCGGTGTGCCCGGCGGTCACCGTGACCCCGTTGCCGCGCGGGGCTGGAATGGTGCCGCTGAAGCTCAGCCCCTTCTCGAGGAGTGCTGCCTGCAGGCGTTCCAGCCCGCGGGCACCTACCCCGTGCAGGGCTTTCAGGGTGGCGTAGTCGGCGCCGTCGAGTGACTCCAGGTCCGGGTAGCCGGCTTCAGCGAGCGCGCCGCGCAAGGGTGCGGAGGTACCGGGCACGGCATCGAGCGGGGTGCGCTGGCCTGTGCGGTGATCCGGTGCGGTCATGTCAAAATCCTTGCGGTCGGGGGACGTCGAGTCCCACGGTCGGGAAGGCTTGCTCCCAGAGGTCGCTGAGCCGAATGGGCTGGCGATCGGCGTCGAGCCCGTGGTTCAGGCTGAGCCCGGCGATGTCTTCTTTCCAGTCGTCCCAGCGGTGCGGGGCGTAGAACTTGTCGACGTCGCCGGTGAGCACCCACGCCATGAACTGGGCGTGGCTGACGTTCAGATCGCGCACGGTGGGCTGGGCTGCGTCCATGGTGGTGGGGTCGATATAGCAGAGCCGCCCAGCACCGGCCCCCAGCGCGGTGCCGTCGATGGCGAAGATTCCGCCGAGCACGTCCACGCCGAGCACCAGGTAGTGCGGATCTTCGCGGGTGAAAGGCGAGGCGGTGGCAACGTCGGGCAGGTCGCCCAGACCGGCGCCGAGCAGTCGTACCCATCCGTGGTCGATCACCAGTCCGCCGGTGTGGGCCACCATCGCGCCGAGTTCGGAGTCCTCGGTGAGTTCAAGTTGGGCCATCACCTGCTGCGAGCGCTGCGGGTCGCAGTGCAGGTTTTCAACCTCCCAGGGCGCCTTGGCGATGCCGGATTCGAAGCCCGCCCAGACGTCGACGTCAGCAGGGAACGGATTGAAGGAACCCGAGCGGTTGCGAGGCTTAGGACGGCGCTTGAAGAACACGAGCTGAGAGTAACACGGCCGGGTGTAGCACGATCAGTTTCGGCGCGGTCATTCTTCCAGCGACCGGGGCTGGGAGAACAGGGCGCGGAAGTCGGCGGCGGTGAACCCGGAACTGACCGCGCCGCCGGGTGCGCCCTCGGTGACGGCGTCGAACAGCACCGCCTTGCGGTACTGCAACTCCAGCACCTTCTCCTCGATGGTGCCGGCGGCGACCATGCGGTACACCATCACGTTCTTGGTCTGGCCGATGCGGTGGGCCCGGTCCACTGCCTGGTTTTCGACAGCGGGGTTCCACCACGGGTCCATCAGGAACACATAATCCGCCTCGGTGAGGGTGAGCCCGAAACCACCGGCTTTCAGCGAGATGAGGAACACCGTGGCTCCGCCCTCGCGGAATTCGGCCACCGCGGCGGCCCGACCCCGGGTGGCGCCGTCGAGGTAGGCGTAGCTGATCTCGGCGTCGTCGAGACGTTTCGCGACCCGGTGCAGGAACGAGGTGAACTGGGAGAACACGATCACCTGGTGGTGTTCTTCGGCGTCGTGAATCTCCGTGAGCCGCTCCATCAGGTCCTCAAGTTTCGAGGAGGGTTCTGTGTAGTCTTGATCGACGATCTGCGGGTCCAGGGCGAGCATGCGCAGCAGGGTGAGGGATCGGAACACGATCATCCGGTGCGTGTCCAGGTCCTCTTCGTTGAGCAGGCGCATCACCTTGGCGCGTTCGCGTTGCAGCACGGTGTCGTAGAGACGGCGGTGCGCCGATTGCAGGGGCACCAGCACGGTTTGCTCTTGCTTTTCGGGCAGGTCAGGTGCGACGTCTTCTTTGGTGCGGCGCAGCATGAACGGGGCGAGCCGGTCGCGCAGATGGGCCAGCCGGGATTCGGCGCGCTGGGCGGTGCGCGCCCCCTCCGGGTCGTCCTCGGGGTTCAGCGAGGGGTCGGTGGCCAGGCGCTGACCGGCTTCGATGGGGTTGATGAAGTGCTCGCGGAAGAGCCGGAACTGCGGGAAGAGTCCGGGCGCGGTGAGGGCGGCCAGCGACCACAGGTCCCCCAACGTGTTCTCCATGGGGGTGCCGGTGATGGCCAGGCGGAATCGGGACCGCTCGGCCAGTGCTTTGACGGACCGGAAGGTGCGGGTGGTGCGGTTTTTCACGAATTGGGCTTCGTCCAGCACGAGTCCGCCCCAGGTTCGGGCCGCGAGGATTTTCTCGTCGAGTCGGGCGATGGCGTAGGAGGTGAGCACCAGGTCGGCCTCGGCCAGTTCGGCGTCGATGTCTTCGACGGATTTCTTACGCTTGGCGGCGGTGGCACTGAGGGTGACGACGCGCAGCTCCGGGGTGAATGTGGCTGCTTCCTGTGCCCAGACGGAGACCACCGAGGAGGGAGCGACGACGAGGAACGGCGCTCTGGTGCCCTGTTCGACGTCGTGAGTGGTTTCGCGCGCGTGGGCGATCAGGGCCAGTGTCTGCAGGGTCTTGCCCAGGCCCATGTCGTCGGCGAGGATCCCGCCGAGTCCTAGATCGTGCAGGGTGGCCAGCCACTGGAACCCGTCCAACTGGTACGGGCGCAGGGTGGCGTTCAGGGTGTCCGGCACCTGAGCCGGATCGGGGTGGTCGTTCGGGTCCAGCGAGGCGAGCCGGGTGATGGTGTCCATCCACTCCTCGACCATGGCGTCCGGCGTCCACTCGTCGGCCAGCTCCTCGAGATCCTGCAGCATCACCGTGTTGGAACGGTGCACGCCCTGGTTCTCGGGGTCCCATTCCTCGAGTTGGCCGGCCTCGTCGATGAGCTCGCGCAGCCGGTCGAAACCGGGGTGGCCCAGGCTCAGGTAGGTCTTATCGGGCAGCAGCACCTCATTCTCGCCCTTCACCAGGGCCTTGAAGATGTGAGCGAAGGGCACGGAGCGCCCGTCGAGTCGGATCTGGAAGCCGAGGTCAAACCAGTCATTCGAGGTGCCGGAGGCCACCGCGGTGATGCCGATATCCGGGGCCCCGGTGAGCTCCCGGTAGTCGGGGCGGGTGCCGATGATGCTCACGTGCACGTGGTCCAGGTCGCGCAGCTGATCCAGGGCGTGCTCGGAGAACCGGGCTGCGGCGGGACCGGCCAGGGTCTGCTCGGGTTGGGTGAAGGCGCCGGGCCAGATCTCCCGCACCGCCGCGAGCACGGTGCGCTGGTGCTCCTCGACGTCGTCGAGACCCCGGTAGTGCCAGGACCAGCTCAGCTCGAGGGTGTCCTGCGCCCAGTCGTCGTCAGGATCGGCCAGGGTGTAGCTGGCAGACAGGCGCAGCTCTGGTGGCGGGATCTCGGGGAACTCCACTGTGTCATCGCTGGAGACGACGTCGAGGGAGGCAGCCAGGCCGGGATAGAAATCGTCGAAGAACTCGGGTGTCTCCTCCGCGGGGACCTGCAGCGGCTCGCCCCCGGCCAACAGCCCGCGCAACCCGGTGGGCACCGGGGTGTCCAGCGGGCTGAGCTGCACCAGGATGGAGTCCTTACCCGTGCTGCCGTCGGGGTGGGGCCGGGCGACGACGACGGCGCGGCTGCCCACCGGCCGAGCGTCGTCCAGCAGATCCGATCCGGCGGTGCGGGCGCGCAGCTGCAGGGCCAGCGCGGCGGGGTCAGCGTCGGTGTCGGGGTCGGTGCGGCGCACGTCCAGCACCAGCTCGGCTGGGTCCGTGAGCGTGATCTCCCCGATGCGGCCGAGCCCCACCAGCGGCGCCCCCGCCTCCTGCAGCGCGCCGAGCAGACGCCATGCCTCGGGGTGGTCGAGCGTGGCCAGATTGAGCCATTCGGAGCGTGCCGGGGAGGCAACGGTGGCATGGTAGAGGTGCTGCAGGCGGTGCAGCAGCTCGTATTGGACGGGGTCCGGGTTCAGGGTATGCGGCGGACGCTGCCGCGAGAACGTCTGCCAGGTGAGGCCGGTCTTGACCCAGTTGCCGCGGGCCGAGCGCTTCAGCGGACGCACCTGCACTGTCCAGCGTGCCGTGCTTCCGAGGTATTCGTGGCCGAGCGAGGTCCACTGAATGCCCCCGTAGAGGCGGTGCCGCTCGCTGGTGGCCACGTGCACGTCGAGTCCCAGGGCCAGCTGGTCGAACACCGGCTTCCGGGCCGCACGCTCCTGGCCTGCCCCCGCGGAACCGACCGTGCCCGGCGGCACCAGCGCTCCGAGGGTGCGCTGCCAGCTGGGCGGCTCCGGTGCAGGTGCACCCGCCGTCTGTCCGCGCTGTCCGCCGGATCCGCCACCCAGGGAGGAGGCGCGCTGGATCAGCCCGCTCTGCTCTTCCAGGGCACGCAGCACGGCGAAGGGATCCTCGGCTCGATCGCGGGCCAGCTCATCGGCACGGAACACCAGGGCCGCGCCGTGCTTGCAGTCATCGCCCACCGGGCAGGTGCACCCGCTGCGGTCCGGCTCCCAGGCGTCGGGCCCCGAGCGCAGCAGCAGCACCGTGGCCCGGTAGATGCTCTCGCCCGAGCCGAAGACGCTCCCGGTGAGCTTCTGGGTGGCTTCGTCCCAGTGCACGGTGCGGATGCGGTCTTCCTGCCAGTACGCGCGCCCGCGCGCCGTCATGGTCGGCCCGAAGCAGGCTTCCACCGCCTCGGGCCGCACCCGGGGATACGTCGGCGTCAGGCCTGGAACCTCCACGGGTCGTCAGCGAACGGCGTAGTGGCGCACCCGGTCCTTGACCCCGGTGAAGCGGAACGGGGCCTGGGTGACGGGTTCGACGTCGTAGTCGTCCGAGACGGTGCGGTGGGCCTCGTGCAGGGCGCGGTAGGTCGGATAGTCGATCTCCTCGCGCGCGGACAGCTCCTCCACGGCCGCGGCGGCGTCGAGATGAGCACGGTAGCCTTCCTGCACCACCCCGGTGAAGAACTCGGCCACCGCCCCGGAGCCGTAGGAGAAGAAGCCGAGGCGCTTGCCGGTCAGGTCGGTGTCGGCGTGCAACTGGGCGGCCAGGCCGAAGTACATCGACGCCGTGTAGGCGTTGCCCAGCTGACGGTTGTACGTCATCGACTCCTCGATCAGCTCATCGCCAAGCTCCACCCCGGTGTGGGCGGCGAGTGCGGCGTGGGCCTTACGGGCCATTTTGGTGAAGGGCTGGTGGTGGATGAACCGGTCGACGTCGGTGACCTTCAGCTCACGGCGGGCGGTGAAGTCATCCCAGGAACCCAGGGTGGCCTCGATGTAGGCGTCCATGGAGAGCTTGCCCTCCACGAACGGGGTGGAGGAGTCGTTGGGACGCCAGAAGTCGTTCACATCCGCGGTGTAGAGCCCGGACTGCGGCTCGATCGCCACCAGGGCGGGATCAGCCGAGATGAGCATGGCCACCGCACCGGCACCCTGGGTGGGCTCGCCGGAGGAGTCGAGCGCGTAGCGGGCAATATCGGAGGCCACCACGAGCACCTGCTCATCCGGGTAGCGGGCGATGTGACCCAGTGCCGCCTGGATACCGGCGGTCCCGGCATAACACGCCTGCTTGTACTCGACGGTGCGCACGTGCGGGCCCAGCCCGATGAGACCGTGCAGGAACACCCCGGCGGACTTCGACTGGTCGACGCCGGTTTCGGTGGCGAAGATGACCATGCGCACGTGGTGCTCCGGGTGACGGGCCAGCAGCCGCGATGCTGCTGTCGCCGCCATGGTCACCACGTCCTCGTCGGGGGCGGGCACGGAGAACCGGTCCTGGCCCAGGCCGCGGTGGAACTTGGCCGGGTCGATCCCGTGTGCCTCCGCCAGCGCGTCCAGCGGGAGCACGTAGTGGGCGGTGGCCGCCTCCAGGTCGTGGATTCCGATGTTGTTGCTCACTGTTGCGATTCTCCTTCGCCGTCGGCGACCCTGCTCAGGGCGATCAGGCCCGACGCTGCCTGCGTTCGAATACGGTGTGCGCCTTCATGAGCTCACCCGGGTTGGTTTGGGCCGCCAAGAGCGACAATTCTCCACACACCACGGTAGCGGCAATCTGGGCTGCGAGGCGACGTGTGTTCGCGCCCGGCTCACGCTCTTCGCGCAGGCCGAGCCGCACCATGGCCTCTTCCACATGCTCGAGGTGCTTGCCGTTGCCCACGGTGCCCACGATCAGGTGGGGCAGGGTGCAGGCGAAGTACAGTCCGTCCTCGCGGTCCTCAGCGTAGGTGAAGCCCTGGGAGCCCTCCACGATATTGGCGGCGTCCTGGCCGGTGGCCAGATAGAAGGCGAGCAGCATGTTCGCGAAGTGCGCATTGGCCGAGCGCAGGGCCCCGGCGATGGTGGAGCCCACGTAGTTCTTCTGCACCACCAGTTCTGCAATGGCGCCGGCCGTGGTGTGCAGGTGCTGCTCGACGACGTCGTGCGGGATGAGAATGTCCGCGGTCACCGAGCGGCCGCGGCCGAGTACGCCGTTGACGCCGGTGGCTTTCTTATCGGTGCAGAAATTGCCGGAGATGGAGCCGTAGCTCAGCCCGATCTCCCAGGAGAGGATACGGGTCATCAGGCTGTCGGCGGCGGCAGTAGCCATGTTGTGCCCGGAAGCGTCCCCGGTGCGGAAGGCAAAGCGGACAAACAGCAGCGAGCCCACGATCTCGGGGTGAATCTCGATCAGCTGGGCGAACCGGGAGCCCTCAGAAACGACCCCTGCGAGTTCGTCGAAGCGCTGCTCGATGATCTGGGCGGCGTGGTGGGCTGCGGCACCGTCGACCGCGGTGAACAGCACGGAGCGGGTCATCCGTTCGTCGACCACGGTGGCGGTAATGCCGTTTTCCACGAGCCGGGAGATCTTCGCGCCCCGGCCCACCGAGGGCCACAGCGGGGTCTCGTAGGTGGCCAGCGGCACCTCGATCAGTTCGGTGGACTCGGTGCCGGAACCGGAGATGGCGTTGCCGCCGATTTTGATCGGTCCCACCCAGCGGGTCGGAATGGCGGTGACGGTGGTGGTCTCCCGGTGGGTGCTCACATCTGCTCCTTCGAAGGGGTCTGGGCGCGGACGATATCGGCGGTGTCGCCGGTGACGACGACGTCGACGCCGGTGAACTCCGTGGGACTGGGGGCACCGAACAGTGCGTGCAGGGCCACCAGCTGCTCGCGCCAGGATTCCATGACGGTGGCCAGGGTGGCGCCGTCGTCGTCAGGATGCTCGAGGGCCACCGAGAGAAAGCCACCGGCCACGCCCACGGCGCGGGCGCCCAGGGCGAGGCAGCGCATCACATCCAGCGGGTGGCGCACCCCACCGGAGGCGAGCACGGTCAGATCGTGGCGCACCGCGGAAGGCAGGGAAGCGGCATCGAGCAGGGCCGCCGGGGTGGACAGGCCAAAACCAGCAGCAGCGGACAGGTAGCTGAGATCCTCCACCGGGTCGCGGCGGTCGTTCTCGATCCGGGCGAAGTCGGTTCCGCCGGTGCCAGCCACATCCACCAGGCGCACTCCGGCGTCACGCAACTGGGTCAGGGTGCGGGCCGAGAGGCCGAAACCGACCTCCTTGACCACCAGCGGCACGCCGTCGTCGTCGAGTGCTGCGGCGATCTGTTCGATGAGGCCGAGCCAGCCGGAGAAATCGCGGGAGCCCTCCGGCATCACAGTCTCCTGCACCGCGTTGACGTGCAGCTGCAGCCCGTCTGCAGCTAAGAGTTCGACGGCGCGGCGGGCGTCATCCACGCTGCGCCCAGCACCGATGTTGGCCAGCACGATCCCGTGCGGGTTCTCTTGTCGGATCACGGTGAACGTCTCGACGGTCGACGGATCATCCAGGGCGATGCCCACCGACCCGGAGGCCATGGGCACTCCCGCGCGGGCGGCGGCCTGGGCCAGGGTGCGGTTCAGGGCGCGCGCCTTCTCGGTGCCGCCGGTCATGCCGTTCACGTAGAAGGGTGCGGGGAAGCGCCAGGGTCCGACGTCGACGCCGAGGTCGACCTGCTTCGGTGAGATCCCGGAGAGGGCGTGGTGGCGCACGGTGACGTCATCGAAAGCGGTGCGCGCGGCGCGGATGCCGGGTTGTTGCTCAGCGGCCAGGCGCAGGTGGTCATCCTTGCGGGAGGCGGCCGTCGGCTCGGTCATCGGGTGCGCCTCTCTGTGGTCACAGTCAGGTCCAGTGGGCGGATGCCCTCCAGGCTCCAGGCGCCGAAGAGTGCGGCTGGATCGGAGTCAGCGGGTACCAGCACGATACCGCAGTCCCCACCCCCGGCGCCCGAGGGTTTCGCGGCGGCGCCGTGGTCTTCGGCGATCTCGCACAGCCGGCGCAGCGTCCCCGTCTCGATGGTGATCCCGGTGGTCTCGTGCAGCCCGCGCAGCAGGACCCGAGCCGTGCGGATCAGGGCGGAGATCTTCTCGGCGTCGTCGTCGTTCACCGCGTCGATCAGTCCGGCGACCATCGCGGAGGAGGCGGCCAGAAACCGTCCGTATCCGGGGGCATCCTGTGGTGAGTGGTGTTTCACGGAACCCACCAGCGCCTCGGTCGAGGCAGGTGAGCCGGTCCAGCCCACCCGCAGCCGTACCGAGGTGGGGGTGTTCAGGCGCTGCACGCGGTGCGGATCCCAGCCTGGGTGGACCAGCGCCTCGGTGACGGTGCCCGCGGCCAAGGCGGTACGCAGTGCGGCACGATCCGGGGAGGCGTAGCCCAGCCAGCCGCCGAACGTGGATGCCGCAATATCCCCGCCGGAGGACCTCGGCGAGATGGCGACGGTGGCCAGCAAGGAGAGCCGGAAACGCTCGTCGTCGCTCAGCCCCAGCCCGTAGAACTCGGCGATGGCGGACACGGTGGCCGCCACCACCGCGCCGGAGGAACCGAGCCCGAATTTCAGCCCGTCGGCGTCGTCGAGTTCGGAGTCGATGTGCAGGTCGAAGTACCGCGGGGCAATGCCGCGTTCGGCACGCAGCCGCTCACAGGTGGTGATGGCGGAGGTGACGAAATCGTAGGGGTGATGCTCGACGACGATCTCTCCGGTCGCCTCGTCCCGGCGCCAGACCACGGGCAGCCGGCCGTACTCGGAGGAGTGCACGCGGCCGGAATCCTCGGAGCTGGCGGACTCGTTCAGGGTGATGGTGATGTACCGGTCCACGGCGACGACCACAGCCGACTGGCCGGGCTCGACGACGGCGTACTCACCGGCAATGTAGAGCTTGCCGGGGGCGCGGGTGACGATCACGCGGTGGCCCCCGCGGCGTCAGCGGCGTCGTCAGCGTTCACCACGTGTGCACCGGGACCCGGACGCAGCACCTTCGCCTCACCGTTCTCGGCGTACTGGCCCAGTGCGCCGGCAATCTGCTCCGCGTCCTCGGGACGGGAAATCACCACCACATTGGGTCCGGCGTCGGCGGTGGCGTAGGCCTCCACCCCATTGGCACGCAGTTCGGCGACCGCGTCGAATACCTGGTAGGAGGCGGGCGCCAGGTAGCGGATGGGCGGCTCGCACGCGTTGATGACGGCGTGCATGCGCATCGCATGGGCTTCGGTGATCTCGCCGATCCGGGTGAAATCGGCGTCAGCACACGCCCGTACCATCTCGTTCAGCGACTCTTCGGTGGTGGTGATCCAGGCGCGGTAGAACGGGGAGGTGGCGGCGGTGGCGCGCATGCCGGCCCGGGAGGACACTTTCTTCGCGCCCGAGGCCACGGTGACCGCAATCATGGCCAGGTCGGGTGCGGCAATCTCTTCGGCGTAGGAGGTCTCGTCTGAATCGCCCGCATGCCAGACGGCGAACCGGTTGATCACGGAGCGGCAGGCGGAGCCCGAACCGCGCCGGGCCAACCGAGAGAGGTCCCGGGTGTCAAGGTCCAGCCCGTAAGCTGCGGAGGCGGCCTGGGCCAGCGCCGCAAAGCCCGACGCCGAGGACGCCATCCCGGCTGCGGTCGGTCCTTCATTCACGGTGGTCACCTGGGCGTGCGCCGCCGCGGTGTCGAGTCCGCGCTCCTGAGCGAGCCCGCGCACGATATCGAGAAACGCCCCGACCCGCTGGGTGGCCGAGTCGGTGTGGTCCAGCTCTGTCCCGTTGAGGTTCAGCGCATCGGCGGCGTCGTCGAGACGCACCGTGGTGGTGGTCGCGTAATCGTCGAGCGTCATCGACATCGACCCGGCCACCGGGATGATCAGGGCCTCGTCCGCCTTGCCCCAGTACTTCACCAGGGCAATGTTCGGATAAGCGCGCGCGGTCGCCTGGGTCACGGGGCCTCCTGGGGAGTATCGGCGGATGGGGCGGGGCTGACTCGCGCGGTGGGCGCGGTATGCGTGGTCGGGGTGGTGGGCACCAGCGAAGTGGTCCACACTCGGGTGGCGCCCACGGAGGTCATGGCAGCGGCCAGGTCACCCGCTACTTCGAGCGACGGGGCCAAGGCCAGCACGCAGCCGCCGAGTCCGGATCCGGTGAGCTTCGCACCGTAGGCACCGGCCTCCAGCGCGACGGCGACGAGGGCGTCCAACGCCGGCGAGGACACCCCGATGCGGGCCAGGTGCCGGTGGGCGGCGTTCATGTTGCGGCCCAGGCGCGGGGCATCGCCGACGGCGAGCGCGTCCGCGGAATCCTCCACCACCTCGGTGAGATCCCGGGTCATCCGTTCCACGGCCTCCGGCAGTACGGTGCGCAGCATCCGCACGCCGTTCACCGCCGACGACGTCGACCCGGAGGTCCCGGTATCCGCAATCACGAAGGTCATCCGCTCCGCCACCTTCACGGTGGTCGGTTTGCCGGCCTGGAAGCGCAGCGGGGTCAGTGATTGGACCGCGTGCCCGTCGAGTCCAGAAGAGGTACCGTGCGCAATCTGTTCGGCTTCCTGCACCAGCGCGTGCGTCTCCGCCGGGCTCAGCCGCACCCCACCCGCGTTAGCCACGGCCCGCACAATCGCGGCCGACACGGCAGCTGAGGAACCCAGCCCGCGCTCATACGGAATCGTGGAGCGCACGATCACCTCGAGCCGATCCGGGCGCAGATCCACCCGTTCCGCCGCGGCTTGGCCCGCCCGAATAATCGGCGCCATCATCGCCGGCGCCTGACTGATGGGCCCGGTGTAGAGGTCGGAGGTGATGGTAGCGGTCTTCGCCTCGCGCACACTCGCCGCGGCCTGCAGGTCCAGCAGCGGCAAGACGATGGCCGGCGCCCCATAGACCACAGCATGCTCGCCGATGAGGATCGCCTTGCCGTGAGCGGAGCCGAGACCCGCGTGGGATGCAGTGACCGGCGCGGTTAACGACGACGGCCCCGAGGCGTCTGCGGCAGACGGCTCGGGGGCTGACGTGTCAGGCGCGCGGTGGCGCCTCCAGGGTGTCTCAGAAGTCATGAAGGTGTGGTGGGTGCGAGGTTGACGGTCACATGCTGGAGTCTAATTTACCCCGCACGGTCCTCTTCCCCCGATTCGAGGCACCACGATCTGCGTCACGCACCATCGATCTCACGCTCTTCCAACAATTCCGGTGCCTCAGGCGCTTCCGGGCTGGATGTTGCGCTGGCGGTACCCGATGACGCCGAAGCAGCAGCCTCAGCGCCCGGATTCGCGCCGTCACCACAACCGGTCAGCCACAGCAGCGACCCCGCCAGGATCACACCGACCCCGTCTAAGTTATCCACAGGCTAGGGTCCCGAAGGATTCCCCTGCCGAAAAATGCGCGTCAGGCGTTCCAGAGGCCGTAGGAGTCTGCGAGGTCCGCAATCTTCTGGGCGCGGGCCAGACGCGGCAGGTAGGAGCCATCGCCGACCGCTGCGCCCTGTGCGTGGGCGTAGAGCAACTCGCGCGCCCACTCGAGCTCGTCTTCCGAGGGGCTCATGGCCCGGTTGATGGCGTCCACCTGGTTGCGATTCAGGCACAGTCGCCCCGTCATGCCCATCGATGCGGTGTGTGCGGACCCGGCCAGCACGGCGTCGTCGTCGTCGGTGGCTAACGGCGGACCGTCAATCGCACCGGGCAGCTTGCCCACGCGCGAAGCCATCACCAGTTTGGAGCGGGCGTAGGCCATCGCCATCGGGTCGTCCGAAACACCCACGTCCTTGCGGAAATCGTTCGTGCCGAAGGCCAGGCGGAAGGTGCCCGGCGCCTTGGCCACGTTGTTGGCGTTCTCCACGCCGACGGCGGTTTCCAGCAGGGCGAGCACCGGGGTGCCGGCGCGCAGCCGCATGGCCGTGTAGGTCACCTGCTCCGGTTCCTCGGTCATCGCGAGCATGACGCCGCGCAACCCGTTCAGTCCGGAGAGGGCTTCCAGGTCCTCCGCCCAGTCGTCAGTGCCGGTGCCGGAAATGCGCACCCACGCCGTCATCCCCCCGGAGAGCGCGTCGACGACGTGGCCGCGCGCCTCATCCTTTTTTTCGTCCGGAACCGAGGCTTCCAGGTCGATGATCACCGAGTCCGCCTCGCTGGCCAGGCCGGGGGCGTAATCCTCCGGACGGGCGGCGTTGATGAGCAGCCAGGTGCGGCTGAGCTTGGCGGGAAGAGAGGCAGCGCGACGATTGCGGATCGACATGTCTCCAGCCTAGTCCACGCCGTCGAGCCGGGCTGGCGGAATGACATCGATAGGGCGAACACCACACCTGCGCGCTCCCCGAGTCCGCTACTTTGCATGTTGCATGCAACCTGCTATCGTGACTCAGGCAACAACGTGCGAGAGGTCTCAACTGGAGAGGAGGCTCAGTGCAGCAGCCAATCGATGGCCGCGTCCGCGTCCACCTGTCCGAGCTCTGGACGGGACGCCGTCTCCTGACGGATCAGCATGGTGGCCGTATGCGAGATGTGTCGCCCCACGGCCGCACCCACTGCAGCAGCGTCACCGGCTTCGAACCCAGCCATGATGTCGGCGTGGTCTTCGAAGCACTCCATGGGGGTACGCGAGGTCGGCACGGTACCCATTCCAGTTTGCAGCACGAAGTCTCGCTGTTCCTGCAACAGAGTCTTCGCTCGATCGTTCCCGGCAACGGCCATCAGTGCGCGATGGAAGTCCCGGTCGGCCCGCAGCACCGCATCGGCTTCGCCCGATTCCGCCGCGACACGAAAATCGTCGTAGGCGGCACGAACAGCAGCCAGCGATTCGGGGGTGCGCAACTCGGTCGCTCGCCGCGAGAGCGGCACCTCAAGCATCAGCCGCACCTGAAAGACCTCGATCAGCGACTCCACCGACGTCGAGCGCACTCGCATACCGCGGTTCTTCTCGATCTCGACCAGACCGCGTCGCGCCAACTCCTGCAGCGCCTCGCGGATCGGTGTGCGCGACACGTTCAGTTCGCGTCCGAGCTCCCCGGCCGTATACAGCTGCCCCGGCACCAGATCACCCGCCAAGATGGCGTTCTTGATCGATTCAGTGGCTTGCTCCGTCAGGCTCATCGATCGCGACACATGTTGCATACAACTCAGTATGCCCGAGTCCCCCTCCTTGACCTATCCCGCCCTACCCCACGATGACGAATAGCGAGACAACCAGCCCATGACGCATCATCACCCCACCTCCACGTCCCAGCCGCGCTTCGCAGTGATTGGGGCAGGCATCAACGGTGCCGCCGTCGCTCGGGAAATCACTCAGCGTTTCCCCCAGGGTTCGGTGACCGTGATAGACAAGGCGGACCACGTTGCCGCCCACCAGACCGGGCACAATTCCGGAGTGGTCCACGCCGGCCTGTACTACGAACCCGGCAGCCTCAAGGCCCGGCTGTGCCGTCGCGGCGTCGAGCTGATCACGGCCTACGCCCGTGAGCGCAACGTTGCCTACGAGGAGTGCGGCAAGCTCGTCGTCGCCCTCACCGAAGAAGAAGAGACCCGGCTCCACGCGATCTATGAACGCGCGGTTGCCAATGGTGTTCCCGACGTCGAACTGGTCGGCCCCGAGCGTATTCGCGAGATCGAACCGAACGCCGTCGGACGGCTGGCCCTGCACTCCCCCCACACCGGGATTATCGACTTTGCCGGGGTGGCACGTGCGCTGATTGAGGATGCACGCGCCGCTGGCGCCACCGTGCGCCTGGGGGCGGAAGTCACCGATATGTCGAACAACGACAACGGTTGCTCCATCACCACGCGCGACGCCGACGGACGGACCAGCACCGAAACGTTCGACTATGTGATTTCCTGTGCTGGACTGCAGTCCGATCGCGTCGCCGCGCTGGCCGGGGGCGCCGCCTACCCCAAGATCGTGCCGTTCTTCGGCCAGTACTCTCAGCTGGATTCCCAGTACCGCACCATCCTCAACGGTCTGGTCTACCCGGTGCCGGATCCGGCCTACCCGTTCTTGGGCGTGCACCTGACCAAACGGGTCGACGGCGAAATGCTCGTGGGGCCCAACGCTTTCCTGTCCTTCGGCCGAGAAAACTACACCGGCTGGAAGATCGGAGTGAAGGACAGCCTGGGCGTGGCCGCCAACCCCGGGTTCTGGAAATTCGCCGCACAGAACGCGAAAGCAGCCGTTCAAGAGTTCAGTGCGGTGATCTCACGCAAGAAATTCCTCGAAGGTGCGGCCGAATACGTGCCCAGCCTCGAGGGAGTACCTTCTCGCCCGATCACCCGCGGCATCCGGGCCCAGGCGATGGATGAGAACGGCGCATTGGTCGATGATTTCGTGATCGAGCACATCGGCCGGGCCACCCTCATCCGCAACGCACCGTCCCCCGGCGCCACCTCATCCCTCGCTATTGCCGAATACATTCTCGACGTCGTCGGTGAAACCCACGGCCTCACCCGGAAGGACGAGAACAACGAATGATACGCGGGTAGCGCACTGAGCCCGCCACCGCGCAAGAAGCACCCGTTTCCCGCAACATCAGCATGAGCGTGCGCACCCTCCGAACCGGGCTTTCCCGTCGCCCCGACGACGTCCATAAGGCCGATACCCCTGGCCGCCGAGCGCTACGGCCAGGGGGCCGCCGGGGTCCGTGCTCGAAGCCGTCGAGGCCTGCCTCGCCCACCGGCTCAGCATCCCAATCGCCGCTCGTTCCATCCCCGTGCACGTGAACACGTTGCGCTGCCGCCTGCTCCGCTTCAGCGAACTCACCGGCGCCGATCTCGGCTACGTAGACACCCTCATCGAGCTCTCCTGGGTCCTCGCCGCCCGCCGCGGCGACCCGCGCTCCTAACCGCCCCGGCGCACTACCCCGGATGACGCGCATCTGTGGATAACCCTGTCCAAGGATCTGGGTGTCGGGCTATATTTGGAAGTCGTTTGACCTGTTGACTGATCTCGACCCGGCCCGACGCTTCACCTTAGAGGGGCCAGGAAGCCTGGACCCATGGCCCGCACTGCCCCTACCGTCAGCACATCCCGCGCGCTCCGCACTGCCCGTCCCGTTCGTCTTGCCGTGGTCGGCGCCACGTTGAGCATGGCCTTCGCCCTCACCAGCTGCAGTGACTCCGGCGGCAACAATGGCGACGACGCCGCCAGCCCGAGCGCGTCCAGCGCCACCGCGTCCAACACCGAGTTCATCCCCGCCTCCGCCGACGGCCCCGCCCAGAACGTCCCCGTCCCCGCACTCCCCGACGCCGCCCGCGAACAAACCCCTGAAGGCGCCGAAGCCACCCTCGAATACTGGTGGGACGCTATGGAATATCTCTACCTCACCGGCGACCCTGAGCAACTCATGGCCGCATCTGAAGCAGATTGCGAAGTCTGCGAAATGATGGTGGAGACCTGGGAATCTGCATATCGAAACGATGAGTGGAGCAGTCTAAATGGGGAGATCGAGATCGAATCCACGCTGAGCACCGTCGACGAGGAAGTATCTCAGGCAGATATCGATTACTCACTAACGCACCCAGAACTTCGCCATTACTCGTCTAATGGCGACGAGATTACTGAGTCACGTACAAGTTTCGACAATCAACCCTGGTTCGCGATTCTGAACTACGACGAGTCCAACGGACAGTGGCTTCTATACGAGTCAGTCCCCTCAGATCTCCTCTCCGAGGAAGAGGAACAAGGGAACGAGAAATGATATGAAGACTGCACTTGCGACCCTCGGACTAATCGCACTCGTCCTTACCTCAAACACCGTAGAATTCGAGGACAAAATCAACGGGGAAGATCAGCTCCGCGTCGTCGCCACAGATCGTATTCACGGTGCAAAGAACCGCTCGGCCGAAAACGCCACTAATCACTCTTCAACGTCGTCAGCCACCGGTCGCACGGGCAGTGTTTCGCAGCATATGGAGAAAAAGCCGGACAACCACGTCAGCAACGCTCCCGCACCCAACTCAGTTAAAGCGCAGAAACGGCGAACCTCCACCTACATCGACGGTATGAACGCTAGCCTGTGCAACACTGGCGAAACCATCCGCAATGTCCCACAGCGCACCCTCATGGAAAACGGGCTCGCTTACTGCCCGGTGAGCACCCCAGACCCCGTCGAGCCAGCCACACCCGCTGCCCAGGCACCAGCCCAACCAGCCGCACAACCCGCAGCCCAACCCGCAGCAGCAGAACCAGCCATGCCCGTGATCACCCTGAACGATCTACAGACCATGTTCGCCCCGGAATCGGAGATCGTGATGGACCAGAACGGGTTCGGACTCATCAACGCCCACACCAACGTCTACGCCTCCACCTACCGCCCGCAAACCCAGACGCAAACGATGCTGGGCCGGCAGGTCACCCTGCGGATTACTCCGGTGCGGTGGGACTGGCGCTTCGGCGACGGCGCCAGTCTGACCACGGATGTTCCCGGCCATCCCCAGGATCGGTTCAACGAAGAAACCCCGACCAGCCACATCTACACCGAGACGGGAACCTTTCCCGTGGATCTGACCACCACCTACGAAGGCGACTACCAAGTCGATGGCGGTGATTGGATCCCGGTCGAGGGCACCATGACCGTGGCAGCGGAAACCCAGCAGGCCGATATCTGGCGAGCAAAAACCCGCAACGTCGCCGAACCCTGCACACCGGGATCCACTGCTTGGGGCTGCACTGGCTAACGCTGTGCCGATGATAGACGACTCAGCGTGAGAATTCTCGGCTGTTCACTCCCATGCTGGGGGAGGATCGAGATCCGCATTGCCCGGGCGATGGTAGCTGTTGCGCTGCGGAGTCGGATCTGGGTTGAGCCAGATGGCCGGAGTAAACCAGGCGACGCCGTCGACCATTTTCACGCTGTACTTATCGTGATGTACCAACCGGTGACATCCGGGGCACAACAGCACCAGATTGTCGAGGTCAGTCGTGCCGCCTTTCGCCCAGTGCTTCACATGGTGGCCCTGGCACCAGGCTGCGGGCGCGGTGCAGCCCGGGCGTGCGCAACCGCCGTCGCGGGCAATCAGCGCGTTCTTCATGGCTTGTGGCAGTAGCCGATGGTCGCGCCCTTGGGCCAGCACCACCGTTTTCTCGGGATTCATCACTGTCGGAATAATCAAAGCATCACAACTCAGCGCCAGAATCTCCGTGGGACTGAACGGCCCCGTGTGAGTAGCTTCAAACAACGTGCCCCGACCTCGCAGCGGCGGGGGCTTCGATCCGGGTGACTCGCCTTCGACTTGTCGAACCAGTTCCTCGTAATCGACGACGGCGTTGATGCGCGGCAGCAGTCCGCTGTTTTTCGGCAGCTCCCCTTCCCGTGCCAACCCCTGCATGCCAGCGTAGAACGCGGCCATCAGCGCTTCCAGCTGTAGAGCTTCGCGGAGCGGTCGGTTCAGGCGGATCTGTTCGGGCGTCGCCCAGGGGTCCGGCGGTGTGAACTCCGGATCGAGTGGGTCGAGGGCAACGTTGCCCGGCTCGAGGCGGAAACCATCATCTTCCGTTCCGGACTGCGCGTCGGGTCCGGTGTTGGAATCAGCCCCTGTGGTTTCGTCGGTTCCGGCATCGGGCTCGACCGCAAGCCCAGCGGAGCTCGAATCTGCAGCAGAATCCGCGGGAGCGTCGTCGCCGTTCAGCCCTACTTCAGCTTGGTAGCGCTCGAACAGGGCATCGAGTGCTTGGGCGCGCTCCTTGACGGTGAGCGACCGCGGATTCGTGGCGGCCGAGGTCAGGGACGCCAGCAACTCGTGCAGGACATCATTGAGGCGCATCTTCCACTCATGCAACCCGTCGGCGTTGCGCCCCAGGTAGCTCAGACCGTGAGCGGGTGGCTTGCCATTCTCTTCCGGTGGCACGCCGTCCTGGTCCAGCAGGGCCTTGGTGCGCTCGACCCAAGTGGCGCAAAGGTCGCGGAATTCCTCTGCCGTACCAATGCTGACCTGCCCCGCCAGGAACTTATCACCCGAGGCGATGGCCAGATTCACCTTCTCCTGAGGCACTTTACAGCGCCGGCCGTAGGTGACCACCTCCTGGAGGGAACTGGTGATGCGCTGGGCGTTCTCCGGCGCGACGGATCCAGAAGTGTAGGCGCGGCCGGTGTGGCGATAACGCGGTGCGGCAGAATCGGTGACCTCCGCGAGCGCACCAGGCAGCGGGCGCGGAAGCAGATGCTGACCGGCCTTCACCCGCGTCCGGGCGACGCTCTTTGACACTCCGATCAGCTCGGCCAGATACGCCGGGGCGCCGGTGTAGTCGGTTTCCTTCTCCGGAATGCCGAGCCGTTCATAGCGAGTCGCACGCAGGGAGAAGGACCGATCCACGTGAGCGGCGAGCGCGGAATTCACCGCATCGGCACTGCGCCGCAAGTCTTCAGCCGCGCGCACTACCGCGGGCAGCCAAGGGAGGTCGTCAGACTCGTCGGGGTGGACCCGCTCTGCCCCGGCGGCGCAGGGACTTCCCGACGCCGGCGCATCGTCGTCGAAAGATCCGGTAGCCCACAGCGTGCCCCAGTCCAGTGGTTGCTCATCATCGCCGTGCGAGTTGAGACTCTCGAACCGCTGAATCGAGGAGGGTTCGACGACGACGTCACGCACCTCCGCAACGATGCGCTGCGCGAGACCCAACTGGCGATGCAGGGGCAAGGTAGCAAGGGCGGCCAGCATTTGGGAATCGGTGAGCTGAGTGAGATCAAGGAGCTGCTCCTCTGCCAATGCCGTCATCCCCTCGCCTCCTCGCCCAGTTCACGACCACGTGCTCTTCGCTTTCCTGTTCCCGTAATTTCAACCTACACGTCGATGGCACCTTAAGACAAGTGTACGATGTTGCCGTGAGTGAAACATTCGCAAGTACACCAAGAGGGTCGGGGCTTGGTCGGGGTTTGTAGGTGACCACGAAAGTACGGAGCCGACATTGAAGAAGCGAATGTGCGCAGATCACACCGTGCCCCGCAGTCTGGTGTGAGTCGAAAATCTCCACCCGCACCTTCAACGAGGAGACGCCATGCTCTTGCGCATCAGCCTGTTCATCGTCGCGTTCGTGATGTACCCGCTGGCCTGCGAGCTCTTCCGGGTGACGGACATCCCGCGACGGCTCATTCCGGGCACCATCGCTCTGGGCATCTTCACCTTCACGATGACGGCGCTGCCCGGCTCCCCGCAGGTGCAGAACATCATTCCCGGCCAGTTCTTCGGCATCGAGTCCTTCCCTGGCCCAGGCATGGGCCTGATGGGCGGCGCACTGATTTTCGGCGGCGGCCTGCTGTGGCTGGAGTACCGTCGTCGTCGCCTGATGGCCGCGGGCGAGCACTTCGACAGCCCGGCCAATACTGTCATGTCGAGCGGATCCAGCGAGGACGGCGACTGGTCCGCCAGCTGATCGTCTCCCCAACATCCCCTCGGACGGCGCGGACCAGTATCGTGGCCAGTACCGAGAGAAGAGGAATCACACCATGACACTCGACAAGACCGTTGCCTCCGCCGCGGAGGCTGTGGCCGACATTCCCGACGGCGCCTCGCTCGCCGTCTCCGGGTTCGGGCTCTCCGGAAACCCGATCCAGCTCATTGAGGCGCTCCTCGAGCAGGGCGCCGGGAACCTGTCCATCGTTTCGAACAACTGCGGCGTGGACGGCTGGGGCCTGGGCATCCTGCTCAGCGCCGGCCGCATCGCGAAGATGACGTCGTCGTATGTGGGTGAGAACAAGGAGTTCGCACGCCAGTACTTGGAGGGCGAGCTCGAAGTGGAGCTGGTCCCGCAGGGCACCCTCGCGGAGAAGCTGCGCGCCGGCGGCGCGGGCATTCCAGGGTTCTACACTCAGACCGGCGTCGGGACCCAAGTGGCCGACGGCGGCATCCCGATGCGCTACGACACCGAGGGCAACGTGGTGAAAGAGTCTCCGGCGAAAGAGGTGCGTACGTTCAACACCTACGGCACCGAGCAGGAATTTGCGCTGGAGGAGGCACTGGTGACCGATTTCTCCCTCGTGCACGCCGCGAAGGGAGACCGGCACGGGAACCTGGTGTTCAACAAGGCCTCCCGCCAGTTCGCACCACCGGCTGCCAGCGCCGGGCGCATCTGCATCGCCCAGGTGGAGGAACTGGTAGAGCCCGGGGAGATCGATCCCGACGAGGTACACCTGCCCGGGGTCTACGTTCACCGCGTGGTGGAGGTCGGCACCGACATCGAGAAGCCCATCGAGAAGCGCACCGTGCGAGAGGAGAACTGAGATGACGCAGCAGACCGAGCGCACTGGCTGGACCCGCCAGCAGATGGCGGCCCGCGCCGCACAGGAACTGACCGATGGCGCCTACGTCAACCTCGGCATCGGCATGCCCACGCTGATCCCGAACTACATTCCCGAAGATCGGACTATCATCCTGCAGTCTGAGAACGGGATTCTGGGCACCGGCCCGTACCCCACCGAGGACCAGATCGACCCGGATCTGATCAACGCAGGCAAAGAGACCGTCACTGTGAATCCGGGGGCGTCGTTCTTCGACTCGGCGCAGAGTTTCGCGATGATCCGCGGCGGAAAGATCGATATCGCCGTGCTGGGCGCCATGCAGGTGGCAGCCAATGGCGACCTGGCCAACTGGATGGTGCCGGGCAAGATGGTCAAGGGCATGGGCGGTGCCATGGATCTCGTGCACGGCGCGGCCCAGGTGATCATCCTGATGGACCACACTGCCAAAGACGGCACCCCGAAGATCCTGCCCGAGTGCACCCTGCCGCTGACCGGCAAGGGCGTGGTGGACCGGATCATCACCGATCTTGCCGTGATCGACGTGGTGGGCACCGCCGAGCGCCCGGAGTTGCGCCTGGTGGAGACCGCTCCCGGCGTATCCGAAGAAGAGGTCCGCGCCGCTACCGGCGTCGAACTCAGCTGAACCCGAACCGGCGCTGACCTACTGGTTTCCGCCTCACGAGCCTCCGGCGCGGTGGTTACGACCACGGCACCGGAGGCTCAGTCGCGTTAGGATGAGGGGCAACAATGCCGCCAACCGGCGGACACCCACGCCACCCAGCCCACCCCGGGAGATCCATGAACCCTGCAGCACCGCGCCCTCGTCGCCGCGCAGAACGCCGCGTAGCCGCGGTCGCCGCCGGATGCGCGTTGTTGCTCACTCTGGCCGGTTGCGCAGAAGAGTCGTCCTCTCCCGGAGACGCCGACCCCACGTCCGCGGCCGACGAGCTCGACCTCGCCCCCGATGACGACGGCTTCGCCCCGCTTCCCCTCTACTTCGTGGCCTTGTCCGGCCAGTACCCCAGCGGTGTGACCGGCGCGCAGATCGGCTGTGAGGATTTGCTCCTCCAGGTCAACACGGTTCCCATGAAGACCGAAGATCCCGTAGAAGACGCACTCAATTTCCTGTTGCAGGACCAGCAGTACCGCCACGGTGACCCTGCGCTGACCAACTCCGTGCTGCTCTCATCTGAATCCCTCACCTTGCAGGACTATGAGATTCAGGGCGACACCGTGGAGGTCAACCTCTCCGGCAGTGTGGTCACCCGCAGCGTGTGCGAGTCCTACCGGATCCGTGCCCAGTTCGAGGCCACCGCCGCCGCGGCCGCCGGCGTCGAGGACGCCCGCATTCTGGTCGACGGCGAAGATCTCGACACCCTGCTCGGCCTAGATCCGTTCGAGCGCGGCGAGCAGATCACGACCGACTAGCCTCCTGGCGCGTCAGCTCCAGCGCAGCCGTGGCCAGCCGGGTAAATTCCGCGGTTGCTTCCGAGCTGATCCCTGCGGGGCCGTCCGTGGCTGTCTGAATCACCACCACAAAGCGCCGCTCGTCCTGCTCCACCAGTTCTTCGGCGGGCATCTCGGCCGTCTCGCCCTCGGCGGGTGTGCTCTTCTCCGGAGCCGCGCTGGCCGAGCTTTTTGTGTTGGCGGTGTCACTCAGCTCCTCCACACCGCGGCAGCCTCCATATTCTCAGGACCTGGGCTACCGGTTGACGCCAGTTCCTCCGCAATTCCAGGGCACCTCGTTCACCAGTGCCGAATGGATGCCGGCCTCCCAGTACCGGCTCACAACTACTCGCTGTCCGATCTTCGGGGGCTCCAAGCGACCCTTCCGCCTGGCGCATACTCGCACCTCCCGGCGGCTCACCACCACAATATTGCGCTGTCTCACCAGTTACAGGCGCGCCCCGAGGTCCACATCACCATCAGGCCCACAACGTCGAGAGCCCTCCGCCAGGGCATCGTGACCCATCGAGTGCAGCTGCTTCAGGAGCAAATCCTGCACCACTACAACATCTCTTTAACGAACATCGAGCGCACCTGGGTGGATCTCGCCACCCTGTCCCACCTCAGCCTCGTGGTCGCGGGCGATTTCATGGTGACCGGCCGCGTCCAACCCCTCACCACCATCAACAGCCTGAGCCACCCCTTGCCAGCAGAACCACGGATCGTATACGATCCATCGTGAGACGCATCACAGAAGCGCTCCACGCACAGCCCTGTCGAGAGGTACCAGATGAGCATGCACGACGACGTCGACTTCCGCGCCCCAGACCATCGCCCAGGCAAGATCATCGCTCTTCACCTCAATTACCCTTCCCGCATCGCCCAGCGCGGCCGCTCGCCGAAGTTCCCCGGCTACTTCCTCAAAGCCACCTCCTCCATCGCCACCACCGGCGACACCATCGAGCGCCCCGCCGGCACCGAACTGCTCGCCTACGAAGGCGAAATCGCGCTCATTCTCGGCGAAACCGTGCGCCGCGTTTCCCCCGAAGAGGGTTGGTCGAAGATCTCCGGCATCACCGCTGCCAACGACTGGGGCCTCTACGATCTGCGCCACGCCGACAAGGGCTCCAACGTGAAGAACAAGTCCGGCGACGGCTACACCCCGCTGGGCCCGGCCATCATCCCGACCACCCTCGACGACGGCACAGCACTCGACCCCACTGCCCTGCGCGTGCGCACCTGGGTCAACGGCACACTGCAGCAGAACGACACCACCGCAGATCTGGTCTTCCCCTTTGGTCAGCTCGTCGCCGATCTCTCCCAGCTGATGACCCTGGAGGCCGGCGACATCATTCTCACAGGCACCCCTGCCGGCTCCTCCGTGGCCCAGCCCGGCGACACCGTCGAGGTCGAAGTCGACGCCCCCACCGCACCCGGCTCACCCACCACCGGCCGCCTCGTCACCCGGGTTGTGGCCTCCGAACACCCGATGGCGGATTACGGCCACGGCCCCCAGGTGGATGACACCCAGCGCGAAGAAGCCTGGGGTTCCCGCGAGGCCGCCGGCCTCGATGCCCCCGCCGCTTCAACAGCCCCGGCCGCGAACACCGACCTCCGCTGGGAGCCCTCGGCCCCCACGGCTGATCGCACCCTGCTCACCGAGTCCCTCAAGACCAAGATCAACGAGACCGCGGTTGCCACCATCACCGCCCAGCTGCAGAAGCGCGGCATCCAGAACGCCACCATCGACGGCCCCCGCCCCATGCACCCTGGGAAGCGCATACTCGGCTACGCCAAAACCCTGCGCTACGTGCCCAAGCGTGAAGACCTGTTCAAGGAATTCGGCGGCGGATTCAACGCCCAGAAGCGCGCCATGGATGACGTCAAGCCGGACGACGTCGTCGTCATGGAGGCCCGCGGCGAACCCGGCACCGGCACCCTCGGCGACGTCCTCGCCCTGCGCGCCCAGGTCGCTGGCGCCACCGCGGTCATCACCGACGGCGGGGTCCGCGATTCGGCCGCCGTCGCCGAGGTCGGCATCCCCGTGTACTACAACGCTGCCCACCCCGCCGTGCTCGGCCGCCGCCACATCCCGTGGGAGGTCGGCGGCACCATTGCCTGCGGCGGCACCACGGTGCAACCCGGCGACATCATCATCGGCGACGACGACGGTGTCGTGGTCGTCCCGCCCGCGCTGCTCCACGAGGTGATCGACGCCGCCTGGGAACAGGACCGCCAGGACGGCTGGGTCTACGACCAGGTCAAGGCCGGGCACCCGGTCGATGGCCTCTTCCCGCCGAATGCGGAATGGAAAGCCAAGTACCAGGAATGGGTGGCCCAGCAGTGACCGTGTCCAAAGCCGACGTCGCCTACCAGGCCATCGTTGCCGGCATCCAAGCCCAGCGCTATGAACCGGGCGACCGGCTGGTGTTGGCCCAAATCGCCGCCGAACTCGACATGTCCGTGGTGCCGGTGCGGGAAGCCATCCGCCGTCTGCAGTCCGAGAACCTGGTGGCCTACGAGCGCAATGTCGGCGCCACTGTCGTGGGGATCGATCCGGTGGAGTATCAGACCACCATGGAAACACTGGCCCTGGTTGAGGGATTCTCGACGGCGCAGTGCGCACCGTTGGTCACCGAGGCGGAGCTGGAAACGGCCCGAAAGATCAATGACAAGATGCGCGCCCAGGTCGATGGACGCGAGGAGTTTGATCCGCCGGAGTTCACCCAGCTGAACAAGCAGTTCCACTCCGTGCTGTTCGAGCACCACCAGAACGCCCACATTCACGATCTGGTGCACCGCGGCTGGAACCGTCTGGCCGCGTTGCGCTCCTCCACCTTCGCCTATGTACCCGGACGGGCCGAAGAATCCGTGGCCGAGCACGAGCAGCTATTGAACCTCATCAAATCCGGTGCCGCTTTCGCTGAGATAGAGAATGCCGCCCGCCAGCACCGTCTCAATACCCTGAACGCCTACCTACAGCACACCGAGCACACCACCGAAAGGAACGCCTCGTGAGCAAAGCATTCGTCCCCGCCAACCTGCCCGAGAAAATCCAGCACTACATCGGAGGCCAGCACGTCGACTCGATCGACGGCGAGACCTTCGACGTGCTCAACCCCGTCACGAACGAGCCCTATCTGAAGGCCGCTTCCGGCAAGGTGGCCGATATCGACGCCGCCGTCGCAGCCGCGAAGGACGCCTTCGAGAACGGCCCGTGGCCGGAGATGCTCCCCCGCGAGCGCTCCCGGGTGTTGCACAAGATCGCCGACATCGTCGAGTCTCGCAGCCAGGAGCTCGCCGAGATGGAGTGCTTCGACACCGGGCTGCCCATCAAGCAGGCTCGCGGCCAGGCAAACCGCGCCGCCGAGAACTTCCGCTTCTTCGCAGACCTCATTGTGGCTCAGCACGACGACGCCTTCAAGGTTCCCGGCCGCCAGGCGAACTACGTCAACCGTAAGCCCATCGGCGTGGCCGGGTTGATCACCCCCTGGAACACCCCGTTCATGCTGGAGTCCTGGAAGCTGGGACCGGCCATCGCCACCGGCAACACCGTGGTGCTCAAGCCCGCCGAGTTCACTCCGCTGTCTGCTTCGCTGTGGCCCGGCATCTTCGAGGAGGCTGGGCTGCCCGCCGGCGTGTTCAACATGGTGCACGGCTACGGTGAGGAGGGCTTCGCCGGAGATTCGCTGGTCAAGCACCCCGACGTTCCACTGATTTCCTTCACCGGCGAATCGCGCACCGGGCAGATCATTTTCGCCAATGCGGCCCCGCATCTGAAGGGCCTGTCCATGGAGCTCGGCGGTAAGTCCCCTGCCGTCGTCTTTGACGACGCCGACCTGGACGCCGCCATCGACGCCACCATCTTCGGGGTCTTCTCGCTGAACGGCGAGCGCTGCACGGCCGGATCCCGCATCCTGGTCCAGCGCGGCATCTACGACGAGTTCGTGGAGCGCTACTCCGCCCAGGCCTCCCGGGTGAAGGTGGGCCTGCCCGAGGACGAGACCACCGAGGTGGGCGCCCTGGTGCACCCCGAGCACTTCGAGAAAGTCATGAGCTACGTCGAGATCGGCAAGACCGAGGCCCGGCTGACCGCCGGCGGCGGCCGCCCGGAGGAGTTCCCGACCGGCAACTTCGTCTCCCCCACGGTCTTCGCCGACGTCGCCCCGGACGCGCGCATCTTCCAGGAGGAGATCTTCGGCCCCGTCGTCGCCATCACTCCCTTCGATACCGATGAAGAGGCGTTGGAACTGGCGAACAACACCAAGTACGGACTGGCCGCCTACATCTGGACCAACGATCTGAAGCGCTCGCACAACTTCGCGCAGTCGGTGGAGGCCGGCATGGTGTGGCTGAACTCGAACAACGTGCGCGACCTGCGTACCCCGTTTGGCGGCGTGAAGGCTTCCGGGCTGGGCCACGAGGGCGGCTACCGTTCCATCGATTTCTACACCGACCAGCAGGCCGTGCACATCAACCTCGGCGAGGTCCACAACCCCGTCTTCGGCAAGCAGCAGTAGCCAGCCGGAGCCAGCGCTCCGAGAGTGGTACCCCGTTACCTCCCTGGCGGGGTACCACTCAAACCGAAGCATCAGCGCAGTCGGTTGATCCGCTCCACCGAGGGTGCATCGCACGTACCCAGGTATTCGTGCACCCAAGCGGAAAACTCGGCGGCGCCGTCGAGGACACCCTGGATGAACACGCCGGGATCCACGAGCGTGGTTCTGCGATCGATCGAGAACAGCGCCCCGGCAGGGACTCGGCGTAACGACAACTCAACCGGCTGACCCGACAAGGTTGCTATCCGCGGCTCACCGCTGCGGAACGCTTCGACACAGTTGATGAGCGCCTCCCAGACCCCCGTCACGTCATCCCACCAGGAAGGGCCGATGAGTTCCTGCCCGTAGTAGACGATGCTGACCACCCCGTCGCCCCCAAAGGGATTGCGGCGGAGCCGTTCGGACCACAGCCGGGCCGCCGCAAGCGGCTCTTCGCTCACGCTGCAGAGATACCGTGCTGGATCGGCGACGAACGACTCGAGATCCTCCACCGTCGAGGGAATCAGAATCGCGGTGTCGCATCTGACGGGTTCCACACGCTCTGTCACCTGTGCTCCTTCACTCAACCCTCGCCACTATTACACCCGAATTATCCCAACTACTACTCCACCCCACACGACGCAGAAACCACTTCCCACGATCCGACAAATCGTATACGATCCTGGTAGTGGCTGTGTCCCAGACCACATCGTGGGCCGAACTTCGCGGCACCACGACCACAGCAAAGGAGCACCCATGACTGATTCAACACCCATCCCCACCCCATCGGTCCCGGCACCGGATATTCTGCGCTGCGCCTACATGGAGCTCGTGGTCACCGACCTGGCGAAGTCGCGCGAGTTCTACGTGGACCTGCTCGGACTCACCGTCACGGTCGAGGACGACGACGCCATCTACCTGCGCTCCACCGATGAGTTCATCCACCACAACCTGGTGTTGCGCAAGGGCCCCGTGGCGGCAGTGGCAGCGTTCTCCTACCGCGTGCGCAGCGCCGAAGAGGTGGACGCCGCGGAGGCCTACTTCAAGGAGCTGGGCTGCGAGACCCGTCGCTCCAAGGACGGATTCGTGCGCGGCATCGGTGACTCGGTGCGCGTCATCGATCCTCTGGGCTTCCCCTACGAGTTCTTCTACGAGGTCGAGCACGTGGAGCGGCTGGCCTGGCGCTACGACCTGCACAGCGCCGGTGCCCTGGTCCGCCTGGACCACTTCAACCAGGTGACCCCAGACGTGCCACGTGCTTGCCGTTACATGGAGGGCCTGGGCTTCCGGATCACCGAGGACATCTCGGACTCCGAGGGCACCGAGTATGCCGCCTGGATGCGTCGCAAGCCTACCGTGCACGACACCGCGATGACCGGCGGCAATGGTCCGCGCATGCACCACGTCGCCTTCGCCACCCACGAGAAACACAACATCCTCTACATCTGCGACAAGATGGGTGCGCTGCGGATTTCCGACCGCATCGAGCGCGGCCCCGGCCGTCACGGGGTGTCCAACGCGTTCTACCTGTACATCCTGGATCCGGACGGCCACCGCGTGGAGATCTACACCCAGGACTACTACACCGGCGACCCCGACAACCCGGTGGTGCACTGGGACGTCCACGACAACCAGCGCCGCGACTGGTGGGGCAACCCGGTGGTCCCGTCCTGGTACACGGAAGCCTCGCTGGTGCTGGATCTGGACGGCAACCCGCAGCCGATCCATGACCGCGAGCACAAGTCCGAGCTGGATGTCACCATCGGCGCCGACGGGTTCTCGTACACCCGCGCCGGCGACGACGAGGGTTCGTACCACGGTGAAGCGTCGAAGGGGTTCAAACTGGGCAACCAGCTCTGAGCCGCTGGCCTCACCCACGACGGCGTCGGCCCCGGATCCTGTATCGCACAGGCTCCGGGGCCGACGTCATGCCAACACTCACCTTGGTCCCGTAGAGTCGGGGGCAGAGGAGCTGAGATCTTCGGCACCTTCGGCTGAGAAGTCCCACTGTCACCCGCTGAGGACGAGCCATGAGCACCAGCACCTCCACGACCACCATCGCCGACGACGCCCGCCCGGGTGATCCGGCCTCCTTCTTCCACATCAAGGCCCTGGTCAAGCAGGCCGGGCTGATGGGCCGCAGGCGCGACTACTACGCCTGGACGGCGGGTGTCCTCGTCGCGCTGCTCGGCGGCATCGTCACCGGGGTGATCCTGCTGGGCGACAGCTGGTTCCAGCTGCTGATGGCCGCGGCGCTGGGCATCGTGCTGACCCAGTTCGCGTTCCTCGCCCACGAGGCCGCCCACCGGCAGATCCTCTCCTCCGGGAAGTCCAACGACCGGCTGGGCCGGTTCCTGGCGAACATCGTGGTGGGGATCAGCTACCAGTGGTGGATGCAGAAACACAACAAACACCATGCCACGCCCAACACGATCGGCCGTGACCCCGATATCGAGTGGGACACCATCTCCTTCCAGCCCGTCGACGCTCAGCGCCAGACCGGGGTGCTGAAGTGGATCACCC
The DNA here is from genome assembly GCF_029637705.1 of Citricoccus muralis. Lineage (NCBI taxonomy): Bacteria > Bacillati > Actinomycetota > Actinomycetes > Micrococcales > Micrococcaceae > Citricoccus > Citricoccus muralis. The sequence goes on from NZ_CP121252.1 coordinate 2,811,876, forward strand.
ACCGTCAGGGCTACCTGTTCTTCCCGCTGCTGACGTTGGAAGGCCTGAACCTTCACGTGCAGTCGATCAAGCACCTCTTCGTGGCGCAGCGGGTCAAGCGCCGTCGGCGGGAGCTGACCGGGATCTTCCTGCGGCTCTCCGTCTATGTCACGCTGGTCTTCCTGGTGCTGCCGGTGGGTATCGCCTTCGCGTTCCTCGGCGTCCAGCTCGCCGTCTTCGGGATCTATATGGGCGGGTCTTTCGCACCGAATCACAAGGGCATGCCGATGGTGCCCGCGAATTCGCGCATCGACTTCTTCTCCCGCCAGGTGCTGACGAGTCGCAATGTCATGGGGCGCACCCGGTTCGGCAACGCCGCGCTGTCCGTGGTGTTCGGCGGGCTGAACTACCAGGTGGAGCACCACCTGTTCCCGTCGATGCCCCGACCGAACCTCCACGGGGTCTCCGAGATCGTGCGAAGCTACTGCGCCGAGCACAGGATCCCTTACACCGTGGCCACGGTGCGAGAGTCCTACGCTCAGGTGATCACCTACCTCAACAAGGTCGGGCTCTCCGCGAGGGATCCCTTCGACTGCCCGATGATCACCCAGTTCCGTCCCGTCTGAGGAGGAACTCGGGGTGACACTCCGGAGACACAGAACGGGCCCGGTTCCTGAGCGATTGCTCGGGTACCGGGCCCGTGGTGTGGCAGGCGTCAACGCCTACCAGAGGTCAGCCCGCGGGGCGGGCAGAGACTCTCGCGCGCTTCAGAGCGGGCGGATGTTGACGGCCTGCAGGCCCTTCTGGCCCTGCTCGACGTCGAACTCGACCTTCTGGTTCTCTTCCAGGTTGCGGTAGTTGTCGCCAACGATGCCGGTGTAGTGAGCGAACAGATCGCCGGAGCCGTCTTCAGCTGCAATGAAGCCGTAGCCCTTTTCGGAGTTGAACCACTTTACGGTGCCAGTTGCCATGTTATTTTTCTTCTTTCTTTCGGGCTAACCACGTGTCTGCGGCTAGATAACCGCCCGCATGTGCGGACAGCAAACTTGAGATGTTCAGGGAGCGGGAGGCCCAGTCAGGTCGTACGGACCGAGGGCAGTGAGAAGCGGAATGCGTGCGGCCGGATGCGGCGCCAGGAGTGTGAAGCGGTGAATCTGGGAGGAATATAAAACTATCTGTGAGGCCGTCTCGAGGACCTGTCACGGTCACGACGGCGATGAATGTCGCACTTGAGAACGCGCGGGGAGCGAACACCCAGCGGCCACCGTCTGCAGAACGGGACACAACATCGTTATCAAGCACCTTCAACATACCACGGATCCCTCCTGATCCGATATAGTCCGTCTCTGGAAAGATGAGCTCATGACTTCTCTCCGCAGTGACTTCTGGCTTCGCGACCGGAACCGCGTCGTGACAGCGGTGGCCGTCGGGGCCGCGGTGACCCTGCTCAGCGGGTTCTGGCTCTCCGGCCCGAAGGCGCAGATGTCCACTCCGTGGCTCACGGCCGCACTCCTCGGCTGGATCGCCTTGGTCGCAACCCATACCCTGTGGGTCACGTGGTCGGTGCGAGGCATGGATGCTGAACAGACGCGGCTGCACGCCCAGCGCGAAGATCCTCGTCGTGCGGTGCGCGACGCTCTCCACGTGGTAGCGGCCGCCGCCGCGGTAGCCGGCATGGCGGCCATGCTGGTCGCGGCGGATTCAACCTCTGTAGCCCGGGTGATCAACGCGGGGCTGGGGCTGGCGGCGGTGCTCGGCGCCTGGACCATCATCCAGATCGTCTACATGCTGCGCTACGCAGCTCTCTACTATGAGGACGCGGAAGACTCATCGCCCGCCATCGATTTCAACAGTGACGACGCACCGACCTACCTCGAGTTCGCGTATTTTGCGTTCACCATCGGGACGTCCTTCACTACGTCTGACGCCGCGGTCCGTGCGGCCCCGATCCGCCTGGCGGTGTTGAGGCACAGTCTGCTCAGCTTCTTTTTCGGCAGCGTGGTGCTCGCCTCTGCGACGAGCCTGATGCTGCAGCTCGTCAGCATCAACTGACCGGGGGCCGGGGGTAGACTGAGCGCGAAAATTTTCGGCGTCACTTAAGGAGTCACGTGCATCCGGCACGCCCAGCTCACGGCCGAGCGTAATGTGCTGGAACGGGAGCGGCGTTGCGGGGAGTTCTCCTCCGAGTCCATTTCCCGCGCCCATCGCGTGCTCGACGACCACCAGATACAGCTCGACTCCTCACCCTGCGTGGAGCGAGTCCCCCTAACTCGACTTCTCTATGGCTCTATGGCTCTATGGCTCTATGGCGCCGATCACACCATTTCGTATACGATTCGTAATTGACCGCTTCTCCCCCGCTACAAGGAGTGCCATGCTCGACCACGCCACCCACGTCGCCATCGCCGATGAATTGCACCGCGCGAACCTCGACCGCGTACCGGTTCCGCTCCTCACGGCCCGCTATCCGGACATGGTGATCGAAGACTCCTACGCAGTGCAGGGCATCTGGGCGCAACGCCAGCTCGACTCCGGGCGCACTAAGGCCGGACACAAAATCGGGCTGACGTCGAAAGCGATGCAAGACGCCACCGGCATTGACGAGCCCGACTATGGGGTGATCTTCGACGACCAGGTTTTCGAGTCCGGCCACGTCTACGAGTGGGCCCGCTACACGCATCCGCGCATCGAGATGGAGCTGGCCTTCGTACTGAAGGAGGACCTGCGCGGCCCCGGCGTCACGATTTTCGACGTCCTGCGCGCCACCGAATACGTGGTGCCGGCCCTGGAGGTACTGGATTCGCGGATCGAGATGGAGGGACGCAACATCGTCGACACCATCTCCGATAACGCCGCCCTGGGCTCCATGGTGATCGGCGGCACCCCGGTGGCTCCCGATGCGGTGGACCTGCGCTGGGTGGCGGGCACCCTGTCGCGCAACCAGGAGATCATCGAGACGGGCGTGGCCTCCGGGGTGCTCAATCACCCGGCCAACGGCGTGCACTGGTTGGCCAACCGGATCGCCGGGCACGATGACCAGCTCGACGCCGGAGAGATCATTCTGGCCGGCTCCTTCACCCGCCCGATGTGGGTGTACGCCGGCGACACCGTGTACGCCGACTACGGACCGTTAGGAACCATCACATGTCACTTCGCCTGAGCTCCGACCCCTCGTTGAAGGACCTGTTCACCGAGCAGGCGCGCACCGAGCGGAACCGACCCGTGGCCGGCATGTTCGTCTCCGCTGGGGATGCTGGGGTGGCTGAGATTTGCGCCGGCGCCGGTCTAGATTATCTGCTCATCGACGGCGAGCATTCACCCCTGTCGCTAGAGTCGATCCAGGCGCAGCTGCGCGCCATCTCCGCCTACCCCACCCTCTCGGTGGTGCGGGTGCCGGAAAACGACGCGCGACTGATCAAGCAGTACCTCGATCTGGGCGCCCAGTCGCTCATCGTGCCGATGGTGGACACCGCCGATGACGCCCTCGCTGCCGCCCGTGCGGTGGACTATCCGCCGAACGGGGTGCGCGGACTCGGTTCCGCCCTGGCTCGTTCGGCGCGCTGGAACCGCATCCCCGATTACCTGACGACGGCGCGGGACACCATCACCCTGCTGGTACAGATCGAATCGGCCACCGCCGTCAAGAATGCCGCCGAGATTATCAGCACCGACGGCGTCGACGGGATTTTCATCGGGCCCTCGGATCTGTCCGCCTCCATGGGGCTGATCGGACAGCAGAGTCACCCCGATGTCGTGGCCGCCGCGAAGCAGGTGATCCGACTGGCACGCGAGGCCGGGAAGATCGTGGGCGTCAACGCTTTCGTCCAGGACCAGGCGCGGGACTACCTGGACGCCGGGGCGGATTTCGTCAACGTCGCCGCCGACGTCGCCCTGCTGGCTCGCGCTACCGAACAGCTCGCTCAGACATGGTGCGCTCCGTCGGATGCTGATGGATCAGGATCCGCCCCGGCGTCGTACTGATCCTGCCCCTCAGCCCCTGAGATCTCGGCCTGCCCCAAATTCACCAGGTAGGTCGTGAATGACTGCCTCACCTGGCAGGGGACGACGATGCGATAGCACCGAGAAGGGTGTGACTGTTAACTTCGTTTGGCGAGTTTTCGCAGCTTCATGTGGCGGCCTGCCGTCGCTGAACTTGTTGCTACCTAAATGCACCACTTAGAGGCCAAGGTTGGCCACGACGAATAGATAAAGACGTTGTAGGTTCCAGTTAAGTTGTCAGTAATGCCATGTATCTGTCAGTGGCGTGTCAGTAGTCTCATCTTTCTGACAGTAGGTCACACTGAGGATATGGGCACGCGCGGGGTCTCCTTGCGATACTGCACCGTCGCCGGTGATGAAGTCACGACGACGTGGGAACAAGCGCGTGCTGACCTTATCGTTGAGGGCCTCCCGATTCGGATACCTCCTGCCTACAGGGGCCAGCGGAACTACCCCGGTCTATTCTGGGCATCGACGAATCATAGGACTTTAGTCTATGAAAGCCTGCTTGAGTTAGAGGGGACTGCTGAACCAGTCGATGTACTCCGCGGTCGCGATCTCGAGGTCGTCGATGTTCTTCCAGGGCCCGCGGTTACGGACCAGCTCGGCCTTGTAGAGAGAATTGAAGGCCTCGGCCAGGGCATTGTCGTACGAGTCGCCGGTCGAGCCGACGGAGGCGACGGCACCGGCCTCAGCGAGCCGCTGGGTGTAGCGGATGGCGACGTACTGGACGCCCTTGTCGCTGTGGTGCGTGAGCCCGGAGACGTCGTGACCTGCGTACTCACGGGTCCAGATCCCCATCTCCAGCGCGTCCAGAGCGAGATCGGTCCGCAGCGACTTCGACAGCTGCCAGCCGACTACGCGGCGGGAGAACACATCGACGACGAAGGCGGCGTACACCCACCCGGCGAAGGTCCTGCAGTAGGTGATGTCAGCGACCCACAACTGGTCCGGAGCCGTGGCGGTGAAGTCTCGCTGGACCAGATCAGCACGTGTATCCGGCGCACTGCCGCCGATCGTGGTGCGTGGCCCCTTCGCTCGGCTGATCCCTCGCAGACCCTCAGCACGCATGAGGCGCTCGATGGTGCATCGAGCCACCGGGATCCCTTCACGGCGCAGCTGTGCGTGGATCTTCCGCGCACCGTAGACGCCGAGGTTCTCCGCATGCACCCGGTGGATCTCGACCAACAGCTGCTCGTCTCGCAGAGAGCGGGCCGAGGGCGGGCGGGACTTGGCGGCGTAGTAGGTGCTCGGCGCGATCTGCGTCCCGGCCGCGGTCAGCGTCCTGCAGATCGGCTCGACGCCGAACTGGTGCTTATGGCTGTCGATGTAGTCGATGATCAGCGCTGTGGGCGGTCGAGCTCCGCCGCGAAAAAGCCGAGGCCGACCGCAGGATCGCGTTGGCACGGCGCAGTTCGCGCACTTCCTTCTCCAGCTCGCTCACGCGCTGGGCTTCGCTGGTCGTGGTGCCGGGACAGTGGCCTTCATCGATCTCGGCCTGCTGGACCCAATTGCGCAGAGTCTCGGGATTGATCCCGAGCTGCTCACCTACTCGGCGGAACGTCCCCGGCCTGGTGGCCGGGTCGCGTCGTGCTTCCATCGCCATCCTGGTGGCGCGGTCCCGAAGCTCGTCAGGGTACTTCCTCGGTGCTGCCATGCTCTTCATCCTTCCGTGGAATCAGAGCCTCCACCAGACCCGGGGCGATTCACATCGCCCCGACGCTGCTCGTCACTGGGCGCTCCGTGGCAAGGGTCGACATGCCTTTATGGAGTGCCCAACCGCAGAACAGCGCACCTTTTCAAGTGATCTGAGTCGATCAGGAAAGGGAAAGGAAGAGCTTCTCGAGCTCGTCGACCGTGAGCCCATCTTCGATTTCAGCAGCACGTTCTGGGTCGGTGATGCAGAATTGCATCGCCGAGGAGACCACGCTGAATCCGGCGCGATCCAGGGCGATCGAGACCGCCGCGAGCTGGGTGACCACGTCGCGGCATCCGTCTCCGGATTCCACGGCGGTGATCACGGAGTCCAACTGGCCGCGGGCTCGCTTGACCGGTTGAGGATGCGGCGTCGGTTCTCTGGGTCGGCTTCTTTCATCATGGTCTCTCTGTTTCTCGCGGTGTGGTGTGTTGAGTGCCTCAGGCTCGGAGGCGGGCTGACGTGTCTCGAGCCTCGTCGCGGTGCTTATTCCTGCTCGTTCTGATCTACCCGGTTCTTTTGGTTCCGCGGTGTAAATCTCGCCGTGTCGTTGATTCGTTCTGGACCCGGGTGGAGGGCCCTGCGGTCACGGGTTCTGCGCTCGGTTCCCGCTCTGCTGTGCCAGTCGGGAGTGTTCTGCGTCGGCGGTACAGCAGGTACCCCAACAGTCCGATGATCAGCACGGCAGTACCCACCCCGTAGACGAGGGGGAGCTCTTGGAGGAACACGACGATACCCATGGCCAGGACCAGGTATCCGAAGGCCTTCTTGAGCGCCTTCTCTGGGATGTGCTTGACCAATACCGTGCCGATAAGTGCCCCGATCACCGTGATCGCGGTGATCATCAGCACCGGTACCCAGTCGATGCTCACCGAGGTCAGGTACCCGGCCAGGCCGGTGAAGGACTTCATCGAGATGATCAGCAAGGAGGTAGCCACTGCAGCGGGTATAGACAGCCCACCCAGCAGCACCAGCGCCGGGACCACCAGGAATCCACCGCCGGCGCCGACCATGCCGGTCACCAGACCGACCACCAGTCCTTCGGCGAGGATCTTGCCCAGGGGCAGCTTCTTCCGCTCCTCACCAGTCTGGGTGACTTTGCGGTCCATGATCATGGCCAACGCGGTGGCGACCATCATGGCGCCGAAGGCCACCATCAGCACCACACTGGGCAGCCGACTGCCGAGCAGGCCACCGCCGAAGGCCCCGACCATCGCCGCCGCCCCGAAGATGAATCCGGTCCGCCATTGCACGTTGCCACGCCTGGCGTGAGCGAGGACACTGACTGCGGAGGTCACCCCGATGATGAACATGGACGCAGCAATGGCCTCATGCGCAGGGAAGCCTGCCACGTAGGTCAGCAGCGGAACGGCGAGGATGGTGCCCCCGCCGCCGAGCAGGCCCAGGGAGAGCCCGATCCCGACGGCGAGGACCATCGCCAGAATCAGACCCCCGTTCATCCTCGCAACGCCTGGGTTTGGCCTGCCTGGATCGCGGTGGAGCGTGGGATCTCGGCCAGCAGCTTCTCCACCGTGGGATCAGCCTCGACCTTATTCCACGGCATCTTGTTTAACGCCGCAGCCATCGCGCAGGAATCAGTGAGCGCGGAGAAGGTCAGCCCGGCACCGATCGCGCCGGCCAGGTAGCCGACCTTCGGTGAGATCAGCTTGCTGCCCAAGAACCCGGTGAGCACCAGGGAACCGGCGACCATCCGGACCTGGCGGTCCATGGCCCAACGCTGCTGACCCCGGTGGGTGTGCTGGCTGTGCTGTGCCTCCATCGCGACGACGCCGCCCTCGAGCACCCGAGCGGTGTCCACACCTGCAGCACGCAGATGCTGCAGAGCCTGGTTGGCACGGTTGCCGGTCTGGCAGATCAGCACGATCTCACCACTGAGCTGCTCGGCCAGGGCCTCTTTGTTCTTCTGTAGCAGGTCCAACGGGATGTTGTGTGATCCGGGGACCCGCAGTGACTCATGCTCCGCGGGTGTGCGCACGTCGACCAGCAGGGGGGCCTGCTGGGACTGGATCTTCTCGGCGAGTTCGGTGGGGCTTATGGGCGCGGTGGCCGCGGAGGCCGGCGTCGACGTGGTGGTGCCGGTGCTTACAGGGTTCGTGGTGGTAGCCATAGGGCGGGAGGTTCCTCTCGAAAACGAATGGGGTTCCAGCGGGCACCTCGGGTTTCCGAGGTGCCCGCTGGAACTGGAGTGTGTCTTAGTTGGAGTGCTTGTATTGCGACCAGCCGGCGTAGCTGCCGACCAGTTCCCGGACGTCGTGGCCCTGCCGGCGCAGCGCGCTGGCCGCCACCGAGTTTCGAACCCCTGACTGGCAGTAGGTCACGATGGGACCCTCGGCAGGCAGCTGGTCCTGGTGCCAGAGCACCCGACCGGCGCTGAGCTGCTTCGACCCGGGGATGTGGCCGTCTGAGTGCTCGGACTTGTTGCGCACATCCAGCAACAGCGCGGGCTCGAAGTTCTCGAGTTCTTCCGGAGTGATGGTGGCGGGCTGGATCTTGGGCAGATCGGCGATGCTGATCGTGTAGCCCTTCACCCGGTCGATGCCGACCCGCATGAGGTGATTGCGCATGGTCTCAGCCTGGTCCTGATCCTCAGCAAGGAGGATCAGCGGTTGGGTCTCGGTTTCGGGGTCATAGGCCCAGGCGCCGAAGCTGGCGAACTTTCCGCCGGCGGGGATGTTCAGGGCACCGCGGACGGTGCCCTGCTTGACCTCCTCGTTGGGGCGGGTGTCCACGAAGACCGCGCGATCCTCTTCCAGGGCGCTGCGCACCTGGTCCGAGGTGAAGGCCTCGAGCGGGGACAGCGGGCCCAGGATCTGCGGGCCGTCCTTGTTCTCGCGCTTCATCCGCCCGAAATAGGCGTGGGCATCGGGCTGGCCGTCGAGGAGCTCGTCGATGAAGCCCTGCTCGTCATCGTTGGCGAGGTGCTTGGACCACCAGGCGTTGGTCCGCTCGTAGCCGACCGTGGTGGCCGGCAGCGCACCCAGAGCCTTGCCGCAGGCGCTGCCTGCGCCGTGGCCGGGGTAGACCAGGATGTGGTCGGGCAGGGTGAGGAACTCGTTCTTCAGGCTGGCATAGAGCTGCTTGGCGCCCTCGAAACGGGTGTCCTCTCCGCCGGCGGCCTCATCCAGCAGGTCGGGGCGGCCGAGGTCTCCTGCGAAGACGAAGTCTCCGGAGATCATGTAGCCGGGATCATCGCTGAAGGCGCCGTCGGTGACCAGGAACACCAGGTGCTCCGGGGTGTGTCCGGGAGTGTGCCGTGCCTCCACGCGGATGTTCCCGAGCGTGATCACGTCTCCGTGCTTCAGTCGGGTGGCGTCGAAGCCGTACTGCCAGTCCTCGCCACCCTCGCCGGAGATGAACGCTTCGGCCTCTGCGGCGGCCGCGAGTTCGCGGGTGCCGGAGAGGTAATCGGCGTGGATGTGGGTCTCGGCGACCTTGGTGATGCGCATCCCGTGGTTCGCGGCGAGGTCGAAGTACTCGCCGACGTCGCGGCGGGCGTCGATGACCATGCCCTCGCCGGTGGCCTGGCAGCCGATGAAGTAGCTGGCCTGGGCCAGGTCCTCGTCATAGATCCGTTCCAGAAGCATGAGATCGCTCCCCTTCCTTGAAAGTCGTTGGATACCCCGGGGGTATATGGATTACTTTCGCACATACCCCCAGGGGTATGCAAGATGGGAGAGAAACAGTCCTCCGAGGCCGGCGTCAGTGCGGTGCCGGGTCAGCTCGCACTGAGCCCCCCTCCGGGGGTCGTCATGCGTTTCGCCGGCGCACCAGTTCGCGGCGCCCGGGCCGACACTGGGTCCGCATTCCCTAGGAGACCAGGGCTCTCGCCTCGGCTGATGAGGGCTAGCGTATATCTGGACCGACTGCGGTGGCGCCCGATTCCACGGGCAGCTCATGCAGGCGCCACTCCAGCATTCCCTCGCGAAGCCGCGAGGCGTCTCTTCCTGCGGCGTGGAGCAGATCCACTGCCTCATAGGCGAGCACGCAGTACGCGCCTCGGCAGTAGGCAACGACCTCTTGATCTGAGGGCAATTCGTCGATGCGTCGCGGAAGGTCTTCCAGGGGTATAGAGATCGCGCCGGGGATGTGTGCCGCCGCATACTCCTCGAGTGGGCGCACATCGAGCACCGTGAGGTCCCCTGCGGTTGCCCGACTGAGCAGTTCCTCCCGGCTGACCTCCTGAGTCGGCGTGAGGCTCGAGGGGGTCCTGCCGCTGGTGAGGTAGTCCTCGCGGGCACGACCCACGTCAGCGACCCGCTCTCCGGCGACATTGCGTAGCTGCTCGTAGAGGCGGAACACGTCGAGCCCCGCTAGCTCGTAGTGCACCCGAGTGCCGTCGCGACGGGTGCTCACCAGTCCAGCCTGCCGGAGCACCTGCAGGTGTGCCGAGGTTGTGCTCACGCCCAGGTGGGCCGCAGTCGCAAGATGCTCCACGCTGCGCTCCCCCTGGGCGAGGAGGTCCAGAAGCTCCAGACGCTTGCCGCTTCCCAACGCTTTCCCCACGCGCGCCACCTGCTCGAAGAGCACAGTCTTCTTCTCGTGATCACCCATTTGCTCCCCCAGTCGTCTCTGGCTTATCGTGACATCCATTATTCCATATATCTTTGGAATACTGGATAATTGTGAGGTTCCGCCTGTGGGGCGGCGATCAGAGAGCGGAAAAGACATGGACATGCCAAGACGAGCCTCGGACAGCGACACAGGCAAGGGCCCGGGGACCCAGTCTCTGAAGTTGGGGCTGCGTGCCAACGCTGCTCAGTTCGCTCTTCTCGTCGCGGTCAACGCGCTGGTCGGAGGCATGGTGGGTCAGCAGCAGACCGTGCTGCCGCTTCTTGCTGAATCTGAGTTCGAGCTCACCGGCTACAGCTTCATCTTCACCTATGTTGCGGCGTTCGGGATCACCAAGGCCATCGCCAACTACTTCGCCGGGACGCTGTCGGATAAGTACGGTCGCAAGCCGGTCCTGCTGATCGGTTGGCTCTTTGCCGTGCCGGTGCCGTTGATGCTCATCTTCGCTCCAGACTGGGGCTGGGTGGTCGCGGCGAATGTCCTGCTGGGGATCAATCAGGGGCTCACCTGGTCGACCACGGTGGTGATGAAGATCGACCTGGTGGGGCCTGCCAAGCGTGGCTTGGCCATGGGGCTCAACGAAGCCGCTGGATACGGTGCGGTCGCGGTGACCTCATTGATTGCCGGATACCTTGCGGAGCAATATGGGCTGCGTCCGGCGCCCTTCCTGTTGGGCCTCGCCTATACGGCGCTGGCGCTGCTGCTCTCCGGGGTGTTCGTGCGCGAGACACGCGGGCACGCCCAGTTGGAGGCTGCGCAGCATCGGCCTCGAGGCGATGGGATCCACGATCATTTACACGCCAATCTCACCAACCGGCAGGTCGCGGTTCAGACGAGCGTGAAGGAGCCGGCACTTTCCGCGGCCAGCCAAGCTGGGCTGGTCAACAATCTCAACTTCGGTCTGTCCTGGGGTCTCTTCCCGCTGCTCTTCGCCACCGCTGACCTCTCGGTCAGCCAGGTCTCCGTGCTCTTCGCCCTGTATCCGGGAGTGTGGGGCGCAGGGCAGCTGGTCACCGGGGCACTCTCGGATCGCATTGGCCGCAAGCACCTGATCACCGCCGGGATGGCCCTTCAGGCAGCGGCGTTGATGCTGATCGCTTCAGGGGATGGGTTCACCCACTGGGCTTTCGGCACGGCGCTGCTCGGGGCTGGCACCGCGATGGTCTATCCGACCTTGCTGGCGGTGGTCGGCGATGTCGCCCACCCTGCCTGGCGCGGTCGAGCCGTCGGTGTCTACCGGGTCTGGCGTGACCTCGGCTACGCGGCAGGCGCTGTGCTGGGCGGTGTCGTGGCCGATGCGCTGGGCCTCTCCGCCGCAGTCTGGGCGGCTGCGCTGGTCAGCGCAGCATCTGCTGCAGTGGTGGCCGTGCGGATGTACGAGACCCACCAGAAGTCACCAAAGGCCTGAGGCGACCCGCCTCTGCATCTGCTTCTCTGCTTACCGAGAGGCGCTCCTGGTGACGCCCCACCCTTGAGCTCAGTTCTGCCCGGCTGCGCGGAGAGCGCTCAGTGCGGCGCGTAGTCGCTTTTCCGCGTCCTCGGCGACCTCTCGTACCGCCGGTGCGTCGCTGAGCTGGACCATGGTCTGCGGGTCGATCGCGTCGATGGTGGCGTGGTCCTCGGTGGCGCCGCGCCGGACCACCACGTTGCAGGGCAGCAGGGCGCCGAGCTCGGGCTCAGCGGCCAGGGCTTTGCTGGCCAGCGTGGGGTTACAGGCACCGAGGATGATGTAATCGCCGACAGCCTCGCCCGACTCAGCGCCGAGCTTCTTGGTGAAGGTGGCTTTGACGTCGATCTCGGTGAGGATCCCGAAGCCCTGCTCGGCCAGGGCGTCGCGGGTGGCCTCCACCGCCTGGGCATAGGACATCGGCACGGTGATCGTATGGGTGTAGCTCATGGCCTGCTCCTTCGATTCGCAGTTCACCGACCCTGGACCGGGACGGCGGGGTTGGGTTCAAGGCGGTTCAGCTCAGTCCGGTTCAATTCAAGGTCTCAGATGGCGCATCCTGAGACGACTGCGGCCAGCGCCGCTCCGTGGGCGATGGCGCTGGTGACGATCAGCACTGCGATGATCGCGCTCAACGCGACCGCTCCCAGAATCCCTTGCCTCGGGTTCACTGGCGAGATCAGCTGTCGCACCCGGTCCGGTCCGGCGGCCAGCATCACCCTGTGTGCTCCTGGCGTGGTGCTGGCGGTGCGCTGGTCACTGCTTGCCTCCCCCATGACCAACAGCGCCGAGGCCAGTGCGCGGGTGCCGGTACGGCGTCGAGCGGCGTTGTCTGCGGAGACCTCCAGGTAGTGCGGCACCGCGTCAGTTATGGCAGCAGCGAACGGCACCCACCGCAGCGGGCCGGTGATGCTGCCGATGAAGTCCAGGACCAGATGATGACGCTCACGCAGATGCGTCGCCTCATGGGCGAGCACCGCGCGCATCTGCTGCTCGTCCAGCGTCGCGAGCAGCCCCGTGGAGACCACGATGCCCCAGCGGTCCCTGCCCAGCGCGAATGCCGACGGTGCTGAATCTTCGACCACGGTAACCAGGTGCCCATCAATGATCTGCCGACGGCCCACCGGCAGCAGCGACCGGCACGTGTCGCGCAGCGATCTCTGCCGCTTCCAGGCCGCCCTCAGGCCCAGGACCACCACGAGCAGCACCGCCGCAGCGGGAGCGAAGAGGAAGGCAACAGCAGGGATGACGGTCTGCAGTGCGAAATCGGCTGTAAAGGGGTTCGAGGCCTCCAAGCACCGCTGACACACCTCGGCCACTGGGGCGGGCAGCGGGCTCGGTCCGGTCAGCGACCAGGCCAGGAACAGTCCTGCGGCCAGCACTGAGGCCAGCCAGAGCACCAGACTCAGCGCAAGGCCCAGCACCGCCAGGCGGGGGAAACGGATCAGCACTGGCGCCGCAGCGCGGATCAGCGGACGCCCCAGCACGGCCGCGGCCAGCACGGCGATGATCATCAGCATGGAGAGCAGCAGTGGACTCACGGTGCACCCTGGGAGTCTTCACCGGCGAGGTACGAGCGCAGCAGGTTCCGCTCCTCCGCGGGCATGGTGTCGACGAAATGCAGGATGGAGGCGGTCCGGTCTCGACTGACTCCCAGCGCCTGGCGCATCAGGCCCGCGGTGTGTTCCTCGCGGGTGCGCTGGGGCAGATACCGCACCGAACGTCCCTCGCGAGTCGGCGCCACCAGGCCCTTGCGCTCGAGATTGCCCATCACTGTGGCGATGGTGGTGTAGGCAGGGCTGCTGGGCAGCTGATCCATGACCTCCCGGACGGTGTGCCCAGAATGGTCCCACAGCAGGTCCATGACCTGTTGCTCCAAGGGCCCAAGCCGTTCGGCGGACACCCGGGTCTGACGCGCTGCGCTCATGCCAGCACCAGGTTCTTCCGGGGGCGCACGGCGCAGGCGACCTGGCCTTTGAGTCGCCAGGTCAGCGCGACCCCGGTGAGGACCAGGGCGCCGACCGCAAGGATGGGCTGAAGCGGCGTGAAGTAGGTGATGGCTCCAGAGTATCCGAGGGCGATGAGCGCGATCTTGTTGCATACCGGGCAGCCCACTGCGAACCAGGCCAGCACGGTCCCGATCATCCCGAAGCGGCTGCTGCGCCTGTCTCCAGGAGAGGAACTTCTGCTGTCTTCATCGGCTGCCAGCGACGACGGCCCCACACCGGGTCCATCCGGGGTCGATGCCCGCACATAGGTCGCCAGCAGCATCCCGCTGAGCACGGAAGTCAGAATCCAGACGGGGTAGTTCCACCACACCGGCGGGATCTCGCGGGAGAAGAGTGAATTGGGGATGAGCACTGTCGCGATCCCCACCAGCAGCCCGACAGCGGCGGCGGCGATGGTCGCCACGATGATCTGTCGCGGGGTCCAGGAGCGCAGCGCCTGGGCCGCGAGCACCATCGAGGCCTTCCAGGATGCTAGCCGTGTCGAGAGTGAGGTCATGACTCCATGATGCCTCAGTTCGACTATCTTGCATAGTTACTATGCAAGATAGTTACTATGGTGCGTAGTATGAGTGCTCATCGTCGAAAGGACGCCATGTCCAACCTCACCCCCACCGTCCAGAAGCCCAGTCGCCGGAAGAAAGCAGTGCTGCCGCTGGTCGTGATCATCATCGCTGCAGCATTGATCGCGTTCGTCCTCTGGCAGCGCATCGACAGTGACGCCTCGGAATCAACGCCAAACACGGCCGACCAAGGTGCCCCCGAGGAGGGCACCCCGGCGGAAGGCCCAGTGGAGGTACCCGAGGGAGGCGCTGAGCCCGAGGCGGAGGACATGAGCGACATTGAGCGTCGCGATCCGGATGATCTTCTCGCGGTCGGTCCTGTGGACGCTCCGGTGGCGATCGTGATGTTCAGCGACGCCCAGTGCCCTTTCTGCGCCACCTGGTACGACCAGACGCTGCCCACCATGATGGACTACGTCGAGGACGGTGACCTGCGCATCGAATGGCGTGATGTCAACGTCTTCGGAGAAGCCTCGGAGCGTGCCGCTCGGGCCACCTACGCCGCCGCGATGCAGGACCGCTTCATGAAGTATCACGGACTGCTCTTCGAAGACGGAGAGACCCTTCCCGAATCTGGACTCACCGAAGAAGGGTTGGTCGGTCTGGCTGAGCAGGTGGGTCTCGATACCGCTCAATTCGAAGAAGATATGAACTCCCCCGCCGTCGCCGAGCAGATCGCCGCCAATGCGCAGGAGGGCCGGGACATCGGGGCTTACTCCACCCCCGCATTCATCGTCTCTGGGGAGCCGATCGTCGGCGCACAGCCGACCGAGGTTTTTGTCTCTGCGGTCGATGACGCATTGGCCGAGAACCGCTGATGGAGATCAGTCTGGTCACGGCCTTTCTCGGTGGAATGTTGGCACTGCTGAGCCCGTGCAGCGCCTTGCTTCTGCCAGCGTTCTTCGCCTCCACCGTCGGCGCGCGACTGAAGCTGCTGGTCCATGGATCAACCTTCTACCTGGGGCTGATTCTCACTCTGGTGCCACTGGGACTGGGGTTGGGCGCGCTGGGCACACTCTTCATCGATCACCGCGAGGGATTGATCGTGGGCACCTCGGTCATCCTGATTCTGCTGGGTCTGGCCCAGATGGCGGGGATGGGGTTCGACTTCTCGAAGGCTCTCCCCGGGACTCAGCGGTTGCAGCACCAGGCGCATTCCACAAGGGGGCTCCTTCGAACTTTCCTCCTCGGTGCGGCCAGCGGCGTGGCAGGCTTCTGCGCCGGCCCAATTCTGGGTGCGATCCTCACCCTGGCTGTCGCGCAGGGAAGCATCCCGCAAGCGGGCCTCATGCTCTCGGTCTATGGCGCGGGCATGGTGGTTCCCTTGGTGATTCTTGCCGCCCTGTGGGGACGCATCAGCGCCCAGTCGATGAGGCTGCTCCGTGGACGAGGTTTCACCCTCTTCGGCCGCCAGCTCCACACGACCTCGGTCCTCGCGGGAGGCTTGATCGCCGGGGTCGGCGTGTTGTTCTGGACCACCAACGGCCTGGTGACCGCGCCTTCCCTGGTGCCAAGTCAGACGCAGAGCTGGTTGCAGTCGATGAGCTCCTCGGTCTCTGGGCCAGTAGTAGACATTCTCCTGATCCTGGGGGTCTCCGGAGCGATTCTTCTCGTCTGGGCCCTGATCCGTCGCCGCACCCGAGACACCCAGCACCACGCCGACGGCCTCCGGAAGGAGAGTTCGTGATGATCCCTCGACAGTCAGTCCTCTCGGACTCCCGTGCAGCTGCGCTCTTCGGAATCTTGGTCCTTGGCCTGGGCGCTTGTTCAGCTCCATCAGACCAGGACCCCTCGGGCGCGGCAGAGACGAGCCCGACGGTGTCCATCGATAGTGAACCGGCCCAGGTGCAGACACCGGCCGAGGAGGCAGACCTGGACGCCATCCACCTCCCCACACATCTGACGCACCTGATCAGCGTGGACCCTCACTGGGACACTCCCCCACAGGTCCACGATGACGTCTTCCTCGCCCCCGGGGAACAGGACGGAAAGCTGGTCTTCAGCGCTGTGGATGCAGATGGAACAGTCCTGTGGACTGCGGAACGCCCGTTGAGCTGTTCTGGCTTCGCGCTGAGCAGTGCTGATGGTCGCCCCGTGGCCGTACTGACTGATCTCAGCGAGCCAGGCGAGTCCGGGGATTCCAACAGCGAAGAGGATGCTGGGCCAGCAGGAGCCCCTTTGGGGACCACCACTGCGACCGCCTATGACCTGCACACCGGCGAGCAGGTCTGGGGCCCCGTGGAGGTGCCCGGGCCACATCAGGGCCCCGGACTGGTGTTTGCCGAACGTAGTGACGAACCATTGGGAGAGACCGGACAGCGAGTCGCCCTGGACGCGTCGACCGGTGAACGCCGTCATGAGGGTGAACACGTGATCGGTGAGTACTTCGGAACGACTGTCATTACCGACGAGGGGGATCTCATCGCCTCGGCCAGCGGCAGCTCCGAGGATCAGTGGAGCACGCAGGCACCGAGTGCCACCACTGCTGACGACGCGGCAGCGCTTGTCAGTCCGGCGACGAATCGGTTGCCTCCTGGGAAAGCGCTCATCGGCTCACCCGACGGTGGCTACGACCTGTGGGACCTCACCTCCGGGCAGACGCTGGCCGAAGAAGTCGATGACGCGATGTTCGATGTGATGTCCCAGACCTGGGTGGCGGTGCGAGAGGACGAACTCACAGGACTCGACGTCGACGGCGAGGAACTGTGGTCCATCGACGCCACCGACGCACCCAGACTCCTAGGGGTGGGAGGCGTGATGGCCTATGTCCTCACTGACGAAGAGAACCTCGAGATCTACAACGTAGTCACCGGCAACACCGCACGGGTCTATGACCCACTGGAAGAAGGCGCCACAGCCATCCCCCTGGCCTTCACAGAATCCGGTGCCACAGCGATCGACACGGGAAACGAGTTGCTTCTCGTCACTGATGTACCGCGTCCTGCGGAGAACGACGCAGACTGAATATTCAGCGCGCACAAGCCGATGCACAGCTTCGAGAACACGCGGCCCAGCATGCAGGCCACTTCTGACAATGACCAGGGATGAGTAGGCCTCAGGATTCCTACCAGGCGTCTGATAGCGCCAGTTATTACGCGGCCACCATGGGAAACCAAAGTCTCTCGATAAAGCGAGCATGAGGCGTGCCGACTCGATCAGCTTTCCTTAAGTCTCACCCTGTAGTTTGATTTTCAGGAGTATTCACAATCGCTCACGCTCCTGCCGGACCGTTCCCTGCAGAAATCGATGCGATGGATGACGTGGATGGGGCGTGAGGAACGAACTGGTGACAGGTTCGGTTTAGGCCGCGAGCGTGAGCGGCTCGGTTAGTTTCGCTTCGAACTCGATGGGCGTCAAGCCGCCGAGGGCGTCCTGGGCTCGCTGGCGGTGATACTTCCTCTCGATCCACACGACGATCGCCAGCCGCAGCTCCTGCCGCGTCGTCCACCGTTGCTGATTGAGCACGTTCGTTTGAAGCAGGGACCAGAAGCTCTCCATGGCCGCGTTGTCGCCGGCCGCGCCGAGGCGGCCCATCGAGCCGACCATGTCGTGAAGTCGCAACTCGCGAGCCATCGCCCTGCTTCGAAACTGGGTGCCCCTATCGGCGTGCAGGATGCAGCCGGCAACCTCACCGCGGCGAGTGACGGCGTTGCGGACGGCGTAGACGGCCAGCTTCGCGGTCATCCGATCCGAGATCGAGTAACCGACGATGCGGTTGGAGAACACGTCCTTGATCGCGCAGCAGTAGAGCTTGCCCTCGGTGGTGGTGCGGTGCTCGGTGATGTCGGTCAGCCACACCCGGTTCGGTGCGTCGGCGCGGAAGACGCGCTTCACGTGGTCATCGAACACCGGAGGGCCAGCCTTCTTACCTTTCCCGCGCCGGCGGCGCTGCGCGGACGAGAGGATCCCGGCCTGCGAGCACAGCTTCCAGGACGTGCGCCTGCTCATCCGTCACCCCGCCCGGCGGGCTTCGTCGGCGAGGTATCGGTATCCGAACGTCGGGTCGTCATGGTGCGCGTCATGCAGCGCTTTGATCCGATACGCACGGAGCACGTCCGCCTCCCGGACAGGCGCTTTGCGCCACCGGTAGTAGGGCTGTCTTGCGAGCTTGAGGACCCGGCACGACACCGTGACGGGAATCCCCGCGTCGGCGAGCTCAGATACGAGCGGGTACGTCATTTTGGGGAGCCACCGAGTTTCAGGTTCGCCTGCGACAGATACGCCGCCGCACGGCGTAGGACCTCGTTCTCCTGCTCCAGCAACCGGATCCGCTTCTTCAGCTCCCGAGCCTCGGCCGCGTCCGCCGCGGTCTGACCAGGTCGATTGCCGTCTTCGACATCGGCCTGGCGGAGCCAGTTCTGCAGGGTTGCTTCACTGATGCCGAAGTCGGTGGCGATCTGTTTGATGGTGACGCCGCTCTCGCGGCTACGAGCGACCGCGACAACGTCTTCGCGGAACTCTCTGGGATAGGGACCGGGCATGATGACATCCTCCCCGCCAGCGCCTCCCGGCACTAACGATCAGTTGTCACCGATTCGTTCCTCACGCCCTTACGATCTCGCCGATGTCTCCGCTAACATTGACATTTGAGTACGTCATCCACACCCCGACGCTGACTCCCCACTCCCAGCGGAATCACGTCATCGCGCTCTTTGATCGCCAGTCTCCCCGACTGGCCTACAGTCCTCCGGCACCAACCTGTCGTCCGCAGGTGCACACTGTGAGAACACTCCCACCGTGATGAGCGGATTCATACCGAGGCCACATCTTCTACTGGCGAGCTCGGGCTGTCGAGGAGAACAGATTCAAGCCGAGCTTATGGGAAAGGTGCCGAGTCGCGTGAACCCCGCGCACGCTGTTCCCTGCCGGATCAAGAGGTGGAGAAAAGGTCGCAAGACTGCCCTTGCCCGGGGCGATGGTGACAATGCCGCCGGCCACTCCGCTCTTACCCGGCATCCCAATCTCGAAGAGCCAATCGCCACTGGCTTCGTACATGCCGGTGCTCGCCATGACCGAGAGCACGTCCCGGCTGACATCAGCACCCACCACCTGTGTCCCGGTAATCGGATGGACACCACCGTTTGCCAGCGTCGCTCCCATGATCGCCAGATCTTCCGTAGTAACACGCAGCGAGCACTGCCGAGTGTAAAGCTCGGTCACGCGAGCCGGATCAACGGTGATATGACCATAGCTCTGCAGCAACCGAGCGATGCTCAGGTTGCGCATATTCGTCTCCATCTCGGAGGCGTAGACCCCTTCGTCGAGCTCCAGATCACGGCCGGCGAAAGCTGAAAGCCCCTGGAGGATGAACTCCCACTTCTCCTCCCAGGTCGACCCGGAAACCAGGGACGTCGTGGCCAGGGCGCCAGCGTTGACCATCGGGTTCATCGTGTGACCCTCATTCAACTCGATAGCCATCACCGAGTTAAACGGCAGCCCCGTGTTGTTGACACCGATTCGCTCACGCACCTCCTCGTGGCCCACGGCGTCACAGACCAGCGCATAAACGAAGGCTTTAGCGATCGACTGAATCGAGAACTCTTGCTGCGAATCACCACTACTGAACCTGCTCCCCGTCGCCGAGGCCAGCGTCAAACCGAACCACCCAGGATCCGCCTCAGCCAGCTTCGGAATGTAACTCGCAACAGTCCCCTCCGACAGATCCACGTGCATCTCATACGTCTGCTGCATCATGTTCTCAACGACCGCTGCCTCAGGAAGGTCTCCCGTGGAGACCACGTCAGTTTCCAAGTGACCTTGATCGCGCGCGTACGGGAACAAGACCGGATTCTTCGGATGATTCGACATGACTCAAGCGTACTGAGATCACAGCCACGCCACACGATGCACGACAGCATTGCCGCGCCAATTCCGCTGTCTCCGGCCGCGAACATCACACATAGAGGAACTGCCGCTGCAGCATATGAAGTCCTACTCGGCTCGCCCAGAACGCCTCTAATAAGTGACGTCTTACGCCTGCCCGAGAGTTTGGTTATCCTCGATGGGCCCGAAAAGCCTACCGACTCTGTGAACTTGGTGGATTACCGCTAGACGGGCGACGTGGGATTCTCTCACCAAGCCGAGTCGTAGCATCCGTAAGCATTTTCCCTAACTGCTCGTGGTGTGACCCCTAATTTTAGGTCCACCGGTTGGACTGGTGCCCGCGTCGCGGAATCACCCTCACCGACTGTTCGAGCCCCTGAGGATTACGACAAGTTAGTGAGACAGACTGCGCCTTAGCGAAATGTCACTCCCCAGGTCAGCGGCTGACCCGTATGACAAGTTCCGCGAGATCCTACAGGCGTAAAAGAGGGTATACCCGTGTGGTGGCCTTGGATGCAGCGTGCTGGTTACTCAGTCAGAAGGCTTTCACCTTTGGCGTCCAGGAGTTGTTCGATCTCGTGCATCTCAGCGGTTTGGATGTCGATCATTTGTTGGGCTAGGTCCACTAGAGGTTGGTAGCCGCCGTTGTCGATTTGGTCGTGGGTCATGGCAATGGCCCCTTGGTGGTGGAAATGCATCAGCTGGAGAAATCGGGTGTCTGCTTCCTCGCCCGCAAGTGTTTCCAGTTGGTCCAGCTGTTCTGGGGTGATCATGCCATTGGCGATGTGGGGGGCATGATGTGCCATCAGGTCGTGTTGGTCCCATTGCTCAGCCCAGCCGACCATGCTGTCGATTTCTTCTTGTTGGCCGACTTTGATCCGGTCGGCTAAGTCCGCGGTGGTTGCGCTGGTGCCCTCGGCGGTCAGGATGATCTCACTCATGTCCACGGCTTGTTGATGATGTGGTGTCATCATCGCCACAAAGTGCAGGTCCACCTCGTTGACTTCTGCGGGTTGATTGGCTCCGGCTGTCACTGCGACACCATCCATATCGGTCTGAGGGGCGTTTGTGGCGTCTTGGTCTTGTCCGGCGCATGAGACCACACTGGCCCCCAGTACCGCAACGGCAATCAAGCCGGTGATGCGGCGCCGTAGTGGTGTTCCTGTCATGAATGGAGCCTTTCCACGACTGAAGTATCTGACGTAGCGTCCAAGATAGGACTACCCCCTCAGAGTACCGTCGGGGCGTTGAGGACGTGTCCGTTGTGCTCAAGGTGTCTTCCACGCAGCGCCCTGGGGTCGAGACCCCGGTCCAGCTCAGGTTGGGAGCAGGTCAGCAGCCTGCTGACCTGCTTTTACTTATCGATCTGGTCCACTTGGGCAGTGGGCGCAGGAGGTTGAACGTCTGGCCGTGGTGGTTTTTAGGAGCGGACGAGGCGGGCGATGGCGTCGGCGGCTTCGGTGAGTTTTTCTTCGGCTGCTGGCCCGTCGGTTTGAGCTGCACGGACGACGCAGTGGCGCACATGGTCATCGAGTAGGCTCAGCGCGACGTTGTTCAGGGCTGAGGTGATTGAGCTGATTTGGGTGAGGATATCAATGCAGTAGGTCTCTTCATTGATCACGCGATGAATGCCGCGGGCTTGGTCTTCGATGCGTTTCAATCGGGCCAGGTAGCGGTCTTTGTCACTGATATAGCCGTGGTCAGCGGATTCGGAATGCGGGGTGAAGCGTCCCAGGTTTGATGCCGCATCTTTTTAAGCTGAAAGGATGTAGCCATGCCTCGTCGAATCGATCCCGCTCTGAAGGAGCGCGCCGTCCGGTTGGTGCTCGATCACCAGTCTGAATACTCCTCCCGCACCGCCGCTGTAGAGGTCATCTCCAAGCAGGTCGGTGTCGGTCGTGACACCCTCCGGCGTTGGGTGCGTCAGCACCAGGTCGACCATGGCGCCCGCGACGGTGTCAGCACCGAGGAGAACACCGAGCTCAAGCGTCTGCGCATGGAGAACCGGAGGTTGAAAGAGACCAACGAGATCCTGCGCAGGGCCTCAATTTTCTTCGCGGGGGAACTCGACCCCCGCAGCCGCTGATCCTGGCGTTCATCGAGGAACTCAGAGGCCAAGGCTTCGCTGTCGAGTCGATCTGTCAGATTCTCTCTGCCGAGGGTCTGAAGATCGCAGCGAGGACCTACCGGGCCTGGGCTAGAAGTAACCAGCAGGTCGCTTCCCGGACCATCACTGATGCAGCAGTGGAGGGCCACATCCGGCAACGGGCCTTCACGACCGATCGCCACGGCAACACCAAGCTCGCTCCGGAAGGTCTCTACGGCCGGCGGAAGATGACCGCGCTGACCCGCCGCAGCATCCCGGGCGCCTCCCGGGGCGCAGTAGACCGGTCCATGCGCAGCCTGGGATTGACCGGAGTACGCCGAGGCAAAGGCATCCGCACCACGATCCCCGCCAAGGACGGGGTCCGTCCCGGAGACCTGCTGAACCGGGAATTCACCGCCGATGCTCCGAATCGGGTCTGGGTCGCTGACTTCACCTACGTGCGAACCTGGGCGGGGTGGTCCTATGTGGCGTTCATCGTGGACGTCTACGCCCAGCAGATCATCGGCTGGAACGCGGCCACCACCCGAGAGACCGAGCTGGTGGATATCCCGCTGCGCATGGCGCTCTGGCAGCGTGATCGCGAGGCCCACCCGGTGGAACGGGGTCAGCTGATCAGTCACTCGGATGCCGGTTCTCAGGGCGGATTCAACTGGTCGTTGCAACACTCTGAGCGAAAGGACGATCATGGGTCGACCAGCAGGGTGGCTGAAGGAATTGACAGGCAGAGATCCGATGCTCTCGCCAGGTGCTCCGAAGAGCAGGCGCAGCGTCGAGCGGCAGTTCTGGAAGGAGATCGCAACTGGGGTCTCCTCGGAGGAAGCTGCTGCCGCGGTCGGAGTGTCGCAGGCTGTGGGAGCTCGATGGTTCCGGCAAGGTGGTGGCATGACAACGATCACACTCGCCGAGCCCGGCGGTCGGTATCTGTCCTTCGTTGAGCGCGAGGAAATCGCGTTGCTCCGCACCCAGAAGGTCGGGGTTCGCGAGATCGCGAGGAGACTCGGTCGTGATGCGTCGACGGTGTCGCGTGAGTTGCGCCGGAATGCGGCAACCAGGGGCGGGAAGCTGCAGTATCGGGCATCCGTGGCTCAGTGGAAGTCTGAGCTGATGTCGCGTCGACCGAAGACAGCGAAACTGGTCAATAACCCGCGGTTACGCACTTACGTGCAGGAGCGTCTTGACGGGCGTGTACGGCTACCAGGCAGTACCGTGGTCGATGGGCCCACGGTCCCGGTGTGGAGGGGACGGAACAAGCCCCACCGCGGGGATCGGGCGTGGTCGATCGCGTGGAGTCCGGAGCAGATCTCTCAACGGTTGAAGATCGATTTCAGCGATGATGACAGCATGAGGATCAGTCACGAAGCCATCTATCAATCCCTGTACATCGAGGGGCGTGGAGCGCTCAAACGAGAGCTCGTGGCAGCGTTGCGGACTGGGCGGTCGCTGCGCAAGCCCAGAGCTCGAGCCCAGAACAAACCGCAGGGGCATGTCACCTCTGATGTGGTCATCTCTCAGCGTCCGGCCGAAGCCGCTGATCGAGCTGTGCCAGGGCACTGGGAGGGCGATCTGACCATCGGAACGAACAGGTCTGCCATCGGCACGCTCGTCGAGCGTAAGTCCCGATCGACGTTGCTGGTACACCTGCCCAGACTCGATGGCTATGGGCAGCAGCCGCGGGTGAAGAACGGGCCCGCGCTAGCCGGCTACGGAGCCGAAGCGATGGTGAAGGCGCTGACAGTATCGATGGCGAAGCTGCCGCAACAACTGCGTAAGACGATCACCTGGGACCGTGGCAAGGAACTGTCGGACCATGCCCAGTTCGCGGTGGAAACGGGCACGAAGGTGTATTTTGCCGATCCGCATTCACCGTGGCAGAGACCGACGAATGAGAACACCAATGGAGTGTTGCGTCAGTACTTCCCGAAGGGCACAGACCTCTCGAGGTGGAGCTCAGAAGAACTCGAGGCTGTCGCCTACACGCTGAATAATCGACCTCGGAAAGTCCTGGGGTGGAGAACACCGTCAGAAGTCTTTTCCGAGCAGTTAGAATCAGTTGAAAAGACTGGTGTTGCGACCACCGATTGAATCCGCCCAGTACGCCTCGGTCCGCTTCACCGAGCATCTTCAGATCGAGGGCATTCGTCCTTCGATCGGCACCGTCGGTGATGCCTATGACAACAGCCTCATGGAGTCCATCATCGGGCTGTTCAAGACCGAGTGCATCCGCACCGCTGTCTTCCACGAAGGTCCCTACCGGCAGTTGGCAGACGTCGAGTTCGCCACCGCTGGCTGGGTCGATTGGTGGAACAACCGCCGCCTCCACGGGACGAGGGGAAACCTGACCCCGGTAGAGTACGAACGCGCTTACTATGAAGCTAATGTGAGTGAGCCGCAGCCCGTGTAACAGCGGCAGAGAACCTGGGACGCTTCAGGGTGTTGGTCATGGGTCTACTTTCGGGTTGCACCGGTGTTGCCACAGCAGTGTCTCATGTTAGGCGTCCAAGGTTTCGGGTGCCCTGTCCAGGGACCTGGCGACACTGGCAGCCGGGGTGAGATCCAAGCGGCGCAGCAGCTGGGCATTGAGGGCGACCACCACGGTGGAGGCCGACATCAGGATTGCCCCCACGCTCATCGGCAGGACAAACCCAATCGGGGCGAGCACCCCGGCGGCCAGGGGGACGGCGGCGATATTGTAGCCGGCAGCCCACCACAAGTTTTGTTTCATTTTCCGGTAGCTGGCCTGCGACAGTTCAAAGACCGACAGTACCGAGCGTGGATCTGATGAGGCCAGGATGACTCCGGCCGAGCCGATGGCCACATCGGTGCCGGCACCAATGGCGATCCCGACATCGGCCTGAGCCAAGGCTGGGGCGTCGTTGACGCCATCACCGACCATGGCCACTTTGCGGCCTTCGGCTTGCAGTTCGGCGACTTTCGCGGCTTTATCTTCGGGTCGGACCCCAGCAAAGACCCGGTCAATGCCTAATTCGTGGGCCACGGTGTCGGCCACGGCTTGGGCGTCTCCGGTGATCATCACGACTTGAACCCCATGGGCATGCAGGGCATCCACGGTGTCACGGGATTCGGGTCGGATTTCATCGGCGAGGCGCAGCGCGCCGATGATTTGACCATCGGCTAGGACGTGGAGAATGATGGCGCCTTCGTCGCGCCATTGATCAGCAATCGCTAACTCATCTTGGGCGTGGTGGTCTAACAGGTAGGGGCCCCCGACTTCGATGACGGTGTCCTTGACGGTGGCTTTGACACCCACAGCCGGGGAAGAGGAAAAATCTGTGGCACCGGGTACGTCGAGGTCGCGGGTGCGGGCAGCGCCAACAATCGCGGTGGCTAAGGGGTGCTCGCTGTCGGTTTCGGCCGCCGCCGCCAACGCCAAGATGTCATCTTCGGTGTGGTCCCCGACCGGGTGGATCCCGGTGACGGTGGGCTCGCCTTTGGTCAGGGTGCCGGTTTTATCGAACAGTACCGAATCCACGGTGCGCATCGATTCCAGCGCCAAGCGATCTTTGATCAACACCCCGCCACGGGCCGCACGTTCGGTGGCAATGGAGACCACCAACGGAATGGCGAGGCCCAAGGCGTGAGGACAGCTAATGACCAGCACGGTGATGGTGCGTACTACGGCGGCGTCGGGCATGCCCAGCATGGACCACACCAGCGCGGTAATTACCGCAGCCCCTAGGGCGAACCAGAACAACCAGCCTGCGGCGGTATCGGCGATGCGTTGGGCTTTGGATGAGGAGGCTTGGGCGTCGGCGACGAGTTTCTGGATCCCCGCCAGCGCGGTGTCATCTCCAATGGCGGTGACTTCCACCCGCAGGCCGGAATCTGTGGCCACAGTGCCGGCCACGACATGGTCGTCCTGCCCGCGTCGGACGGTTTTGGATTCTCCGGTGACCATGGATTCATCCATGGAGGCACTACCATCGACGATCTGGCCATCAGCCGGGACCGCAGCACCTGGCCGGACAATGACGACATCTCCGACGACCAGCTCAGCCGGAGCGACCGTCACCACCTCGTCGCCGTCGATCTTCTCGGCTTCATCCGGCAGCAAGGCGGCCAGGGAGTCTAAGGCGGAGGTGGTTTGGGCCAGGGATCGCATCTCAATCCAGTGGCCCAACAACATAATGACCACCAGTAGGGCCAATTCCCACCAGAAGTTCAGCTCGTGATCCAGGATGCCCAGGGTTGCGCCCCAGGAGGCAAGAAACGCCACCGTAATGGCTAACCCGATAAGCAGCATCATGCCCGGCTGGCGGGCCCGGATCTCGGAGACGGCCCCGGTCAAGAAGGGCTGGCCGCCCCAGAAATAGATAATGGTGCCCAGAATTGGCGAGACCCACCACACCCAGGTCGCGTCAGGTAATTGATAACCCAGCAAATCGGCGAACATCGGATTGAATGCGACCACCGGGATGCCCAGGACCAGCATGATCCAAAACAACCGCCGGAACTGTCCGACATGGTCTCCGTGGTCCCCGTGGCCGTGACCGGCATGTCCACCGTGTGCTTCGTGGCCGGCATGGTGTTTGCCCTCCGGGCCGTGCCCGCCCGAGGCATGTTCATGATGCTCATGCCCACCGTGCCCCATGGCAGTTTCGTGGCTTGCGTGATGATCCGTGTGGGTGGCGGTGGCCTTAGCAGACTGGGGCTGGTCGTGAGCCGTATGGCCGTTGGGGTGGTGGTGTCCGTGGTGGTCGCGTGCAACCATGCCGGATTCCTTTCCGTGGACGTGATCATGAAATGTCGCCGTGCCCGAAGATCCGGGCGATATCAATCGAGCGTGTAGCACCTCGTGAGGGCCTGTGGGCTCATCAGGTCGTTGGGTTGGGTGGTGGTTTCACGCTAGACACTCGACGCACGGTAACCCGCCGCATCGACCGCGGCTAGCACGGCAGCATCATCAACCGGTTGCTGACCGGTGACGGCCAATCGACCCGATTGGGCACTGACCTGGACGTCGGTCACCTCGGGAAGCTGTGAGACGGCCTCGCGAACCGAGGTCTCGCACCCACCGCAGCTCATTCCCTGGACGACAAATTCACTAGTGTGCATTCCTGTGCTCCTTTTCCGACATGCTTGCCTCGATACTCTATACCCCTATAGGGTATATTTCTATGAATGGCTTCCTTGGCATCCTGCCATTCCAGGATGGCCACAGGGAGGGCTCACAGCGTGAAATGACCTTTGTGCCGTGAGATCTTTGCCGGAGCGGAACCGTCCAGAGATGCGTTCTTACGATAGGAGCACTGATGAACAAACTGACTCTGATGACTCGACTTACTCTCGGCGCAGCAGTGGGGGCCTTGGCCCTGACCAGCTGTGCCGGAACCGGTGACGACGAGACCGCCCCAGAATCCACGTCCACCCAAGACCAGGCGCAGACCGATACCTCCAGTCCCGATGCGCAAGCCCACGATCATGACCCGGACGGTGGGCCACCACCGTCGGGAATCCAGGAAGCCACCGATCCCACATATGCCGTCGGCGACCATGTGATCCTCAACGCCGACCACATGCCCGGCATGGATGGTGCTGAAGCCACCATCTCTGGTGCATTTGATACGACCACGTATTCGGTGAGTTACACGCCCACCGATGGCGGTGACCCGGTGACGGACCACAAATGGGTTGTCCACGAAGAACTCGAAGACCCCGGCGAAGCGCCGCTTGAAGCAGGCAGTCAAGTCCTTTTGAATGCCGATCACATGCCCGGTATGAATGGTGCCGAGGCCACCATTGATCGCTCCACCGACGAAACCGTCTACATGGTCGATTTCGAGATGGACGGCATGGAAATGACCAATCACAAATGGGTCGTGGAAAGCGAAATCCAACCCGGCAACTAAGACCCCACCAGCCCACACCCCAGCAGGTGGCTGCATCTATCGCCACGAACCAGCGATGGCCGACCGGTGCGAAGTAGTGGCCATAATGCCAAAGGACCAGTCGGAGAGGCATGTTTCGACTGGTCCTTTGGGCTACTGGATATGGTGGCTTAGCCGATAACTGCCAGCAGGTCTGCGCAGGCCTGTTCACAGCGTCGGCAGGCCTCAGCACATATACGGCAATGGTCGTGCATGTCGGCGTGTTTTTCACACTCGGCGGCACATTCTGCACACGCGATGCGACATGCTTCTAACACTGCCTTCACGGTGGCCAGGTTACTGCCGGTGCGCCGACTGAGGATGTGGCCGGTTGCAGTACAGATATCGGCGCAGTCGAGGTTGAGGCGAATGCAGTTGCGCAGTTCGGTGACCATCTCCTCTCCCAGGCAGGCATCGGCACATGCGGTGCAGGTCTGGGCGCATTCGAAACAGGCGGCAATACAGTCGGCAAGCTTGGCTACGTCAAGATCACTGGTGGTATTGGGGTGGGTTTCAATCATCGAAGTGATATGGCTCACGGGTATCGTCCTCCTACAACACAGCGGTTTCATTCTTGCTCCCCGGAAAATGGCCCGGTGGGTGCGATGCTACGCCCTTGCCTACCGTTCAATCTAGAGGCCGACCAGCAACATAGATCATCCCCGCGCAGGTGGGCGCCCTGCCGGTAAAAGGTGCAAGTGAAAACTATCGCAATCACGACCCTTGTGTTCTGACGGCCAGGGTCACCGATAGATGTGTAAAGAAGGGTATACCCATTTACAGGCTCTTCCCAGATGAGGGTGTAGGTCGGCCGGGCGCGTCGGTCCGCAGATAGACGTCGAGGTCTCCCGCCGACGGAGGTTCCTACGCCATCCATCCGAAAGACCTCGACGTGTCCGACGCTACCCCGCCGGCCGGCTTCGGCCGCCCTGACCTGACCGCCTTCGCTCGACTCGACGGCCTCGGTCTGAGCGTGACCGGACAACGACTTGAACCGGATCGTGCGGTCCTCGCGTGCCGCGTGGTGGAACCAGATCAGTGGTGCCGACGGTGCGGCAGCGAAGGCGCTGCTCGTGACACCGTGATCCGGCGGTTGGCCCACGAGCCGCTGGGCTGGCGACCGACCGTGCTGGAAGTTGTAGTGCGCCGCTACCGCTGTGCCGACTGCGGACACGTGTGGCGCCAAGACACCAGCGCCGCGGCGGAGCCACGCGCGAAGCTCTCGCGCACCGGGCTGCGGTGGGCGCTGGAACGGATCGTGGTCGCACACCTCACCGTCGCCCGTGTCGCCGAGGGACTCGGGGTCGCGTGGGACACCGCCAACAACGCGGTCCTGGCTGAAGGCAAGCGGCTGCTGATCAACGACCCCACGCGGTTTGAGGGCGTGAAGGTCGTTGGCGTCGATGAGCACGTCTGGCGCCACACCAGGCGTGGTGACAAGTACGTTACCGTGATCATCGACCTCACCCCGGTCCGCGATGGCGCCGGCCCAGCAAGACTGCTGGACATGGTCGAGGGCCGGTCGAAGGCGGCGTTCAAGACCTGGCTCGCCGACCGCGACGACGCCTTCCGTGACGCGGTCGAGGTGGTCGCGATGGACGGCTTCACCGGGTTCAAGCCCGCCGCTGCAGAGGAGATCCAGGACGCGGTCACGGTGATGGATCCCTTCCACGTCGTGCGCCTGGCCGGTGACGCCCTCGACAGGTGCCGGCGCCGGGTCCAACTCGCGATCCACGGGCACCGTGGGTTCAGGGACGACCCGCTCTACAAGTCGCGGCGCACGCTGCACACCGGCGCGGACCTGCTCACCGATAAGCAGAGCGACAGGCTACGCGCGCTGTTCGTTGATGACGCTCACGTCGAGGTCGAGGCGACCTGGGGTGTCTACCAGCGCATGATCGCCGCCGATCGCCACGAGGACCGGCAACGTGGCCGCGAGCTCATGGAGAAGCTGATCACCGACCTCAGCGCCGGCGTCCCCAAGGTGCTCACCGAGCTCACCACCCTGGGCCGGACCCGGAAGAAGCGAGCCGCTGACGTGCTCGTCTACTTCGAACGACCTGGCACCAGCCACGGGCCGACCGAGGCGCTCAACGGACGGCTCGAACACCTGCGCGGCTCCGCACTCGGGTTCCGCAACCTGACCAACTACATCGCCCGAAGCCTGCTCGAGACCGGCGGCTTCAGACCCCAACTCCTACACCCCCGATTGGGATGAGCCGGTAAACTCACCGGGCCACCCAAAATGCGTACTAAAAATATTGACCTGATTATCATCGATGAATCCGAACGCCTGCGTCCCAGCGCTCTCGAATACCTCCGAGATCGCTACGACCGCACCAATATCGGGCTGATCCTGATTGGTATGCCCGGCATCGAAAAACAGTTCAGCCACTACCCCCAGCTCTACAGCCGGGTCGGCTTCGCCCACGAATACCGACCCTTGGCCGAGGAAGAACTGCGCTTTGTCCTTGAACGACGCTGGCGCAAACTCGGTCAAACCCTTGACCCCGAGGACTACACCGACGCCCAAGCCATCGCCGCGATCGCCCGCATCACCCGGGGCAACTTCCGCCTCGTCGATCGACTCTTCACCCAAATTGAACGCGTCATGAAGATTAACGAGCTGCGCACCATCACCGACGACGTCATTGAAGCAGCCCGATCAATTCTGGTGGTTGGCCTGACCTGAAGCCGCCAAATAAAGCTGCGAAATCCCGCCAAACGAAGTTAACAGTCACACCGAGAAGGGTCCGTTCAACGACATCGCGCTTTCTGGTGCAAACCCGTCGGCATGGACACCAGCCAAGACCAGCAGGATGCCCAGAGCGAGCAACACCGATCCGAGCACAACGCTGCCGGCAGATCCGAAGGCATCCCCGGCGCCACATGTAACGCTTTCACAATGATTGACATTCACAAACAGTTCTAGTTGGATGGCTCTGTGACCCAGACCACCAAGGAGCTGAAGCCATGAGCACTTCCGCAGCGCACCCCACGTCGACGTCGTCGGCAACGGCCGCGATTGATCACCTCGACCCGGGCCAGAAAAGGCGCGAATCTCGTCGCGTGATTTTGTCCAGCTACCTGGGCTCGACCATCGAGTTCTACGACTTCTTGCTCTACGCTTCAGCCTCGGCGCTGGTGTTCCCGTACATCTTCTTCACCGGCCTAGACCCGCTGGCCGCGACGATCGCCTCGTACGGCACCTTTGCCGCTGGCTACCTGGCGCGGCCCTTGGGCGGGGCGATTTTCGGCCACTTCGGCGACAAGCTGGGCCGCAAGAAAATGCTCGTGCTCTCCATGTTCATCATGGGCGGGGCGTCCACGCTGATCGGCCTCGTGCCACCGGCCGAGCTGATCGGCTCCTGGGGTGCCGTGATTCTGGTACTGCTACGCATGGGCCAGGGTATCGCCGTCGGCGGTGAATGGGGTGGCGCTGCGCTGATGGCGCTGGAGCACTCCGAGAAGGGTCGGCGCGGATTTGCGGCGTCGTTTACCAACGCTGGCGCACCCAGCGGTGCGGCTCTGGGCACCTTCGTGCTCGGCACCTTCGCCGCCGTGCTGCCGCAGGACCAGTTCCTCGCGTGGGGCTGGCGCGTGCCGTTCCTGCTGTCGTTCGTGTTGCTGATCATCGGCATGATCGTGCGCTCGAAGATCTCCGAATCGCCGATTTTCACCGCGGCCATGGAGCAGGCGGACCAGCAGAAGAAGGAGAAGCCGAAGCTACCGATCTTGCAGGTGCTGCGCCGCCCGAAGGCGCTGCTGCTGACCATGTTCGCCGGCGCCTCCGGCTTCGGACTGCAGGTGCTGCTCTCCACCTTCTCGGTCAGCTACGCCACCGACTACGGCGCCGAGCGCTCCCACGTGCTCTACGCCTTCGCGATCGCCTCGGTCGCCTCGATCTTCTTCGTCGTCTTCTTTGCCCATATTTCCGACAAGGTGGGACGCCGCCCGGTCATGCTCGTGGGCCTGGTGCTGTTCGTAGCGTTCTTGTACCCGATGTTCGGGCTGCTGCGGTCGGGCAGCTGGGTGCTGATTCTGCTGGCGTTCACCATTGCGCTGGCCCTGCACGCGGTGATCTACGGCCCGCTGGCCGCGTTTATTTCGGAGCAGTTCGGGACCGGAGCACGCTACACGGGCGCTTCGCTGGGCTACCAGTTCGCCACCCTGATCGGTGCGGGTTTCACCCCCACCATCCTGGCCTCGCTGTACGCCTCCACCGGGGGCGTCTCGGTGACGCCGGTGATCTGGTTCCTGGCCGGGATGGCGGTGGTCTCCGCCGTCGCGATCATCCTGACCCGGGAGTCTAAGAACCTGGATCTGGAGACCCACGAACACTGAGTCAGCACAGCAAACAGCACCGCGGTGGAGCCCTTCACTGGAACCCCACCGCGGTGCTGTTTTAGTCACTTCTTGAGTGACGTGCGTTGAGTTAGTTGAGCTAGCGGTCAGCTCACCCGACGGCGACGACGGGCCCGCAACAAGAGCACGAGCGGGATAGCCAGGAGCGCCAGCGGCACCAGGAGCAACAGACCGGACGGGGATTCCGTCACCGACGCGGCCCGAGTGGAGCCCTCGAGGCGCTCGGTGCCCGAGGCCAGCTCGGTCGATCCGCTCGCGAGCCGGGTGGTCCCGTCGGCGAGAGCCTGGTTGCCTTCAGCGAGTTCATCGGCTCCGGCATGGAGCCGCGTCGTCCCCTCTCCGAGATCACCGGCGCCGGTGTCGAGCTTCTTCAGGCCGTCTTCGAGCTTGCCGGAGCCTTCGGCGAGCCGGTCGGCACCGTCCTGGAGCTGCAGCGCGCCCTCGAAGAGCTGTGCATTGCCGTTCTGCAGTTCGCTGGCGCCATCGCGCAGCTTGAGCGCTCCGGCAGCCGCGTCGTCGGCACCCTTCTTCAGGTCCGGGGTCTTGGACGCGAGCTCGGAAGTACCGGACCGCAGCGTGCCAGCACCTTCGGCGATGGCGCCGTTGCCTTCGGCGAGTTCGTGAGCGCCCGCGGTCAAGCGTCCCGTACCGGCTTGCAGCTCGTCCGCACCTGCCACCAGGGCACCCGAGCCGTTCTTCAGCTCGCCGGTACCCGCCTTGAGCTGGGTTGCACCGTCGGCAAGGCGACCTGCGCCCTGGGCCAGCTGGTCGGTGCCGGCGACGAGTTGGCCCGCGCCACGACCCAACGCACCGGTGCCTTCCCGCAGTTTGCCTGCGCCGCTGGCCAGTTCACCGTTACCCTCAGCAAGCTGGGTTGAAGCCTCAGCCAGCTGCGCGGTGCCGGCCAGCAGGCCCGGGTTCTCGTCGCCGTCGCCGACGAATCCTGCCTGGATCTGAGCCAGACCGGCATCGAGCGCGCCTGCACCCTCGGCGGCTTCCGCACCGCCAGCATTGAGCTCCTTCAGCCCTGCCGACAGGTCGCCTGAACCGGCTTCGAGACGAGCGGCCCCGGCGTCGACCTCTTCCAGGCCAGCGGCGAGCTGAGAGGTTCCGTCCTGCAACTGCTCGCTACCTGCGGCGAGCTGTGCGGCACCGTCAGCGACCTGGCCTGCACCGCTGTTCAGCTCCTCGAGCTGAGCGAGGAGCATGCCCACCGGAACGGCCGGGTTGTCTTTGGCGAACTGCAAGAGCTCCGCCGTACCATCGCTGACCTGAGCCGCACCGTCGCTGAGTCGCTGAGCCCCCGGACCGGCCTCGGCCGCACCGGCAGCGAGCTGGCGCGCGCCATCGAGGGCGGCCGCGGTGCCGGCCTTGAGTTCTGTCGACCCGGAAGCAAGCTCGTCTGCACCGGTGGAAGCCTGTCCGATTCCGGCCGACAACGTATCGAGGCCTTCCTTCAGGTCACCGGAACCCGTCTTGGCGGAATCCACACCGGCGCCGAGCTGCTGCGCGCCGTCGTTGACCTGGGCGGCACCGCCGGCAAGGGTGCCAGCACCCTCGGCAGCGGCCTGCGCACCTTCGGCCAGGCTTGCGGCACCGGCGTCAACCTGCGATACACCGTCCGCGAGTCGGCCAGCGCCGTCCTTGAGTTCACCGGCCCCGGCACCCAGTTCCTGTCCGCCGTCAGCGAGAGACTTAGCCCCGGCGTCGACCTGGCCAACACCCTCATCGAGCCGACCCGCGCCGTTCGCGAGGACGCCTACGCCCTCGCCGAGCTCGGCTGCTCCGGCACCCAGCTGGTTCGCACCCTCGTGAGCCGAGGTAGCACCGGTCACCAGTCGACCGGCCCCGTCGTCGAGCTTCTTCGCGGCAACATCTGCACGTCCCGCACCGTCGGCAACCTTCGCCACGCCCGTACCGAGTGCCTGGCCGCCTTCGGCGAGCGCCGCGGCACCCTCCGCTGCGCGACCCGCTCCATCAGACAGCGACGTTGATCCCTCGGCAAGAGCTTCCGCACCCGCAGTCACGCTTTGAGATCCGCGGTGCGCAGTGCTCGTGCCGTCCTTGAGGTCGGCGGCTCCGTCATTCAGGTCGGAGGCGCCCTGGGCCAGCTCGGATGCACCCTCAGCGGCCCGGCCGGCTCCGTCGTCGAGTTCACTGATGCCATCCTTGGCCTGACCCATCCCCTCGTTCAGCTGGGCGGCTCCCTTGGATACCTGGCCACTGAACAAGGCGAAGAGGGCAAGGCCTGCGATGAGGAATAAGGCTAGGAGCACGGTGATGACGGTATGCATCAACCCTTGCTGCCGTGCGGCATGGTGTGCGTTCATGAGATTCCTAAAGAAAGTCGGACAGCGACGACCGGCAACACGAAAGTGACGCCCGCCACAGGTCGGTGTGACCTGGGTTACATCTAACCTTCTCTCGAGTAACTTAGCAACTCCGCGATCGGACTTTCTTGGAAACGGTGATTCTCCGTGACCTCGAACTCAGTATTTTTCGTGGATGCTGTACTCCTCGCCGAGGGCAAAGCACGGGCTCCAGGCGTTGACGTTGAGCAGCGGGTCGCCGTCGCGGTCAGAGCGGGCGCGGATGGTGATGAGGTAACCGTCGTCAGTGGTGAGGCTGCGGCTGGCCTGCTCCTCACCGTTGACGGTGACGGTGCGTTCGGAGGCAGCCCAGCCTTCGTCCTGTTCCAGTGCGTCCAGCAGGCCCTCGGCCAGGGCCTCCCCGTCGGCGTCGTCGGTCAACCGCAGCGAGGCCCCGGCTGGATAGGTGACCCCGCGTTCCTCGGTAGAGCTGGAACTGACATCACTGCCCAGCAGGTCCTCGCAGGTGATCAGACTGCGCTCTATTTCGCCCGGACGCGGCAGGGGCTCAGCGTCATCGATCGCCTCGGCGGGCACCCGAGCCTGGATCTGTTCGAGTAACTCAACGCTGCCATCGCGCGCCTGCTGAGGGGTGAGCTGCGCCAGCTCTTCTGCCTCGTTCGGGCTGGATCCGATGCTGCAGCCGGCCAACACCAGTGCGGTCAGGCCCAGGACGAGCAGAGCACCCCCGGAATGTAGTGGGCGTCGACGTCGAGAACGGGGGAGGGACATGGCGGGTCAGTACTTTCGGTGCGGGGAAAAATCGACGGGCGGAGTGAATCCGGGGCTCAGCACGGAAACCCGGATGAATGGCTGCTGCGTCTCCGCACGCATCGGCAGCACCGAGACCGCGTAGCCGCCGGGGGCCGTGAGGATTCGCTGATCGCTCAGATGGGCGGAGGGCTGTGAGCGTTGCTGGGCGGACCAACCGGGGCGCTGTTCGAGCTCGTCGATGATCTCGGTGGCCAGGCGGTGGACGTCGGTGCCGGGGAGCACCGCCACGGAGCCGCCGCCGGGGTATTGGTAGCGTCGGGCGCCCTGGGCTTCGGACCGGTTCTGGGGCCCGTCCAGCACATCGCCGGGCACCAGGGTGCGGGCCACTTCACCGGGGCGGGGCGGTTGCTGATCGGCTGCGGCTCGCACCGATTCCGGGACGAGCGCTAGCGCCTCAGCCACCAGCTCGAGCGCGGTGTTCCGCGCCTGCGGCAACGTGAGCGGCTCGCCGCCGGGGGGTTGCGACGTCGTCATCAGTTCATCGCCTCCAGATAGATCTGATCGAGCACTTCCTGGTTCGTGGCCGGGCCCTGCTGCATGCGCGTGTGGTGTTCTACTCCGCGGGGGAAGATCCAGAAGCGGTTCGGTTCCCCCTCGAAATGGTGCTGTTCGAAAGTATCGGTCATCTGGTGCGGCGTGTTGGACTTGGCCACGTCCACGGCGTTGATGGCGTCCCAACCGTACTGCATATGATCGTATTCGGTGGTGGGGTTCGCTTCCCAGTCGTTCACGGTGTAGGAGCCGGCCAGCGAGATGACGTTGTCATAGTGCGATCCGGCTTGTTCCGCCCCGGAGAGCACGGTCATCCCCGCACTGTGCCCGGTGCCGGTGGTTTCGGCGTCGCGGAAACTGTTCTCGAGTCCCGCGGCGTCGGTGAAGCTGTGCACCCGGTCGCCGAGCTCCTGCATGCTGTTGCTGCTGATATTGCTGCGCTCGCCCGTCCAGGTCACCCACGGGCCATCTTTGACGGCGAACCCGACGACGTTTTGCCCGTCCTCGGCGCCGGTTTCCACCATGTACTGCGGAATGTTCTGCACCGAACCGTCCACGAAACTCTCCCAGGTGGTGGAGGTGCCTGGCACATGTGTGATGACCTCGTCGGCGGGTTGGGTGAGATCCCCCATCACCTGGATGATCCGGTCGTTGTCGCGGTCGAAAAGCACTGCGCCACTACCCGGGGCCAGCAGACTGTTCAGGTACTCGCGCTCGGGGATGAGTTCGTCGAGGCGCTCCTCCAGATCGTTTTTCGTGTTGACGTGCTCGTACGCGTCGGCCCGGTTGGTGATCGTGGTGAGATCCAGTTCGTCCAGTTGCTGCTGGATGTCCTCGATCTCGATGTCGATCTCCCCCACCGTTTCGTCGATGGTGATGCTATTTGCGGTGACCCGGTCTTGGAAGGGGATCCCGTCGAGGTTGCCGAGCACCTCGGGATGCTCCTCGAGCAAGCGCTGCTGGGTGGTGGCGTCCAGACTGTCCCAGACCCCGCGCACCTCGGCTGCCGTGCCCGCGTCAGTGAGCAGACTCAGATCCGGTAGCTGGTTCGGGGTGAGCTGAGAGGTCTCGACGGCGGTGTCGCTGGCGTTGCCGTCGGCCAAAGAGTCCAGCGCGGTGACCAGGTCTGTGTCGACGTCGTCGGCGGTGCCCAGCAGCCGTTCGATCCGCTCTTCCAGCGAGATGCGATGGCTGATGGCGATCGTCAGTGCCGGGGTGTGTTCCACCGGCATCGAGTAGCCGTACTCTTCGGACATCCGCTCACTCTGCTCGCGTGCCCGGGCGAAGGTCGACTCGGCGATGGATACTCGTCCGTCGTCGTGCAGCACGAGGCCCTGGTCGGTGGCACTCGCATAGCATTCGCGCACGTGCTGCTCGATCTCCCCAACCCCCTGGCTGGCCACCAGCAGTGCGGTCACCCCGTCGCTGAGCAGCGCCTCGATCAGGTCGGAATCGGCGCGCAGCTCGGTCAGCCGGGTGCGCAGCGCCGTGGCCGTCTCCCCGGTCGAGGCGATGCTTCCGGCCATGCGAAACAGGTCCTGGCCTGCGGTTTCGGCTGTTCCTTCGCGCAGAAGAAATTCGTCGTACGCTCGCAGCAGTGGCTCGGCGTTCCAGCGGCGCACGTCTTCCCACCTCATGGGGTGGGCCCCGTTCCCACCCCAGGGAACAGCCGGGTCACACCGGCCTGGTCCTGGCTGAGCAAGTCAACCTCGGCGAACTCTGCGTTGCCTGCGGTCTCTGTGACCCCCTCCGCCAGTGCGGAAACCGCCTCGTTGACGGCGGTCAAGGCCTGGCTGTAGCTGGTGCGGGCCCGCGATCCGGGCATGGCCGTGCTGACCGCGCCGTCCACGCCCACCAGGGCACCGTCGGATTCGAGATCCGCGGCAATCAGCCCGGCACGTCCGGCCACCGTGCTGAGCTCTCCGTCCTCGAGCGAGAGATTCTCCACCGGGGGCATCGACCCTCCTCTGTATACCGTTCCCGGTGTGAGTCTAGCGGTTGACCGCGGGTCTACGATGGCCTTATGGCTGTTTCCAGCGCCCCGATCACCTTGAGCGCCCGCTTCGCGCAGGCGTTTCCCGAGCTGTCCATTCCGTGGCAGGCCGAGGCCACGTACGACCCGGGGCTGGTGATCCTCAACGAGGAGCTGGCGCAGGATCTGGGGCTCGACATCGAATGGCTGCGCACCGCGGACGGGCTGCGCTTTCTGACCGGAGAGGCGTTGCCTGAGGATGCTCAACCGGTGGCCCAGGGCTATGCGGGCCACCAGTTCGGCATGTACTCGCCGCGGCTGGGCGACGGCCGGGCGCTGTTGCTCGGTGAGATCACCGACGCCGAGGGGCGCACCCTGGACCTGCATCTGAAGGGCTCGGGCCGCACCCCCTTCGCCCGGGGTGCCGCTGACGGGCAGGCCGTGCTCGGCCCGATGTTGCGCGAGTACCTGATCAGCGAAGCCATGCACGCGCTCGGCGTGCCCACCACCCGCGCCCTGGCCGTGATCACCACCGGCCGTGAGGTGTACCGAGACACCGGCGGTCCCGGTGCGATGCTGGTCCGGGTCGCGTCCAGCCACCTGCGGGTCGGCAGCTTCCAATATGCTCACGCCCTGGAGTCCAATGCTGAGAACGCCGAGAGTTCTGGGCTGGTCGCACGGCTGGTCGAGGAGTCGCTGCACCGGCACTACCCGAGCGCCGTCGCGCAGCATCCCGAGGTTCCGGCAGCACTCACTCTGTTCCGGGAGGTCGCTCACCGCCAGGCGAAACTGGTTGCACAGTGGTTGCAGCTCGGCTTTATCCACGGGGTCATGAACACCGACAACATGACGATCTCCGGGGAAACCATCGACTACGGGCCGTGCGCGTTCATGGACGAATTGGATCCGCGCACCGTGTTCTCCTCGATCGACCACCAGGGTCGTTACGCCTTCGGCAACCAGCCGCCCATCGCAGAGTGGAATCTGGCCCGCCTCGGGGAGACTCTACTGCCGCTCATCGACGACGACCCGAACCGCGCCATCGAGGCCGCCCAGCAGGTGCTGAATGACTTTGCCGAGGCGCACCGGCAGGCATGGTTCGACGGGATGCGCACCAAGCTCGGGTTAAGTGCAACAACAAACGACGATGTGCTCAAGCATCTCACCGATCGGCTGTTCGCCCTGATGGCCCAGCACCGCACCGACTACACCTCGTTCTTCCGCATCCTCGCCACGGCGGCACAGGTGCCCGCCGACCAAATTCCGGCCACGCTGGCACAGGTAGTTCCCGACGACGCAGAATTTCACGCCTGGGTGGAGGACTGGCAGCAGCTGGGCCCGGACCCGGAGCTGATGGACCGGACCAACCCGATCTACATTCCGCGCAACCACCTGGTCGAGGAAGCCCTGGCCGCAGCCACCGGCGAGCTGGACTTCGGGGATACGGCCGAGCGTGATCTGGCGCCGTTCCAAAGTCTGTTGGAGGTCCAACGGCACCCGTTCGCGGAGCAGCCGGGCCGCGAGCGCTACGCTTTGCCGGCCCCGGAGACGTTCGGGCGGTTCGTCACCTACTGCGGGACCTGAGCGGGCCTGCGGAAGTACCACCAGACACCGACGCCGAACAGCACACCGAGCGCCGGAAACACGGACGCCACCATACGCGTCTCCGGGTACAAGACCTGTTCCCCCATCAAGGTCGGCGCATCGGGCAAGTAACGCGGGGCCGGTAGACTGGTAGGCACTGACGCACCGAGCACCCTGTTGACGAGGACTTCCCCATGACACTCGCACCCTCCACTGTTCAACGTGCCCCACGACGACGGCGCGCTGCGCTGTCCACCTGCGCCCTCGCCTCCGTTGCCGCCCTGGCGCTGACCGGTTGCGGCGAAGCCCTGGAAGGTCTCGACAACCTCGACGACTTCAGCAACGCCACCCCGTCGACTTCTCCCAGCGCGGACGCTGACTCTTCCTCCACTGCCGAACCATCGGCGAGCGCGGACTCTTCCGAAGGTGCCGCCCAGTCCACCAACGGGTTGGTCTCGTTCGACGACGAAGCCACAGAATTTCTGCAGCTGCGCCCCGCCGAACAGCACGCGGCCGAGGCGCTCCCCGCATTGACCACCATGGTGGAGTCCATGATCGACGCCGGTGGCGAGAGCCTGCGCATGCCGCTACCGAACAACCGCCCCTACCGGGTGATCTCCTGCGACGTGCCCGACGAGGTACTCGACGCCGCGGGCTCGGCGACACCCACTCCCACCACCACCCCGAGCGCGCCCAGCGAGTCCGGGGAGCCCTCAGACAGCACCACCCTCGGCATGACCACCGCCGATAACGGCGCACTGCCCACCGAGGCCGCCCGCATCGTGATGGATAACCTCTCAGTACAGGATCTCGATCCGGTGCTCGTAGCCGACACCGGTGATGACCTCTTCGGCGCGGTGGGCTACAGTGAGGCGGACAGACCCGCATCCATGGCCGGATACACCACGCTCACCTGGCTGGACGAGGATAACGGGGGTGAGATCGTCTCGCTCACCTCCGAAGGCAGTCACACCGCGCTCAACGCCCGCAGCTCGTGCCTTCCGGCCCACGATCTCAACGCGCTCGAAGATCAGGTCCAGGAGCTCAACGACGAGTTCCACACCCGGATCTTCGACACCGACGACAGCGAGGAGTCACCGGAATGATCGTTGCCATCACCGCAGACACCGGACTCGTGGTGGAGCAGAAGCACGACCTCAAAGCCCTGGCCGTGCAGGCACGCGGCGTCACGATGGACGACGTCGACCAGGTGCTCACCAGCACCGGCCTGGGCCGCCTCGACGGCGAGCACGCCTGGCTGAGCATTTCCGAGCTGCGCGATCACGCCCGCATCGATGACCCTGAGTGGGATGAGGAGTTCGACGCGATGATCAACTACGCCCGTTCACAGTCCTGGCTCGACGAGACCGGCACCGCCGTCCGCGCCCACGTGGACCATTCAGCTACTCACTAAGCTCAGTTCGCGAGGCGACGGTTGATCCACCGCACGCTGTCGGCCATTCCGCCGAACGGGTACAGGTGGAACAGCACGTCACCTCGATCCTCGTTGCTCAAGCGGTTCAGGCCCGCGGTAAGGTCATCCAAGAATTGGTCGGCGCCGAACTGTCGGTCACCGTCGAATTCCCTATCGCCATCAACGGTAGCCACGCCATATCGTTCCGCCGCATCGTCCGTGATGTTCACCCCGAACTGACGCGCGTAACCCACGATAGTACTGGCCTTCGCCGGCCCCGGCACACCGATCCGCACGGGAACGGTGATCCCTTCGGAGCGCAGGCTCTTCAGCCATTCCACGATGGACTCTGGGTCAAGCGCGTACTGCGTGGTGATCTCGACGTCTCGCCCGGCATCCTGCAGGAAGCCGAGTTTCCAACGCAGACTGTCCCAGAGTATGTCCGTTTCGATTTTCGGGTGCCCTTCTGGATACGCGACGATACCGACCTGCTGGATGTCGTATCCGTCCAGGAATGCGGTGGACATGAGCTCCATCGAGTTCTCGAAGGGACCCGCCTGCAGGTCAGGATCTCCACCGACCAGCAAGACCCGACTCGGCGACGCGACGGCGAACAGTGCGTCGATGAGCTGATCTCGATCTTCTCCGGAGCGCAGACGGCGGGAGGAAATGATCGGGACCGGCTCAAACCCGCCAGCGCGAATCACGCTGGCCGCGTTGACACGTTGGCTGTGGTGCTCATTTCCAAGGAACGCGATATTGATCGGGGTTCCCGCGGGAATCGCGTCCTTCG
Organism: Citricoccus muralis; assembly: GCF_029637705.1. Classification (NCBI taxonomy): domain Bacteria; kingdom Bacillati; phylum Actinomycetota; class Actinomycetes; order Micrococcales; family Micrococcaceae; genus Citricoccus; species Citricoccus muralis. Next base: position 2,853,734 of record NZ_CP121252.1, read on the forward strand.
CGTCCTCGATCTGCGCAATGGCCTTACCGGTGACTTCCAAGGTGTATGGAGCTCGAATGTCGTGCATGTCCCTCACCAAATTCTCCCTCAAGAGCAGTGTGCAAGACCACACGGCGGTCTCACCTTAGAGTTATTCTATCGGCCGTAGAAAAACTCGCGTAGCCCCGGCGCCTTGCTACTCGCAGCCCACTCCGTCGCCGTCGCCATCGAATTTGGTCTGCCACCCCGGGTCCCCGGGGTAGATCGGGTCGGCACCGGCGGCACGCACTTCGGAGCAGTTCTGGTAGTACACATCCGCCGCAGGAGCCGGTTGTTCGTCTCGCGAGGCGGCCGGCACGGGGCGTGCCGGAGCCGGCGCGCCGGTCTGCACCGGCGCCTGGGTGGCGGAGGTTGCCGCCGCTGGCACGGCCACTCCCCCTTCATCAGACGGAACCGGTTGATCCGGGCACGAGGTGGTCAGAATGCGGTGGATCGCATCATGCTCGGCCTGAGTCATCCAGAGATGGTGCTTGGCTTTCACCGCGGTCTGCAACGCCACGTATTCACAGCGGAACGCTTTGTTCGGGGGCAGCCAGGTGGCGGCATCCGAATCACTCTTGGCCATATTGGTGGGACCGTCGACGGCGAGCAGGTTCAGCGGGTCGTTCGCGAAGACTTCACGCTGTTCCGGGGAGAGCTGCTGGGCGCCCTTCTGCCAGGCGTCCGACAGGGCCACCACGTGGTCGATCTGCACCAGAACCGAGGTGTCGTTGCCGCGCACGAAATCGATGCGCGTGCCGGTGAAGGGATCGTGCAGCACACCGGATGCCACCACGCACCCCTGGGTCCCCGGACGGTGCACTACCTCAGTCAGATCTCGATTGAGCATGTCGTTGCGGGCATCGCAGCCGTTGCGATCTGGATCTTTCCAGCCTCGGCCGAACAGATCACGGTCATAGCCGGTCCGTGGCGCGCGCCCCTTAATCTCGATCGTCTCGAGTTGCGCCAGTGCTGTTCCCTGAGAGGGCTCTGCACTCGTACTCGGGGACGCACCGGTCTCCGAAAGGGAGGGAGCCGGTTCCTCGCTCAGGGTGGGAGCTTCGCTCGCCTCGGTCGGTGACGGGCTGGAAGCGCTCGTTTCACTCGGCTCAACGCTCTCGGTCGGGGAGGCTTGAGTCGCGGACGGTGAAGCGGAGACAGCCGAGCCTGAGGCAGTGGTTTCATCATCCGTGTCCGGCAGGGTGGCTCCGAAAGCCACCGTCGCCGCCAGGAACATCACGACGCTCGCGCCCAGCGCCTTGCCAGTGGTTTGCGGACGACGCAGACCCATCCAGCTCGGGCGGCGCAGCACCAGGGCATAGAGCGCGCTGATCCCCAAAAACACCGCGAACACCACTGCGGTCAGCGCGATTCCGGCAACCCCCTGATTGGCCACCATCGTGACCAGAAGGGACAGGAAAGCCAGCAACACGATCCATCGCGACGTCGACGGGCCTCTCCGCTTTTTCGAGGGCCGCACTGGAGTCGAATGGTCAAACGCTTTCCGCTTGCTCACAGCGCGATTCGGTTCCTTTCATCCGAGTAACCATCCACGTACTCTCGGAATGATCACTGTTTGAAATTTTACCGAAGTCTACGGACACGTTAGACCGCAGTTCACTCTGCGACGCCGGTCTCCAAGGGGAAGAGGCTGAGATAGATCCGGACACGTTGCGCCTGATCCGAGGCCGCAGCATTGGGTGCAGCCTCGGCGGCTTCGGTGTGCCGCTCCAGCACCTCCATTAGCTCTTGAGTGAGTGCTCGGGCCTGCTCGGGAGTCATCGTTGCCGTGCTGGTCGACAAAATAGATGCCTCTACCCATTCTTGCGGCGCCGAGTCCATGGTGGTCAGCCAGTGTCGCAGCTTTTCCGAACGATCCCGCACCTGCTCGTTGATCAACAGATTCATCGCCGGATCCGATCCCGAATCTCCCTGGATGAGGTGACGACGCAGGGAGTAACCAACGGGTTTCCACCAGCGCTCACGACCGGACCCTCGCTCTGTATCTTCTTCTACCAGCCCATGCTTTTCGAGCTGACGCAGGTGATAGCTCGTTTGGCCGGTGCTCTCATTGAGCTCCTCAGCCAGCCTGGTCGCGGTGGCTGATCCGTGGTCTGACAGGAAGGTGTACATCCGCATGCGCAGGGGGTGCGCAAAAGCCTTCATCGTCTTCGCATTCATCTGCAGATCAGACTCCCCCGGAAGCGCGTCATAGGGGTCTTGTACAGGGGTCTTGTCTTCAGCCATAAACAGAGGTACCTTTGCATAACAACCTTTGCAAAGGGTTCTTTGCAAAGTGATCTCTACACCAGTCTACGAAGGACCCCGCCATGACACACCCCCTCCATCCCCTGATCCCTTGGATTCCTCGGACCGCCTTGCTGATCCTAGCCATGTTCCTATGGTTCCTCGGAGCACCGGCCTGGTCGCTGATCTTGCTCGCCGTTGCCTTGATACACCTCGTCGGCGGTGCGCATCGAGCACAGATGGCGCCGCGCCACACGGTCGACTCTCTGGCATTGGCACGGGAAGCAGGACGCTGACCCGGCGCCCGTCGCCTTCACCATCACCATCAGGGCGCCGCGCCCCATCATCGGGCACGGTTCCACACGCTCGAGATCTGTGATACGTTTTTCTGTGGAACGCATCACACTTCACTGCGATTCCATCACCACATGCTCGGGTTTGATCTCGACGCTCTTCAGCTGGAAGGGCTCGAACAGCACCCAGAGCAAGAAAGCAGGGCAGATTCATGATGACAAAGGTCTTTTCCTAAAATTCCGCGAGGCTAGAGCCGTTGCTCTCGCCGCCGTGACGAGATGCGCGCACGCCGCCGTCTCACCTGCTCCCCCTGCTGACGTTATGACAGGACCCGATTTCGGGGACCTGAGCGGCATCCACCATCATGGTCCGTACTGCGGACGACGCTGGACCGCGCCCCAGACCGTCCCAGCCGACGAGTAGGCCTGTCTTCAGGTCACTGGCTCGCACCGTTCCTCGCATCCCGCTCCCTGCCACACCGCTCGTGTGTCCGGTGATCTCGCCCGGCACGTGACTCTTCCGAAACGCACACGCCGTGATGTCGTGCGCCCAATTTCGGAAAGGGGCTCGGTGATGGATCTCAGGGCTGGCTCTTCTGTGCCTTCATGCGGGTACACCACCAACCCTCCCTCTCCTGAACGAACAAAGGAATTTCATCGTGGGACATCTCCCCCGACGCTTATCCCTCTGGTCTGGCCGCCTGATCGCCCTCGGCATCGCCGCAGCACTGTGGATCCTCAGCGCACCGGCACTGTCGGTTCTGTTGCTGGCCACCGTCGTGCTGACGCTGAACTGTGGTCTGCCGCGCCCTGACATGGCGCCACGACGTGACGCCGATCTGATGGCGCTGGCTCGTGAAGCCGGTCGCTGACCAGAGGAAACGCATCCAGCAAACAGAACCGACTGTCCACCTCGACCAATGCGCATCACACCGGTGGGCGGCACCCTCCTCGCGAGGCTGTCGCCCGCCGGCGTTTCTCTGCACGGCGCCAACGCCGGTTGAGCACCGATTCGGTCTCATCGATTTCTCACCGTGCTCTCACAGCTGCTTCACGATGCCTGTTTATCTTCAAGGAGTCGCCGGAGATGTCCTCCGGGACATCTCCTTGAAAGGACCTAGCCATGAACAAGAGAAACGTCATTGCCGGTGCTGCCGTCGCTGCTCTGCTCTTGACCGCGACTCCCTCCCTCGCTGTGGCTGATGACAACGTCAGCCGCACGGGCAACTACACCGTGCCGGCAGGCAAAAAGATCGACGGAAACCTGACCGTGCGCAGCGGCACCGTCACCATCCGCGGCGAAGTCGACGGCAACGTCCGCCAGATCGGCTCCGGCTCCGTGGTGATCGCTAAAACCGGCAAGGTCGACGGCAACGTCAGCGAGAGCGGTGCCGGGAGCGTGACCACCTATGGCGAGGTCGATGGCAACATCTCCGAGGCTGATTCCGGCGACCTGAACGTCCGCGCCAGCGGCAAGGTAGACGGTAACGTCACTGAAAACGGTGCCGGCACCCTGCGCGTGTATGGCAAGGTCGACGGCAATGTCACCGAGAACGGTACCGGCCAGCTCTACCTGTTCAAGACCGCTCGTGTGGACGGCAACGTCACCGAGAAGAGCGACGGCAACCTCTTCGTCTACAAGGGCGCCAAGGTCGACGGCAAGATCTCCGAGAACGGCGCCGGCGTCCGCCGCAACCTCTGACCCCGTATCAGCCCTCACAACTCAATAACCCCAACGGCAACGGCCGGGCCGCGCAGTGATGCGCGACCCGGCCGACGTCGTTCACGGAGTAACCGTGATCTGGGGGGATCAGTCTTCGAGCAGCTCGAATTCGACGCCGCGGTGGGCGTCCTTCAGCTCATCGAAGGTGATGCCATGCAGCTCGCGGACCTTAACCACACCGGTCTCATCCAGCAACAGCACCGCTTTGTCGGAGTAGATGCGGGAGACGCAGCCCACACCGGTGAGCGGGAAGGTGCACTCGGGCAGCAGCTTCACGTCGCCCTTCTTGGTGAACAGGTCCATCATCACGTAGGTGTCTTTCGCACCGATAGCCAGGTCCATGGCCCCACCAACGGCAGGGATCGCCCCGGGCTTGCCGGTGGACCAGTTCGCCAGGTCGCCCTTGGCGGAGACCTGGTAGGCACCGAGCACGCAGACGTCCAAGTGGCCGCCGCGCATCATCGCGAACGAGTCAGCGTGATGGAAGTAACTGGCGCCCGGCAACTCGGTGACCGGGATCTTGCCGGCGTTGATCAGGTCTTCGTCGATCTGGTCGCCGGTGGCCTGCGGTCCCATGCCCAGCATGCCGTTTTCGGTGTGCAGGGTGACCCGCTTCTCGGCGTCCAGGTAATTCGACACCTTGGTGGGCTGGCCGATGCCGAGGTTGACGAACGAGTGGGGCTGAATGTCATCGGCGATGACCTTGGCCAGGGCGTCCTGGTCCAGCGGAGTATCAGTGATAGTTGCCATGGTGTCCTCTCCTCGCGTCAGTTCTGCTGTCCGGCGCTGGGGGCGCAGGGCTTGGGCTGTCCGGCAGCGACCGCGGCATCTTCTGCGCGCTGCTTCTCACCCGATGCGGTCGGGATGGTCACGATAGTGTCGGTGTAGATGCCCGGGGTCACCACGTTCTCCGGGTCCAGGCACCCCTCGACCACCTCGTCGACCTGCACAATCGTGTGCTCGGCTGCCGTGGCCATGACCGGGCCGAAGTTGCGGGCGGTCTTGCGGTAGCGCAGGTTGCCGTACGGGTCTGCCTGGTAGGCCTTGATCAGGGCGAAGTCGCCGCGAATCGGGTGTTCCAGCACGTAGTGTTTACCGTCGATCTCGCGAACTTCCTTGCCCTCGGCCAGCTCGGTGCCGTAGCCGGTGGGGCCGAAGAAGGCGCCGATGCCGGCACCGGCGGCGCGCATGCGCTCGGCCAGGTTGCCCTGGGGTACCAGCTCGAGCTCGATCTCGCCATTGCGGTACGCCTCATCGAAGTGCCACGAGTCGGACTGGCGGGGGAAAGAGCAGATGATCTTGGCGACGCGGCGTTCCTTGATGAGCAACGCAAGCCCGGCGTCGGCCTGGCCGGCGTTGTTGTTGACGACGGTCAGGTTGGTCGCGCCCGAGTCGAGCAGGGCGTCGATCAGCTCCATGGGCTGGCCGGCGTTGCCGAAACCACCAATGAGCACGGTGGAGTCATCGGTGATGCGGGAGACGGCTTCTTTTGCGGAATCTACGAATTCCAGCATGTGTCCTCCTGAAGGGGAATGGGGAGACCTGGGGGCCTCGTGGGTCTCGGTCAGCGGGCGGTGACATTCTCGATGACGACGGCGATGCCCTGGCCGACACCGATGCACAGCGCGGCCACGCCCCAGCGGTCGCCCGATTCCTCGAGTCGGCGCGCCAGGGTGCCCAGCACGCGGGTGCCGGAGGCGCCGAGCGGGTGGCCGATGGCGATGGCACCGCCCCAGGCGTTGACGATCTCCAGGTCCACGCCCCAAGCGTCGGTGCAGGTCAGTGACTGGGCTGCGAAGGCTTCATTAAGTTCCACAGCGGCGACGTCATCCCAGGTGATGCCGGCCCGCTTCAGCGCCAGGTTCGCGGCATCCACCGGGGCGTAGCCGAAGTACTGCGGCTCGTTGGCGGCGGTGGCGCGGCCGGCAATGCGGGCCAGAGGCTGCAGGCCGAGGATGTCGGCGCCCTTCTCGGATCCCAGCCAGGCGGCGGAGGCGCCGTCGTTCATGGGAGACGAATTGCCAGCAGTGACCATGCCGTTCTCCTTGCGGAACACGGTGCGCAGCCCGGACAGCGACTCGGCGGTGGAGTCGGGGCGGATGGTTTCATCTCGGGCCAGGTCGACGTCGGGAACCTGAACGGTGAGGTTGTCGTACTTGCCGGCCTCCCAGGCCTGGGCAGCGAGCTGGTGGGAGTTCGCGGCGAACTCGTCCATCCGCTCGCGGGTGATCCCGTACTTCTCGCGCAGCTGCTCGGTGGCCTCGCCGAGGGAGACGGTCCATTCCTTCGGCATATTCTTGTTGATCAGCCGCCAGCCCAGGGTAGTGTTGGCCAGCTCGAGGTTGTGCATGGGGAAGGGGCGCTCAGTCTTAGGCAGCACCCAGGGGGCACGTGACATGGATTCTGCGCCACCGACGAGCACGACGTCGGCTTCACCGGTGTTGATCTGGCGGGAGCCGATGATGGCGGCGTCGAGAGAGGATCCGCAGAGCCGGTTCACGGTGGTGCCGGGAATAGAGGTGTCGAGTCCGGCGAGCAGGGTGGCCATGCGAGCGACGTTGCGGTTCTCCTCGCCGGCGCCGTTGGCGTTGCCGAGGATCACCTCATCGACGCCGATGCCGTTGTCGGCCAGGGCCGGGGCACGCTTCACGGATTCGCCGACCATCAGGGCCGCCAGGTCGTCGGGTCGGGTCTTGGCCAGGGCGCCACCCACCTTGCCGAAGGGGGTGCGGACGGCGTCGTAAATATATGCGTCGGTCAATTCGGTCATCGGGCCGATCCTTTCAGGAGGAGACGAGGGAAAGACAGGGGGCGAAGGAGGTGCAGGTCAGAGTTCTTTGCCGGCGGCGAGGTCCTCGTCCACCTGGGCGAAGACCTCCTGGGCGAGTTTGAACGCTACGTTGGCGGCGGGCACGGAGGAGTAGATGGCGGTCTGGAGCAGGATCTCTTTGATTTCCTCGCGGCTCAGGCCGTTGCGCAGGGCGGCGCGCAGGTGCATGGCGCACTCTTCCCAGTACCCGCCGGAGACCATGGCGGAGATGGTCACCGCTGATCGCATGCGGCGGTCGAGGCCGGGGCGGGTCCAGATGGTGCCCCAGGCGTACCGGGTGATGAGGTTCTGGAAGTCCTCAGTGGTCTCGTCTTTTTTGGACTCGGCGCGGTCGACGTGGGCGTTGCCGAGCACTTCACGGCGGACCTCCATGCCGGCGTCGTAGACCTCTTGGGAGGTGCGGTCCATCTGGTGGCCGACGGGGGTCTGCGCGTCGGCGGGGTTCTGCTCAGTCATGCGGTGGGTGCTCTTCTCTGTGTCTATCTCGGGTCAGGCGAAGCGGGTACGCAGCAGCTCGGCCACGGCCTCGGGCTTCTCGACGGGTGCCTGGTGGGCCACGCCGTCGACGACCTCGGCGGTGCCGTGCTGGACGTTCTCGGCGATGAAGGCGCCGTCGTCCACCGAGCAGACCTGATCATCGCTGCCCTGGATGGAGACGATCGGAGTGGAAATCTCACCAAGGCGCTCGCGCACGTCAAAACCGGCAAGGGCCTCGCACAGGCGGGCGTAGGAGTGCCGGTCGGCATCCTGCAGGGTGTGCAGCAGGGTGGTGGCCCGGGTGGGCTGGGCCTCGATGAACCCTTCGGCGAACCAGCGGGCAGCGGAGCCAGCGACCATGGTGGGGGTGCCGGCCTTCTCCACGAGTTCGGCGCGTTCCTTCCATGAGGCAGGCTCTCCGATTTTCGCACCGGTGCAGATGGGGGCGATGCCGTCGAAGAGGTCGCCGTGGTCGAGCCCGAGCTGCAGGGCGACCGCGCCGTTGATAGAGACGCCGGCGTAGTAGACCTTCGCGCCGGCGGCGATGGACCCGGTCTCGTGCTGGGAGCGCACCAGGTCGGCCACCGCCTGGGCCAGGTCGCTGATGGACAGCTCGTCGGTGTGGGCCGGGGAGGCGTCGTGACCGGGCAGGTCCCAGCCCACCACGTGGAAGCGGTCGGTGAGCTGCTGGGCGGTTTCGCCCCAGAGCCCCTGGACACCGGTGCCCAGTCCGGCGCCGACGAACAGCACGTCCTTCACGGTGTCGGCGGGGGCGTCGTTCAGGCGCAGGGCGGTGATCTGGGGGACGGTCATGCTCGGCTCCATTCCTCATATTCGGCGGTGAGGCGATCCACCAGGGTGGCGGCTTCGCCGGTGTATTGGGCGACGTCGAGCAGATCGGCCAGCTCGGCGTCGGAGACCGTATCCGGGGTGATCTCGCGCAGCAAGACGGCGAAGTCGGCCCCCTCGGCCAGCGACCGATCCACCACCTCTTGGATGCGGGACTTGCCCGCCCCGGCCTCACCGGCGGCGGCATCGATGACCGGGGCCAGCTCGGCCATGATGCGCTCGGAGACCAGCAGCGGGCCGGTGCGTTCCAGGTTGTGCCGCATGGCATCGGTGTGCACGCGCAGCCCGGAGGCCAGCTCGGTGGTCATCTGGGTGGCCCCGCCGGCCAGCCGCAGCAGCTGGCGCAGGGCCGGCCACTCGGTGTGCCAGGCGCCGTCGGGACGCTCCTCATTCGCAGCACCGGCACCGGTGTAGAGCTGGGCGAGCAGCCCGGGGGCCGAGAGCGCGGCGGAGTGGATGAGCACGGAGAGCACGGGGTTCTGCTTGTGCGGCATGGCCGAGGAGCCGCCACGACCTTCCGCCAGGGGCTCGCCGAGTTCGCCGTTCTCGATGCGGGCGGAAATCAGCACATCGTTGGCGATCTTGCCGCAGGCCACCACGGTGTCGGCCAGCGCGGAACCCAGGCGGGTGACCACCAGGCGGTTGGTGTCCCAAGGGGCGGGCGGGGCCTGCAGGCCCAGCTTTTCGGCGAGGCGGTCAACCAGGTCGAAGACGGTGATGCCGGCGTCGAGTCGGCCGGTGCGGTGGGCCCGGGCCACCCGGCCGGAGAGGTTGGCCATGGTTCCGGCGGCGCCACCCCACTGCACGGGCAGCTGGGCGGAGGCTTGCTCGAGGTGCTGGCCGGCCTGCGCGAGTCCGGCGGCCCAGCCGGCCACTCGCAGCCCGAAGGTGGAGGGCAGCGAATGCTGGGCCAGGGAGCGGGCCACCATGGGAGTCTCGCGGTGTGTGCGGGCCAGCTCGATCAGCGCGGCGACGGCGGTCTTGATATCGGTCAGGATCGAGGCGGAGACCCGGGAGGACATCACCATCAGAGCGGTGTCGATAATGTCCTGGCTGGTGGCCCCCATGTGCAGCGACGTCGAGGCGCTGCCCACGCGGGAGCGCATGGCCTTGAGCACCGGGATCAACGGGTTGCCGCCACCCTGGGCCTCGCGGGCCAGGGCGACGAGATCATAACTAGCAGGATCCGTGGCCGAACGGGCGGCTTCGGCCTGTTCAACGGAGACCACGCCGACGTCGGCCAGCACCTCGGTCCAGCAGGCTTCGACGTCGAGCAGGGTTTTCAGGAAGGAGTGATCGGAGGTCATCCCGGCCACGACGGAAGCGGCCCATCCGGGGTTGAGCAACCCGGCGTCCACGGATGCGGATGAGGGATGATCGATCATGTCGAGCGCGGCTCCTGTGCAACCGATTTCATCGTGGTTTCCCACAGGGTATCGGTCATCGTTGGGGTCTGATGTGTCCAAGGGTAGCGTGTTGGCGCACACGCGGGCGCGGCGGGCCGGTCACAGCCTGTCATCTTGAACGAGGCTGCGACCGACCCGCCGGGCGGCAGTGTCAGTCGTGCACCGGGTATTCGATACCGGGGAACTCCAGGAACACCGTCTCCTTGTCGGCGTGCTCGCCGGTCGCCTGGATCCAGACGTCGAAGTGCAGTGCACCCTCGTCGTCACGCCGGGCGATCAGGGTCTGACGCCGGGTCTCATCGAGCGAGCTCAGCAGCGGATCCTGGGCCAGTGCGGCTTCGTCGTCGGGAAGGTAGATCCGGGTGTGCAGCTTGTTCAGCAGACCGCGGGCAAAGATCACCAGGTGGATGAACGGCGCCTTGCCCTCTTCGGTGGCTCCGGGGTTCACGGTGGAGAAGGTGTAGGTGCCCTCGTTGTCCACGGTGCCGCGGCCCCAGCCGGTGAAGGTGAAGCCGTCACGCACCAGCGAGCCCGACTTCTGCGGGATCTCACCGTTCTCGTCGGCCTGCCAGATCTCCAGCATGGCGTCCGGAATGGGGTCGCCGTTGCCGTCGTACACGGTACCGGTAAGGCGCACGGCATTCGGGTGGGCGGGATTGATCAGCAGGTTGCCGTCGCGCCAGGGCAGGTGCACCTGCTCGTAGCCGGAAGCGTAGCCGAAGAACGGGCCAATGGTCTGTCCCGGGGTGGGGAACAGCTTGCCGTTGGCCATCCGCTCGGTGGTCTCATCGATGCGCATCAGTGATCCCCCTCTTCATCTTCCATCCAGGTGCGGTTCGAGCCGGTCAGCACGATGTCGAAGGTGTAGCCGGTGTTCCACTCGTGGCTGGTGACCGAGTGGTCATAGGTGCCCACCAGGCGGTCGCGCGCCTTCTGGTCGGTGATGCCCTGGTAGATCGGATCCAGCGCGAACAGCGGATCGCCCGGGAAGTACATCTGGGTGATCATCCGCTGAGTGAAGTCGGTGCCGAACAGCGAGAAATGGATGTGAGCCGGGCGCCACGCGTTGTGGTGGTTCTTCCACGGGTAGGGTGCCGGCTTGATGGTGGTGAACTCGTAGGAGCCGTCGTCACCGGTGATGGTGCGGCCGACTCCGGCGAAGTTCGGGTCCAGCGGGGCCGGGTGCTGGTCGCGCTTATGCACGTAACGACCGGCGGCGTTGGCCTGCCAGATCTCCACGAGCTGGCCGCGCACGGGGCGGCCGTCGCCATCGAGAACGCGACCGCGGACCTTGATGCGCTCACCGATCGGCTCGCCATTGCCCTGGATGGTCAGGTCCGATTCCAGAGTGTGCACGTCACGGTGACCAAAAGCAGGGGACCACAGTTCGATGGTCTCCGGGTCGGTGTGGTGCATGTTCTTGGTGGGGTGACGGAACACGGAGGACTTGTACGGCGGGTAGTTCAGCCGTGGCTGGGTCTCCCCCGACGTCGTCGCTGCGATGTCGTTGATCTGCTGGGTGATGCTCTCCTGGGAGTCCTGCGTGGCGGCAGGGTCCAGCACGTGGCTGTTGTTGAAGGTCTCCTCAACGGAGGTGTCTTGACTCACGGGCTGCTCCTTTCTACTCATGACTCGGTGCGGGTGCGGTGCGCGAGTGGTGGTTCTTTCAGTGTGACGTGGGATACGCCGCCCGTCATCACGATTCTCATCTGGCGAGAATCGCATGAGATCAGTCACACTCAGGGGCGGGAGTTGGGCCAGCCAGTGTAACACTCGGCCAGGTACTGACGGCCGTAGACCGAGGAGGTCACGGACTCCAGGTCACCCAGGGAACGGCGGGTGGAGAAGGGGTTCTCCTCGGCGGTGGTGTGCAGCATGGTGGTCATCCAGTACGAGAAGTTCTGGGCTTTCCAGACCCGACGCAACGCGGTGTCGGAGTAGGAATCCAGCAGTGCCCGGGAGCCGGTGGAGTAAAACGAATCGAGCGCTTCGAAGAGCACCCGGACGTCGGCAAAGGCCAGGTTGAGGCCCTTCGCACCGGTGGGCGGCACGGTGTGGGCGGCGTCGCCGGCCAAGAACAGATTCCCGTGGCTCATCGGCTCGCGGACGAAGGAGCGGAACGGCAGCACCGTTTTGTCGAAAATCGGGCCGGTCTTGAGCTCGAAGCCGTCGGGGCCGGCCACGCGGGACTGCAGTTCATCCCAGATCCGGTCCTCGGACCAATCGTCCACGTTGGTGTTCGGGTCGCATTGGAAGTACATGCGCTGCACCGTTTCGGAGCGCTGGGAAATCAGGGCGAAGCCGCGCGGGGAGTTGGCGTAAATCAGCTCGGGGAAGGATTTCGGCGCCTCGCAGAGAATGCCGAACCAGGCGAAGGGGTATTCGGTGGTGAAATCCTGATGGCCGGGCTCATCGCGCACGGCGCGACGGCAGAAGGACCGGGACCCGTCCGCCCCGACCAGGACGTCGCAGTGCACTTCCTGCAGCGCGTCCGGGTCGGCCCCTTCGGCCACGGAGCGGTAGCGGAATTTCGGGGTGTCGGTTTTCAGGTCAAAGATCTCGGTGACTTCGGATTCGTAGCGCACGTCGCCGCCGTCACGGGCGCGGGCCGCGGCGAGGTCAATGAAGACCTCGTTCTGAGCGTAGAGGGTGACGGTGGCGTCGACCAGCTCCGGGAAGTTCAGCAGGTGCGACTCCCCCTTGAACCGCAGGTTGATGCCCTCGTGCTCGTCACCGACGGTGAGGACGCGACCGTCAACACCGGTGTCGGTGAGCATGGCCACGCTAGGTTGCTCCAGGATGCCGGCGCGGTGAGTGTTAGCGATCGTGTCGTGGTCACGCGATTCGATGACGACGTTGCTGATGCCCTGCTTGGCCAGCAGGTGCGAGAGCATGAGCCCGGCGGGGCCGCCGCCCACGATGCCGACCTGGGTGCGAGTGACGTTCATGAGCCTGCCTTTCACAGCGTTGCTTTCTCGTCTTCAGTGTGATGCAGCTTACCCGGCCGCGCACCCGGTTTCTTACTCAGTGAGAATCGTTGTTCTGGGCCAGGGTGCGGGTGATGCCGCGGGCGGCGGCCATGAGCATGGGTGCCAATCCGGGGGCGAGCTCGGAGTGGGCGGGCACGACGACGCCGAGGGCGGCCACGGTATCTCGGCCGACCGCGTCAGGGAGCACGCCAGCGGCGCCGACGGCGGTGCGGTGGGACAGCTCGATGGGCACGGCCACGCCGGTAGTGTCGACATCGAGGCGGCCGTGCACGGTGGCGTAGCCGGTGCGGCGCACCTCGGCCAGCAGGGCGCGCAGCTCGGGTTCGGTGGGGTTGACCACGCCGACGGCGGTGCCGTGTTCGCCGGCCGGGCGGCGTACCGGCATGCCCAGGCGGTGCTGGTGGCGCTCGATCAGGGTTTCGGCGATGTGCGGGCGGGAAAACGCCAGCAGGGTGAGTCCCATGGAGGTGGTGAACAAGGGCAGCCGCCCCGCCACAGTCGCTTGGTTGGCTACGGCCCCGCGCGCGGAGAGCCGCTCGAGCACGAGCACACCGTCGTCGTCGAGCACCGCCAACTGGGTGTGTTGGCGCAGCACCGCGTGGACGTCGTCGAGGTAGGGCATGGCGGCGGCGCGCAGCGAAGAGGTGGGCGAGGAGCGCGCGGCCAGCTCCCACAGCCGCAACCCGGGGCCCACCGTGCCGTCTCGGTGGCGACGCAGCAGCCCGGAGCCGTGCAGCCGCTCCACCCAGCGATACGCCGTGGGCAGCGGCAGATCCGCTCGCACGGCCAGCTCCGCCACCGTGAGTTGCGGCGCGGTGGCGTCGAAGGCCTCGAGGATCCGGATCAGCCGGTCCAGAGTGGTGTCGGGGGCGGTCATGGTCGCAGCGGCTCAGTCGAGCAGCAGAGCCGGCTCCTCCATGATCGCAGCCACGTCCGCCATGAACCGGGCGGAGAGGTCTCCGTCTACCACACGGTGGTCGAAGGATCCGCCCAGGGTGGTGATCCAACGCGGGATGACCTCCCCGGAGACCACCCAGGGTTTCTGCCGGATGGTGCCGAAGGCGACGATAGCCACTTCCCCGGGGTTAAGGATGGGGGTGCCGGTGTCAATGCCTAGGGCGCCGATGTTGGTGATGGAGATGGTGCCGTCAGACATGTCGGCGGGCTGCATCTTGCCGTCGCGGGCGCGCTTGGTCAGCGTGGAGAGCGCGTGGGCGAGCTCGCGCAGCGACATCTCGTGGGCGTTCTTGATGTTGGGCACCAGCAGCCCACGCGGGGTGGCGGCGGCGATGCCGAGGTTCATGTAGTGCTTGACGAGGATCTCTTCGTCGGTCCACGAGGCGTTGACGTGCGGATTCCGCGCCGCGGCCCAGATCACCGCTTTGGCCAGGATCAGCAGCGGGGTGACCTTCACGCCCTCGAAGTCGGGGTTGTCTTTGAGCCGCTTGACGAATTCCATGGTGCGGGTGGCGTCGACGTCGACGTAGATGGAGACGTGCGGAGCTTCCGTGTAGGACTTCACCATCGCCTTCGCGGTGGCCTTGCGCACCCCCTTGACCTTGATCCGCTCGGTGCGCTGGGCATTATCCCCGGTGTCGGGCATCCAGAAACCGGCGGACTGCTCGATGTAGGTGTCGCGCTCCTTGAGGTAATTCTCGACGTCGGTGCGGGTGACCTCGCCGTAGGCGCCGGTGGGGGTGACCTGGGTGAGGTCGACGCCGAGCTCCTTGGCGATCCGGCGCACTGGCGGCTTGGCGAGCACCCGCTGCCAGAGTCCGGCCACTTCCGCAGTGCGTTCGCGGACATTGGTGACCAGCTTGTTCGCCGGGCGAGCGGGTGCCGCGAGTGCCGGTGCGGGCTCGGGTTCGGGCTCGGGCTCGGGTTCGGCCGGCGGGGTTGGCTGAACAGGTGCAGCTGGCTGGGCCAACGCAGCGGGCGCGGCAGTGCTGACGCGACGACGGCGACCGGCGCGGTCGGCCACCGGGCCGGAGCCCACCAGGGCCTCGGACTCGTTGGATGCTGGTGGTTCCGGCTCCGGTTCCACCTCGTCTTGGGCCGTCTCCGCATCGTCGGGACCCACCTGCGCGGCGGCCGCGGTTCCGGAGTCAGCGTCGGTGTCCGGTGAATCAGCAGTAGCAATGCCGATCAGGGGCTCACCCACGTTGAGGGTCTGGCCTTCTTCGGCGAAGCGCTGCACCACGGTGCCGGCGTAGGGGCTGGGCAACTCGACCAGGGACTTCGCCGTCTCGATCTCCACGAGCACGTCGTTGACCGCAACCGTATCGCCCACGTTCACGCGCCACTCGGCGATGTCGGCCTCGGTGAGACCCTCGCCGACGTCGGGAAGGTTGAAAATCTCCATGTGAGCTATCTCTTCTCTGCTCGCTGCGTCCGGGGTGGTCAGTAGGTGAACAAGCGGTCGACGGCGTCGAGAATCTTGTCCAGATCGGGCAAGTACTGCTCCTCCACCCGGGAAGGCGGGTAGGGCAGGTGGAAGCCGCCGACCCGCAGGATCGGGGCCTCCAGTGCCAGGAAAGCGCGTTCGGTGAGCCGGGCGCTGATCTCCCCGCCGAGTCCGCCGAAGGTCGGGGCCTCATGGGCCACCACCATGCGGCCGGTCTTACGCAACGAGGTTTCCAGGGCGTCAAAGTCGATGGGTGAGAGCGATCGCAGGTCGATCACCTCGAGCTGGCGGCCCTCAGCGGCTGCCGTCTCGGCCGCGGCCAGGGCCACCGGAACCAGCGGGCCCCAGGCCACCACGGTGGCGTCGGTGCCGCGGCGCACCACCTGAGCGATGAACGGATTGTCGGCGGCGCCCGGGTTCTCGCGGTCCACCTCGCCCTTGAGCCAGTACCGGCGCTTGGGTTCGAAGATGATCACCGGATCTTGGGACTGGATGCCCTTGCGAGTCAGCCAGTACGCATCATGCGCGGAGGACGGGGTGAGGATGCGCAACCCCGCGGTGTGGGCGAACAGTGCTTCCGGTGACTCCGAATGGTGCTCCACCGAGCCGATGCCGCCGCCGTACGGGATGCGGATGGTCACCGGGACCTGCCGGGTGCCCGCGGTGCGTGCCCGCATTTTCGCCAGCTGCGTGGTGATCTGGTTGAACCCGGGGAACACGAAACCGTCGAACTGGATCTCTGCCACCGGGCGGTAGCCGCGCATGGCCAGGCCGATGGACGTGCCGATAATGCCGGATTCGGCCAGCGGGGAATCCACCACGCGCTGCGCACCAAACTCGGCTTTCAGACCCTCGGTCACCCGGTAGACCCCGCCCAGGGAGCCGATATCTTCACCGAGCAGCATGGTTTTGTCATCGGCGCGCAGCTCGTCGGCCAGGCCGGCGGTAATCGCCTTGGCGATGGTGAGCTTCTCGGTGCTCATCGGTTCTCCCCCTCGGTCTCGGCGAATCCGGCTTCCCAGGTGTGGTGCCAGGCCCGCTCGGCCTCCACCAGGGGGTGCGGTTCGGCGTAGGCGTGGGCGAACACGTCGTCGAGCGCCGGGATGGTCTCGGCGGTCATGGATACCACCGCCTGCCGGGTTTGCGCGGCCAGATCTTCGGCTTCCTCGTCGACGGCGGAGAAGAAGGCGTCGTCGCCGAGGTCCTGGGCCGTCAGGTAGCTGCGCATCCGGGTGATCGGGTCCAGGGCCGACCAGCTCTGTTCTTCGTCCCGACCGCGATATTTAGTGGGGTCATCCGCGGTGGTGTGCGCGCCCATGCGATAGGTGTGCGCCTCCACGAGCACGGGACCGGTGCCAGAGCGGGCTTGCTCTGCAGCCCAAGCGGTCACGGCGTACGTGGCCAGCGGGTCGTTGCCGTCCACGGTGACGCCGTCGAACCCATAGCCGGCGGCACGACGGGCGATCGGCACGCGTGACTGCACCTCGAAGGGCACCGAAATGGCCCAGTGGTTGTTCTGGCAGAAGAAAACGACGGGCGCATCGTAAGACGCAGCGAACACCATCGACTCGTGAATATCACCCTCGGAGGAAGCGCCGTCGCCAAAGCAGGCCAGCACCACTTCACCGTTCTCGGCGCGCTGCTGCGAGGTCCAGTCGCACTGGTCCAGCCCCACCCCCCAGGCGTAGCCGGTGGCGTGCAGCGCCTGGGCGGCGAGCACCAGCGTGTAGGGGTGCACCCGGTAGTCCTGGGCGTTCCAGCCGGAGTGGGCGGCACCGCGGAAGAGCAGCAACAGCTCGCGCGGAGTGACCCCCCGACCCAGGGCCATGGCGTGCTCACGATAGGTGGGGAAAATCCAGTCCTGCGGGGCCAGCGCGGCCAAAGCACCCGCCTGGGCACCCTCCTGTCCGGACGACGGAACCCAAAGCACCAGCTGACCCTGGCGCTGCAGCGCGGTCGCCTCCTGGTCCACACGGCGGGTGGTGACCATGGTGCGGTAGATGTTCTGTGCCGCCTCGGTATTCAAGCGCTGCAGATACGGCAGGAACCGCTCGGAGGCCTCGTTGAGCGCGGACGGCGGCGCGCCCTGCGGGGTCATCAGCTGCACGGCCTCAGGGGGCAGCGGCTGGGGCACAGTCTGTGCGTCGGACACCATCAGTTCCTTCCTCGCCGAAGAGCGCGGGGGTTCCCGCCGGCATCCTCCAGCTTAACCGTCTTCTCCCCCTCCGCGGTCGAGCATCACGTGATGTTGCCGACCTCAGCGGACGCCGAACTCACTCATCATCCGCAGCAGACGATCGTTCGCTTCGACTTCGCCCACCGACACCCGGGCGCCCTCGGTACCGAATCCGCGCACCGACAACGCCTGAGATCCGGCGGTGTCCACCAATTCCGGGGTGCGCTCGCCCAGCGGCAGCCAGAAGAAGTTGCCTTCCGATTGAGGCACCTCGAAGCCGAGTTCCCGCAGCGAGGCGACAACACGCTCGCGCTCATCCACCACCCGCTGCACGCGTTCCTGCACCTCGTCGAGATGATCCAGCGACGCCATCGCGGCTTGTTCCGCGAGCGAGGACACAGCGAAGGGGGTGGCCATCACGCGCAGGTACTGGGTGATCTCGGGCCGGGAGATGGAGTAGCCGACCCGCAGGTTCGCCAGGCCGTGGGCCTTGGAGAAAGTACGCAGCACGACGACGTTGGGGTACCGGCGGTACACGTCCACCCCGTCGACAGCGTCGGAGGCGCGGTTGAATTCGATGTAAGCCTCGTCGATGACAACCATGATGTGCGGTGGCACGGTGGCCAGGAAACCCTCCACCTCGGCGGTGCTCAGCGAGGGCCCGGTGGGGTTGTTCGGAGTGCACAGCAGGATCACGCGGGTGCGATCGGTGATGGCCGCGGTCATGGCTTTCAGATCGTGGCGGTGGTCCGCGGTAAGCGGGACCTGTACGTCCTGGGCCCCGGCGGCACGCACCACGATCGGGTAGGCCTCAAACGAGCGCCAGGCGAAGATGACCTCGTCCTTCTGACCGTCCTCGCCCGCCCCGGCGAAGGTGGAAATGATTTGCATCAGCGCCCCCAGGGAGCCGGCGCCGGCCACGACGTCGTCGGGCTCGACCCCAAAAGTTTCACCGATGCGCCCCCGCAGCGCGGAGCAGGTGGTCTCCGGGTACCGGCAGGTCTGACCCGACTCCGCGTAGCGGCGAATCACGTCCACCACGGCCGGCACCGGGCCGAAGGGGTTCTCGTTCGAGGAGAGCTTGTAGGCGGTGAGTCCCTCGATCACGGCGGGGGGCTTACCAGCAGCGTAGGGCGGCATCTGCCCCAGCACCGGGCGCGGGTAGACGGCATCAGTGGTGGAAGTGCTCATGAGACCAGAGTAATGCCCGTCACAATAACTGACCAGTTGGTCAGGCTCAGGAGTGATCGCCGAGGCGGGCGCGCACTTGTTCGGCACCTCGATGCAATCGGGCGGCCACGGCCTCGATGTCCTTGTCTTGGGTCGGATACACGACGGCGAGCGCAGCGGGTAGTTGCCCCGGCATCTGCAACGGCACCGCAATGGCCGAAACCCCCGGGATCACCTCATTGCCGGAGGTGGCGTAGCCGGTCTCGCGCATGCGCTCCAGGCGTTCCAGCCGCTCCGCATCGAGGTTCATCTCGGTCACCGCAGCCTCGTCGAGCTGGCTGAGCACCACGAGTCCAGGTGCCCCGCGCTCCAGGGGGTGACGAGTGCCGGGGCGCTGGGTCACCGCGTGCGCCCGAGCCGGCTCCACGGTCACCAGGGTGTAGCAGTCGCCATGCTCGGCGACCGCAATAAAAGCGGACATGTCCAGCTCGTTAGCCACCTCGGTGAGCACCGGCAGTGCTGCCGCCTGCACGCTAGATTCCACCGCCAGAGCCAGGGGTGCCAAGCCAATACCGGGGCGAATCCGACCAGTGTCATCCCGACGCAGCAGCGCCTCCTGCTCCAATGTGCGCAAAATCCGGTAGACGATCGAACGGTGCACGCCCATCTGCTCGGAGACCTCGGCAATGGTGGGCGCGACGGGCGCCTCGGCGACCAGCTTCAGCAGTCGCACCCCGCGAGCCAGGGTCTGGGAAGGTGCGGCGTTCGCGCTCATGAGGGCTCCTTGGTTCACGACAGGTCGGTGGTCAGCATGTGAGATCGCCACAAGGCCTTGTGATCGCGATCACGTGACGGTACTCTCATCAGTAATGTTCTTTAGTAGAACACAGTGTTCAACTATAGAACAACCCCTTCGATCTCAGGAGCGCACCAACCATGCATTTCCACCACCAGGGCTATGTCTCCACCGACCCGCGCATCAAACCGGCGGCCGGGACGGGCCTGGATCGACCCGAAGAGCTTCCCGACGAGATGGACGTGCTGATCGTCGGCACCGGCCCCGGCGGCATGTCCACGGCCGCCACTTTGGCCGCCTACCCCGAGGTGCACACCCGGATCATCGATCGTCGCCCCCACCGCCTGGAGATCGGTCAGGCCGACGGCATCCAGGCCCGTTCGGTCGAGACCTTCCAGGCCTTCGGCTTCGCCGAGCGCATCATCTCCGAGGCCTACTGGCTGACTGAGATGAACTTCTGGAAGCCGAACCCCGAGAACCCGCGGGAGATCTACCGTTCGGCCCGCACCCCGGATGACCCGGAGGGTGTGTCCGAATTCCCGCACCTGATTGTCAACCAGGCCCGCGTGCTCGACTACTTCGCCGAGGCTGCCTATAACGCCCCCACCCGGCTCACCCCTGATTTCGGCTACGAGTTCGTCTCCCTGGAGATCGATCGCAGCCAGGAGTACCCGGTCGCCGCCACCTTGCGCTGCACCGCCGGCGAACGCGAAGGCGATGAGCGTGTGGTGCGCACCAAGTACCTGGTGGGGGCCGATGGCGCCCGGTCCAAGGTCCGCGACGGCATCGGCCGCAAAGCTATCGGAGACGTCGCCAACCACGCCTGGGGTGTGCTCGACATCCTGGCCGACACCGATTTCCCGGACATCCGCACCAAGTGCGCCATCCAGTCCCACGACGGCGGCTCCATCCTGCTCATCCCCCGCGAGGGCGGGCACCTGTTCCGGCTCTACGTCGACCTCGGCGAAGTGTCCCAGGACGACAACCGCGCCGTCCGCAACACTCCGCACGACGAGATCGTGGCGCGTGCCAACAAGATCATGCACCCCTACACGGTGGAGGTGAAGGAGACCGCTTGGTGGTCCGTCTACGAGGTCGGCCACCGCGTCACCGACAAGTTCGACGACGTCGCCGAGGGCGAGGAAGACACCGTCACCCCGCGGGTCTTCATCACCGGCGACGCCTGCCACACCCACTCCGCCAAGGCCGGCCAGGGCATGAACGTGTCCATGCAGGACGGTTTCAACGTGGGATGGAAACTGGGCCAGGTGCTCTCCGGGCGCTCCGCCGAATCGCTGCTGCACACCTACTCCGGTGAGCGTCAGGAGATCGCGCAGAACCTCATCGATTTCGATAAGGAGTGGTCGTCGCTGATGGCCGCGAAGCCGGAGGACCTACCGGAGCCCTCCTATTTGGAGGACTTCTACATGAAGACGGCTGAATTTCCCGCCGGGTTCATGACGGAGTACAAGCCCTCCGAGCTGACCCTGGGCACCGAGCACCAGGAGCTAGCCACCGGATTCCCGGTCGGCAAGCGGTTCAAGTCGGCCCGGGTAGCCCGAGTGTCCGACACCAACCCGCTGCACCTGGGGCACCTGGCCGAGGCCGACGGTCGCTGGCGGATCTACGTCTTCGCCGACGCTCCGGCACCCACCGAAGACTCGCAGGTCAACGACCTGGCTCGCTGGCTGGCCGAGGATCCGGCCTCACCGGTGGCGAAGTACACTCGGGCCGGCACGGATGACGATTCGCTGTTCGATCTGAAAGTGATCTACCAGCAGTCCCACCATGACCTGCAGACCACCGACGTCCCGGAGGTGTTTCGCCCGCGGGTGGGTCCGTTCCGGCTGGAGAACCGGAACAAGATCTTCGGCACGCTCGCCGACGACGACATTTTCGAAGCCCGCGGCATCTCCCGCGACGGCGCCATCGTGGTAGTCCGCCCGGACCAGTACGTCTCCGCGGTGCTGCCACTAAGCGCCCACGATGAACTCGCCGGGTTCTTCGACGGCGTGCTGGTCGAGGGCTGATCCACCACCACTTGCCGTGGGGCCGGTCAGCCATGGAACGATAGAGGGCATGAGCTTCCTTCTTCGCATCCTGGCGACCGGCCTCGGCTTCGCCGCCGCTCTCTGGATCATTCCCGGCTTCCAACTGCTACACGATGGCGCACCCATCGGCGCCGACCGCGACACCGGCACCGCTGCACTGGCGGTCGGTGTTCTCGCACTGATTTTCGGCGTGATCAACGCGACCGTTCGCCCCGTGGTCGCTTTCCTTTCCCTGCCCATCACCTGCCTGACCCTGGGGTTGTTCACCCTGGTGATCAACGCCGCGATGCTTGCGTTGACCGCCTGGCTGTCCAACCTGTTGTTTCCGTTCCAGCTCGACATCTCCGGATTCTGGGCCGCCCTGTTTGCCGCCCTGGTGATCTCACTCGTCTCCGCGATCGCCAACCGCTTCATTGCGGCCATCACGGCCCCGGTACGCGCCTGAGCAAATGCTCCCGACGGGCCCGCTGCTCCAGGACATCTCAGTGCGCGCGCGTGGGAGGTAGAGAAGAGCTGGAACCAGACAACGGGTTCCGCGGCGGATCGGGTTTCTCACGGCGCAAGGTAAACGCCGTCGCCACCGCAGGGCCCGCCGTCACCGCCATCAGATGATCCAGGGTCGGATGAATCTGCTCGACGACGCCCGGATCCTGCAGCGAGGTCTCCACATGGTGGGTGTAGGTGTCGAATCCGTGGGCGGCGCCGAAGAATCCGGCCTCTTGGGGTGAGTCACCGGAGGCTTCCATCTCGGGGGTATAGCCGGAAAACATCACCGTGGTGCGCTGCATCCCCACCGGGTTGGGCGCCCCGTCCAGTGCGATGGCGACGTCTTCCTCATGCTCCAAGTGCAGGGCCACCACATCGTCGGGCAACTCCACATTGGCCGAAAGCCCACCGTAGGTGACCACCGTGTCGACGTCGTAGACCTCGGCGATGCGCGGATCCGTCGCCACATTCACCGCATGGGATCCGCCCTGGCTGTACCCCACCGTCACGATGCGCTCCCCCGGCTGGGCGCCGGCCGCCACGAGCGCCTCGTCCACGGCGGTCACCACGTGCTGCGAGCGCAGCGCCATCGCCTCCCGCACCCCGGAGGCACCCCAGGCGTTATCCTCGTGCTCCACCGACGACAGTAACGCGCCGAGCCCCGTCTCTTCTGGGGTGCATATTTCCACGGAGTCGGTGGTGTTGACCGAGCCGAACTGGGTGCCCGGGATCGCCACCACCCAGGTCGGTTGCCCGTCGGACGCATCAATGCGGGTCACGCCCAACGCCGAGGAACCCGCGGTGTCCTCGAAGGTGTGGCGTAGGTTCTGGGTCAGCCACGTCATCGACCCGTCCGACACCGACTCATGAGACGGCGCCGCCGACCGTTGCACCTGATATCCGCCCAGCTGCAATACGCCTGCCGCAGACACCGCCCCGGAAAGGGTCTGCCACATGCGCTCATTCCGGGTCCGCGGGTCGGTCGACTCCAGCGGCCCGGAACTTTGTGCCCAGGCATCGATCCGGCCCATCCCCACCGCGGTGACCGTGGCCACCCCGAGCAGATGACTGGCCCCCGGGAACACTCCGTTGAGCACTCCGGCCAGGGCACGGGGGCCGTGGGAGAGCACTCGCTCCAGATCCGCCGTACGCAGCGGGGCGCCCCGCGCCAGATCCAGTGCGAGCTGCCCCGCCGAGGCAGGCAACATCAGCGCGTCGATGCTCTTGGTCACGGCGGACTCCACCGTCCGGTACGCCTCAATCGAGGCCACCACGCCCCGATGCAGCCCCGCCAACTGCGTTCCCAACGTCACCAACCCGGTCGACACGCTCGCCACGCGCGCCAAGAGCAAGCTGCCCGAGGGTGCCGACCAGGTAATCAGGGATGAGGCAGCACCCCAGCCGGCCACCCGCGCTCCCATCGCCTCGGCGTCGGAAACGCAGGCATCCAGCAGCACCGCCCCGCGCTGCAGTTCCTCAAAATTCGCGTGCAGACTGGTGTGCCCGCCCAGCACCGTGGTCATCAGCACTGCCCCATCGTCGCCACCGATGCCACCGCTGCCTTCGCCGCCGTGATCAACTGACGCATCCGGATCATCCGCTGCTGGATTTCCTCGAGCCCCACCCGGGCCAGTGCGGCCGATTCTTCCGCCTGCTGCGCCAATTCGTCAGCCCGTCCCCGCACCCGCAGCGCCTTTTCGGCGAAAGCCTGCCCCGCCGGCGAACGCCAGTCCAACTGTGAGACGGCCAGGATCCGCTGGCACATCTGCTCGATGCCGGTCTGCACCGCGCGCAGCCGATCGGCCAGCACCCCCAGCTCGGCCAGCCCGGCCTCCAACTGGACCAAGCTTCGCTCCGCCTGAGTGCTCGGCAGTGCCACCCACGGCGCCAACGGCTCACACATGGCCCGGCCCGCCATCGCCCACGCCTGCAACGGGACCTGCGCCACCTGCTGCTCCACCTCTCCGAATGACGCTCCGATCATGATCTCCTCCTCCACGTCCGCCCCTTGCGTTGCTCGCCTCCCAGCCTTCGTCACCACCACCATCGCCCGGTCTCACGGTCGCCGAGAATGTGGACAACATGCGTCACTGGCGCCGCGGTGGAGGAGTCGCGCACACTGAGAACCATGACCTTGCCTGAACACCGCGACCACCGACTCTCCGAGATGGACCCCCGTGAGGCGGGATTGCTGCTGAAATCTGTGGTGATTCCGCGCCCCATCGCCTGGGTGGGCACCGTGTCCAGCGACGGGGTGACCAACCTGGCCCCGCACTCGTACTTCACCATGGTCTCCGCGGACCCGCCGATCATCCTGTTCTCCGCCACCCGCCTTGTCGGCACCCTCAAAGACACCGCCACCAATGTGTTGGCCACCGGGGAATTCACGGTGTCACTGGTGTCGTGGCCCTTGCGCACTCAGGCGAACCGCACTTCAGCCCGGTTAGGCCCGGAATCGTCAGAATTCGACGACGCCGAACTCACCCCGCTGCCCTCGCACTCCGTCAGCGCGCCGGGCGTCGCTGAGTCCCCGGCCATACTGGAATGCCAGCTGCACCGCGCCGAAGACGTGGGTGATGCCACCGTGTTCTTCGGGCAGGTGCTGCACGTGCGCATCGACGAGACCGCCCTGCGCGCCGACGACCGCGGCCGAGCGCTGCCGGATCCCGCTCTGTTAGACCCGGTGACGCGCCTGGGCCGCAATGAATGGGCCCGCCTGGGGGATGTGTTCACGCAGGACCGCCCATGATGGAACAATATGGCTATGCCTGAATCTGTCTCTGATGCTTCTGTTGCTTCCACCGGTCGTGTCCGCCTCGCTGACGCGAACATCCCGCTCGGTCCGCTGGATGGCCGCTACCGCGCCGCCGTCGCCGATCTCAGCGACCACCTTTCCGAGGCCGCGCTGAACCGCAACCGCATCCACGTCGAAATCGAGTGGTTCATCCACCTCGCCGACCACCAGGTGCTCCCCGGGCTGTCCCCGCTCACTGACGAGCAGCGCGCCGGACTGCGCGCCATCGTCACCGATTTCGGTCCGGCAGAAGTCACAGAACTCGCCGAGATCGAAGCAGTCACCGTGCACGACGTCAAGGCGGTCGAGTACTTCATCGGCAACCGCCTCGAAGGACTGGGCCTGGGCGCGCTGAAGCCGCTGGTGCACTTCGCCTGCACCTCCGAAGACATCAACAACCTCTCCTACGCCGTCGGCATTCGCGACGCCGTTCAGCAGGTCTGGCTGCCCGCCGCCCGCAAGGCCGTGGGGGCCATCGCCGCCGCAGCCCGCGCCGCGGCTGACACCCCCATGCTCTCGCGCACCCACGGCCAGCCCGCCACACCCTCCACCCTGGGCAAGGAACTCGCCGTGTTCGTGCACCGGCTGAACCGCCAGCTCGCCCGCGTGGAATCCCAGCAGTACCTGGGCAAGATCAACGGCGCCACCGGCACCTACGCCGCCCACACCGTGGCCGCCCCCGACGCCGACTGGCCCGAGGTCGCCCGCACCTTCGTCGAGCACCTGGGGTTGACCTTCAACCCGCTGACCACCCAGATCGAATCCCACGACTGGCAGGGCGAGCTCTACGCCGACATCGCCCGCTTCAACACCATCCTGCACGGCTATTGCGTGGACGTCTGGTCTTACATCTCCATCGGCTACTTCGCGCAGATCCCCGTGGCTGGCGCCACCGGATCTTCCACCATGCCGCACAAGGTGAACCCGATCCGCTTCGAAAACGCCGAGGCGAACCTGGAGCTCTCTACCGCGCTGCTGAACTCGCTGGGCGCCACCCTGGTGGAATCCCGCTGGCAGCGTGACCTCACCGACTCCACCTCGCAGCGCAATATCGGCGTGGCTCTGGGGCACTCCGCGCTCGCACTGTCCAACGTGACCAAGGGCATGGGCCAGCTCCAGGTGGCCGCCGGCGTGCTCGCCGAAGACCTCAACACCAACTGGGAGGTGCTCGGCGAGGCCATCCAGACGGTCATGCGCGCCGAGGCTCTCAACGGCGTGCCCGGCATGGACAACCCCTACGAGCGGCTCAAGGAACTCACCCGCGGACACCGCGTCGACGCCGAGCGAATGCGCGAATTCGTCGGCTCCCTGGGACTGTCCGAAGCTGCCGAACAGCGTCTGCTCGCACTCACCCCGGACACCTACACCGGCCTGGCAGCGCGGCTCGCACACGAGCACGCCGACGGCTGACGCGCTGAGCGGACCCTCAACCGGTGGACGTCGAACTGATCGCGTCGTATCTGCCCAGCGCTCTGCAGCTCGCTGACCTGATCGGCGTGCTGTTCTTCGCCGTCTCCGGGGCCCTGCTCGCCGCGCGCCGGCGTTTCGATGTGGTGGGCTCCCTGCTGCTGGCGTCCCTGGCCGGGCTCGGCGGTGGCGTGGTGCGGGATGTGATTCTCAACGACGGCGTCCCGAACGCCTTCGCCCAGCCGATCTACCTCGTCCCGGTGGTCATAGCCGTGCTCGCGGTCTACCTGCGTGCGGTACAACCTGACCGGCTGCGCCGCACCCTGCTGGTCTTCGACGCCGCCGGACTGGCGCTCTTCTGCGTCACCGGCACCCAGATTGCTTTGGAAGCCGGCGCCCACCCCGCCTCCGCCGCACTGCTGGGCACCACGACCGGTGTCGTCGGGGGTCTACTGCGCGACGTCGTCGCCAACCAGGTTCCCGACCTTTTCGACCCCCGCGGCGTCTATGCCGTCCCCGCCCTGTTCGGTGCCGCGCTCGTGGCCGCACTCGATTCCCTGGGCTGGTATAGCACCTGGTCCGGACTCACCATCGTGGTCCTGGTCTTCACCACCCGCCTGCTGGCGCTGAAGTTTCGCTGGCGCGTTCCCGGTGCCGCGCTCGGGCAGCGCCGCACCGAACCGCTCACCCAGCCGGTTCCGATCATCAACCCCCGAAGGTGACCAGCGTCGCAGCTGACGTGGGCAAACTCACAGTCTGATCGAGGCGCAAATCACGGCGGATTCCCGCGGAATCTCGAGATTTTCACCGCGAGACGAATTGACGTCACCCAGGTCACGTCGGCTAAAGTACTTCTCCAGTGAGGGCAATCACACCGTCCTCTGCAAGCAATTGCAAACGCTTGCATACTGCAGCGCCACCGCCTATGCATGAGGATTGCGGACCGCTGCGCATGCAGCCGCACGGAAAGTCACGACAGATCATGAACGAGAACACCTCGTCGACTGCAACCGGTCTCAACGGGCAGCCGAGCACCACCGAGGCCAACCTGATGGCCACGGACAACATCAGCGAAGCCGAGCAGGCTGAGCGCATGCGCCGCGCCAAGAAGGCTGGCTTCTCCGCCTTCCTCGGCGCCGCGCTCGAGTACTACGACTTCTTCATCTACGCCACCGCCGCGTCGCTGGTCTTCGGGCAGGTCTTCTTCCCGGAGGCCGAAGGTCCCGTCGCATTGGTGGCCTCCTTCGCCACCCTCGGCGTCGCCTACGTCGCCCGCCCCTTCGGCGCCATCTTCTTCGGCCACCTCGGCGACCGCGTGGGCCGTAAGAACGTCCTGGTCATCACCCTCGTCTTGATGGGTGCCGCCACCTTCATTATCGGCCTGATCCCCAGCTACGAGACCATCGGAATCTGGGCCCCGATCATCCTGGTGCTCATGCGCCTGGCTCAGGGCATGTCCGCCGGCGCGGAAATCGCCGGCGCGTCCACCCTGACCACCGAGGAATCCCCGGTCGGACTGCGCGGATTCTTCCCCTCGCTGTCCATGTCCGGCATCGCCGCGGGCATCACCCTGGCCTCACTGGCCTTCATCCCCGTCTCCGCTCTCGACGACGAGGCGCTGCACTCCTGGGGCTGGCGCATTCCGTTCCTGCTCTCCATCCTGGTGCTCGCCGCCGCCCTGTGGGTCCGCACCCACCTCGAAGAGCCCGAGGACTTCCAGGAAGTTCAGGCCGAGCGCGAAGAGCAGGAAAAGGCCGGCAAGAAAGAACAGGCTCCCTTCCTGGTCATGATCAAAACCCACCCGGCCCAGTTCTTCCAGGTGTCCGTGATGGGCCTGCAGGCCGTAACCAACACGCTGGTCCAGGCGTTCGGGTTGGCCTACGGAGTCTCCCAGGGTGTGTCCCCGACGACGATGCTGTGGGTGACCGTGGTCGCCAACGTCATCGCCATCTTTACCACCCCTGCCGCCGCCTTCCTCTCGGACAAGATCGGCCGCAAGCCGACCTTCATCATTGGCATCGTGGGTTCGGCAATCATGATCTGGATCTACTTCTCGGTCCTGGAGACCGGCAATGTCCCCGGTATCTTCGTCGCTACCATCGCCCTGCTGGCCGGCACCTACGTGATGTCCAACGGCGTCTACCCGTCCTGGTTCTCCGAGCTGTACAACCGCAAGGTGCGCTACTCGGGCATGGCGGTCAGCCTGCAGGTCGGCATCATGCTCTCCGGCTTCACCCCGATGATCGCCTCGGCCCTCGCCGGAGAGCGCACGGAGGAAGTCGTCAACGAGTTCGGCCAGATGGAGAGCATCACCGTGATCGCCAATTGGCACCCGGCCGCTTGGCTCGTGGTGATCTGCTCGGCCCTGGCGTTCATCGGCGCCATCACGGCCCGCGAGACCTTTAAGACGCCGCTGAAGGAACTCGGCAACCCCGTCTCTGACGAGGAGATCGCGGCCGGGCTGCACCACGGCTCCAAGAAGTAACCCCGCCGACTCGGATCACCCCGAGCCAACGACCTCAGCACCGGGGCGCCATATCTATCCAGATATGGCGCCCCGGTGCTGTCTGCCGCAATAGGTGCATTCCTGCTCTGGTGCGTTCTTGACGGGAACGTGCAGCCTAGAGGCCCAGCGAAGAGACGAGATCGACCAGGAATGCGCCGAGATCGCCAGTAATTCCGCCAGCCAGTGCCAACACGTCGTTAAGAAGTCCAGAAATCATGGAGTTCACCTTTCCTCGAATGAGGGATCAGAGTTATTCACGTCGTACCCGGTGTTCCAGGCACGCGTCCATCCTGGCAAGCCCGTGTTTCCGTCGCACTGTGCCCGTGTAAAAGCCCGGTAAATTGCCGTCCAACGAACCACGCCGAACCCCTATACCTAAAGAGATAGTTATTGTAGGCTCGAGGAGAGTGACGCAGACCACGTCGTACGCACATAAGAAATGAGGCTCCCATGACCGAAACGTCCGGCATGTCCGATTCCGTGATGACCGACCCCTCCCTGGAGATGACCGGGAAGGACGTCGACGCCCTCGCCGAGGCGCGCGACTCCATCCGCCCCGGCACCCGCATCAATGTCACCTTCCTGGGCAACGAAGACCTGGAGATGCGCGTGACTGCGGCCACCGCGGTGCGGGACGCCGGATTCATCCCGGTCCCCCACGTCTCCGCGCGGCGCCTGAGTTCACAGGCCGAGCTGGAGGAATTCCTGGGTGCTCTGCGCGACCGTGTGGGTGGCGAGCACATGTTTGCCGTCGGCGGCGACCCGTCCGAGCCCATGGGCCCGTACGCGTCCTCCGCCGACCTGATCTCCTCGGGGTTGCCGAAGCAGTATGGATTCACGCAGATCTCCATCGCCGGCTACCCCGAGGGCCATCCCGATATCAGCGACGCCCAGCTCTGGGAGGCACTGGAGCAGAAGGACGCCTCCCTTAAAGAACAGGGGCTCAACGGCACGATCCTCACCCAGTTCGGCTTCGACGTCGACCCGGTGTTCACCTGGATCGAAGAGGTTCGCTCCCGCGGCATCGACCTGCCGATCCGTATCGGTGTCCCCGGCCCAGCCGGCATCAAGCGCCTGCTGAACTACGCCAAGCGCTTCGGCGTCTCCACCTCGGCTGGCATCGCCAAGAAGTACGGATTCTCGTTGACCAACCTGCTGGGCACCGCCGGCCCAGACAAGATGATCAACCAACTCGACGCCGGCCTCACCCCGGCCCACGGCGACGTGAAGCTGCACTTCTACACCTTCGGCGGTATGAAGACCACCGCCGACTGGATCCAGGACTTCCAAGCGAAGCACTGACGCGCAGCATTTCGACTGTTAGAGTCTGTCACGCAGGGCCCCATGCATCCTGAGGGGGATGCTCGTGAGGTCCTGCAGACCGCGAACCCCCGGCATGACCGGGGGTTCTTGCGTTTCTACTCACCCCAGCGCCGGGAAGTGGCCTTCCGCCACTCAAGATCATCCGCGTGGAACCCGAGACATCAAAGAATGCACGTCATGAGGTGAGACCGCGTACAGGAGAAGCGCCAAGAATGTTGGACTGATCCATCCGAAGGTGAAGAGGCTCACGGGCCCACCGGTGAGATTTCTCCACACACTTCCAACGAGCCGCGCGACACCTTTTATATGTCATCCTCACGACCAGAGAACCTACCGTTGCGCGTTAACCACAACGGCGCCCCACCGGATAGGTGAGGCGCCGTCGTCGTTACTGAGTTAGATCAGCTCTCGTAGTTGGTGCGCCAGCCGGTCTGGTACTGCTCGCGGGCCACCGCGGAGTACGGAACCG
This sequence comes from Citricoccus muralis, assembly GCF_029637705.1. Classification (NCBI taxonomy): domain Bacteria; kingdom Bacillati; phylum Actinomycetota; class Actinomycetes; order Micrococcales; family Micrococcaceae; genus Citricoccus; species Citricoccus muralis. The sequence continues at coordinate 2,884,149 of NZ_CP121252.1, forward strand.
GGGAGACGGTCACGGTGACTTCGGTCTGCTGGTGCGGCTCGACGGTGGTCTTGGCGGTGCCGCCGTCCTCCTCGCCCCAGACGACCTTGAGCTGTGCACCCTCGGGCACGTCATGGTTGATGATGGCCAGGGACAGGGCGCGCTTCTCGTTCGCGGAGTAACCGGTGAACATGGAGAAGCCGACCACATTGCCGTCGGCGTCGATGACCTTGTCGTAGTTCGACGAACCATAGTTGGCCAGCGGCAGGTCGAAGTACTTGAAGGGCAGCTCCTCACCGTCGGTGTACAGCGAGGACTGGATGCGCTGGATGTCAGCGTTGTCCCAGGCCAAGGTGACCTTCTTGCGCTGGGTGGCCGGGTCGATCTTCTCCAGGGCCTCGCGGCCGATGAAGTCATGGTCGAACTTCACGAACGAGCCGTAGCCCAGCTCCCACGGGGTGAGGTAGTAGTCCTCGATGTTGTCCGAAACGAAAGAGCCGGCCACCGCGTTGTTGGCCTCGTAGGAGTCAGCGCCGAGCCAGGCACGGTACTCGGCCATGATCCCGTCACCGGTGTAGATGGCGGGCAGGGGCGAGGGAATCCAGCCGGACTCCAGGGTGTTGGAGGGGTAGGCGCGGGAGCCGACAGCCAGCATGCCGAATTCTTCGCCGGCGGCGAGGATGACGTCGCGGATGCGATCGTAGTCGGCGTAGGGACCCCAGATCTCCAGACCCGGCGCGCCGGACATGCCGTGGCGCAGGGTGCGGACCTGGGTGCCGTCGATGTTCATCCAGGACATGTTGAAGAACTTCAGCTGCTCGAGCTCGCCGCCGTGCAGTTTCTCGATGATCTCCCAGGCACGCGGGCCCTGGATCTGGAAGCGGTAGTACTCACGCTTGACCGGCTTGCCCATGGGGCGCGACGGCGAGCGGCGGTCCTCGATGATCTCGAGATTCTTGTAGCCGTTGCGCTCGGCGTTGAACAACAGCCAGTTGGTCGAGGGGGCGCGGCCCACGTAGACAATCTCGTCTTCTTCCTGGCGGAAGATGATGCCGTCGCCGATGACGTGACCGGCCGGGGTGGTCGGCACGTACTGCTTCGCTTTGTTCACGGAGAAGTTGGCCACCGAGTTGATAGCGGTGTCCGAGATGAGGTTGATCGCATCAGCACCGCGCAGGATCAGGTTGTCCATGTGGTGGGACTGGTCGAAGAGCACGGCGGTCTCACGCCAGGCGCGCTGCTCCGAACGCCAGTTGCTGAATTCCGGGGCGACCACGGGGTAGATGTAGGCGCCGATCTTCGAGTTACGGAGACGCTCGACGACGTTGCCGGAGGAGTCCAGAACGTCCTGCAGTGACTGTGCCATCTGCGGTTCCTTTCGTGAGGGTGTGTGACACGCGTCCTCGTGATGCGCGCCACGTTGTTCACGACCGAGCATATAACTAAGTCCATAGTTATGTCGAGAGGTAGATCACATGAAAGGAATCGCTCGCAGACACACAACGGCGCCCGCCAGGACAACCCGGTGGCGGACGCCGTCTGCTGTGATCAATGTGATCGGAGGTGCGGCTTGTGCGCTCCGCGCCTCATCACCACACGCTACTCAGCGGATGTTTCGCCGTCATGCTCGCCATGTGTCGACGATGTTTCGTATGGAATCTCCGTATCTCCGGCGCGCGGGCGCGTGCGCGATCACCGCAGTCACCACGAGGTGACCTTCGGCAGGCCCATGTGCTTGAGCCCTTCGACGCCGAACTCGAGACCGAATCCGGATTCTTTCATGCCGCCAAACGGCACGCGCGGGTCGATGGCGCCGTGCTTGTTGATCCAGGTGGTGCCGGCCTGAAGTCGGGCGGCGACCTGCTTGGCGGCGTCGAGATCATCCGACCACACCGAGGAGCCGAGCCCGACGTCGAGGCCGTTGGCCCACTCGATCGCCTGATCCAGGTCCGAGTAGCGGATGATCGGCAAGGCAGGTCCGAACTGCTCCTCGGCCACCAGCGGGTTCGCGTTGTCGATGTCAGACACCAGAGTGGTCGGGTAGAAGTAGCCGGCACCGGAGGCGTCCGGGTTGCCACCGGTGAGGATGGTGGCACCTGAGTCGCGGGCGGCGTCGACCAGTCGGGCGACGATGTCGTACTGCGCCTGGTTCTGCAGCGGCCCCAGCACGTTGTTCTCGTCCAGCCCCTCGCCCATCGGCATCTTCTGCGCCAGGTCGGTGAGGGCCTGGCAGACCTCGTCGTACTTCGAATCGGGCACGTAGAGCCGCTTGAGAGCGGCACATGTTTGGCCGGTGTTGATGAACGCGCCCCAGAACAGGTCCTCGGCATGGGCGGCGACGTCGAAATCCTCCAGTACGATGCCCGCGTCGTTGCCACCAAGTTCGAGGGTGATGCGCTTCAGATCGTCGGCCACGGTGCGCATGATCGCCTTGCCGGTTTCGACCGAGCCGGTGAAGGTGATCTTGTCGATCCCGTCGTGGGTGGTCAGCGCGCGGCCGAGCTCACCCTCACCGGCCACCACCTGCAGCACGCCGGCGGGTAGCACCTGGTTCATGACGGCAACGAGGCCGAGCACCGACAGCGGGGTGTATTCGGAGGGCTTCAGCACGATGGTATTGCCCATGCGCAAGGCGGGGGCGATCTGCCAGATGGAGATCATCATCGGCCAGTTCCAGGGCCCGATACCGCCGACGACGCCGATGGGCTCGTAGGTCAGCTCCGCGTGGCCGGACTCGTCGTCGACCAGCACTTCCGGCTCCAGCGGGAACGCGGCGTTGGCACGGGTCCAGGCGGAGCAGGCACCCACCTCGAAGCGGGCGTTCGGACCGTTCAGGGGTTTGCCCTGTTCGCGGGAGAGCAGCCCGGCCAGGGCTTCGGCGGAGGCCTCGATCGCGTCGGCCGCACGGTTCAGCGCCTCGCTGCGCTCGGCGTGACTGCGGGCCGCCCAGTCGCGCTGGGCCTGGCGGGCCGTGGCCACGGCGCGATCCAGGTCGGCCTCGGTGTGCACGGGGGTTTTGCCCACGAGTTGCCCGGTGGCCGGGTTGAGCACCTCGCGGCCGCCGTCGTCGTTGATGGCGTCCAGGAGTCCTTCAAAGGTGGTCAGGTCGGTCATGATCTTCCTTTCGATCGGGATGGTTTCGTACAGGTCTGCAGGGCGTGTAGGGCCTATGGGTTCAGCCCAGTGCGCCTCCGGAGCCGATGCCGGCGTAGATCTGGGGGCGCCGGGCGCGCAGCCGCCAGGCCCAGGCGGTGCCGAGGATGCCGGGCACCAGCACAAGCGCGGGTAGCAGCCAGGACAGGGTGGTCGGCTCTTCGGTGCCGATGAGCACGTTGAAGTTCACCACGATGGTGATGAACAGGGCGATCAGGCCTAGGGCCGCGACTCCGGGGGCGATCACGCGGGTCCACAGCGAGTATTCGGCGGCGTGGGCGCGCAGGAACCCGACGACGGCGAGCGCGGTGAGCGCCATGAGCAGCACCAGCCCGAATGCGCCCATATTGGTCAGCCAGGTGAAGAGGGTGACCACGGGGAACAGCGGGTCCTCGGAGCCTGCGCCGACGACGGCGAACACCAGGATGATCACCAGGGCCAGGGCGGACTGGGTGAGCGATCCGGCCACCGGGGCTCCGGTGCGGCGCGAGGTGCGGGCCAGTGCCTGCGGGAGCACCTGCTCGCGACCCAGGGCGAAGATGTAGCGGGCGACGATATTGTGGAAGGCGAGCAGCGCGGCCAGCAGGGAGGTCAGGAACAGCACGTTGGCCAGCTCCACGAACCAGCCCGGCGAGCGCTCGGCGAGGAAGACGAACATCAGGTCGGGGCCGAACTCCTGCGAGCGCGGGACCACACCGTTAGGGCCCTCCGCCATCACCATGGCCCAGGCGGAGAACGCGTAGAACACGGCGATGAGGCTGACCGCGATGATGGTGGCCCGGCCGGCGGTGCGCCGTGGGTCCTTGACCTCCTCGTTGTAGATCGCCCCGGATTCGAACCCCATGAACGCGGCGATGGAGAAGGCCAGCGCCGCACCGACGCCGCCGGCGAACAGCTGGGTGGGCACCATCCCGTCCGCGGAGATCCCCTCGGGGGCGTGGCTGAGTCCGACGACGTCGTAGATCACCACGATGAGGAACTCCGCGAGCACGATGACGCCGAGGACCTTCGCGTTCAGGTCGATGCGGTTCACGCCCAGCAGTCCGACGATCACCCAGCCGGCCAGCGCGCACAGCCACCAGGAGATCTCGAGGCCGAACTGCCCGCCCAGGAAGGAGGAGAGCACGAAGCCGAACATCCCGGCGATGCCGATCTGCATCGAGTTGTACGCCACCAGGGCGGTCAGCGAGGCCCCCACTCCGGCCGGCTTGCCCAGGCCCTTGGCGATGTAGGCGAAGAAGGCGCCCGCGTTGTGCACGTGCCGGCTCATGGCGGCGTAGCCGATGGAGAACAGCACCAGGACGATGCCGAGCACGATGAAGGACAGCGGGATCCCGACGAGCCCGGTCACGGCGAAATTCGAGGGCACCCCGCCCGCGGCCACGGTGAGCGGGGCGGAGGCGGCGATGATCATAAACACCAGGGCCGGGGTGCCAATGCGGCGTGCGTCGAGGCTCTGCCGGTCGTCGGCGACGGGCTGGGCGGGCTGGGTGTGGGCGTTCATGTGATCCACCTGACATTGTGCGTGAGCTTGTCAGCCAGGATCCCCCGGAGCGGGCGGCGGTGTCTTGCATCTGCGCGCAGGCCGGGTTGCCGTCCCGCGCAGAGTCTCACGCCCGGCGCACCTGCTGCCGGTACTGCGCCGGGGAGAGCCCGACGACGGCGCGGAACAGCCGGGAGAAGTGGGCCGGATCGGCCAGTCCCCAGCGCGCCCCGATCTGGGCCACCGGCACGTCATGCTGCAGCGGGTCGGCGAGATCGCGGCGGCTGCCCTCCACGCGACGGCGGCGGATCAGCCCGGAGACGGTCTCTCCGGAGCCCTCGAACACCCCGTGCAGGGAGCGCACGGACATGAAGTGGGCCGCAGCGATGGACGCCGGGGTGAGCTGCGGGTCGGCCAGCCGGGCCTCGATGTAGTCGGTCACCGTGGCGCGCAGCCGCTGCTGCTCGGTGGGCTCCTGGCCCTCGCGCCCGGCCAGCTCATCCGCCATCACGGTGGTGAGCAGGTCCACCACGTTGCCGGCCAGTCGGCGGCCGACGCCGTCGTTGAGCTCAGGCAGCACCTGCTCCGTGCGGGCGATGAGCCGCCCCACGACGTCGGCCAGCTGATGCTCGGCACCCAGCCGGGTGGCGGTCAGCTGCCCGACCAGCCGCGGATCCAGGCTGATCTGTTCATGCGGGAACATCAACACGCAGCTGGAGAACCGCTCGTCGAAGCTCAGCGTGTAGGGCCGGGAGGTGTCGTAGATCGACAGGGTCCCGGGTTCCAGCACCACCTCTCGACCGTCCTGGATCAGCAGTCCGTGCCCCTCCAGCTGCAGGCTGACCTTGAAGAAGCGTTCCGGCGCCGAGGCAGCAAGGGCTTCAGTGCGCACGACGGCGTGGGAGCGGGCCTGGACACAGGTCATCACGACGGCCCCGCAGTCCTGGACGTCGATGCGCCCGGTGAAGGCCCCGGGGGCGACCCGCTCGGCCTCGAGCGGAACGAACGACTGGGAGACGGTATGCCGCCACTGATCGAAATCCGCGGTCTCGCTGCGCTGATACATCCCCACCTCCGGCGCCCGTGTGACCGATCTCACTGACCCTACTGTAGTCCCGGGCTCAACCAAAGTCACGACGCTTCAGGGTGCACGCCATCGCGCGAGGCGCATCGCCAGCGGGACCGCCGTTCAAGCGTCCTGCTCGCCGCGCAGCCGGTCCAGGTGTCGGCGCACCATCCGCCGCAGGTTCTCGGAGGTGAAGCGCTGTCGATCCAGAATGCTCATCGGTTGGGCGCCGATCGCCAGGGTGAGCAGCAGGTCGGCGTGAATGTCCACGTCGAGACCGGCTCCAACCTCGCCGTCGTCGATCGCCTCCGCGAGCCAGTCACGGATCCAAGTCCGCCATTCCTCCATGGAGTTCCGGGACACCCGCAGGTGCTCAGGGTTCTGCGCCGCCTTTCCGAGAAACGCCAGAAAGACCATCGCCTCCTCCTGCAGCGCCGGATTCACGGGCAGCACTTCCTCGGCGAAGCCCTCCAGTGCCGCCAAGCCGCGCTTCCCCCGCGTGCGCGCGCGCATCCGCGCATTAGTGGCCCGGTAGATGTGCTCATAGGTAGCCAGCAACAGGTCCGCTTTGGTCTGAAAGTAGGGCTTGATGGCGCCGTTGGCGAAGCCGGCCTCGTGGGCGATGTCGCGCATCGTGGCGCCGCTGAGGCCCGAACGGACGACGATGCGTAGCGCGGCCTGCACCAATTCGGTGCGGCGGTGCTCATGATCCACGATCTTCGGCATTCGCCTATCTTCTCACCCCGTACCCTTGACTCATTTCTCTACGTGCGTAGATTTAAGCGTGATTCAGATCACGAACGAGAGGGTTTCCCCATGACCACCACCGCCTTCACCCTGCAGACCCCCGAGGAAATCGACCGGGTGCGCGAGATTCTGCAGGACGCCGATCTGTTCCCCGACACCGCCCGCATGGCTTACCTCGGCCTCATCGACCCGCCCCGCGGCGCCGGGCGCGACCCTGAATACCAGGTGGACCGCCGGTTCCGGGTGAGCGTGCTGAACGAGGGCGTCTCCACCGACGTCGTCGTGTCCGTGACGCACGCGCGCGTGCTGAGCGCCGTCGTGCTCGATACCGCGGTGGACGGCGAGTTCCCCGTGCTGGAGGAGGAGTTCGAGGTGGTCGAGGCCGTGCTGGCCGAAAACGAGCAGTGGCTGGAGATTCTCGCCCGGCGCGGGCTGCCGGTGGAGCAGGTGCGCGTCGCCCCGCTGTCGGCCGGGGTATTCGAGTACCCGGAGGAGAAGGGGCGCCGAATTCTGCGCGGGCTGGCGTTCCAGCAGTTTCACGACGCCGACTCCGCCTGGGCGCACCCCATCGACGGGCTGGTGGCCTACGTGGATGTGACGAACCGGGTGGTCGACCAGATTCTCGACCTCGCCGACGTGCCGGTGCCGCAAGAACACGGTAACTACACCGACCCGGAGCTCACCGGCCCGCTGCGCACCACGCAGAAACCGATCGAGATCACCCAGCCGGAGGGCCCCTCCTTCACAGTGACCGACGGCAACCACGTGGAATGGGAGAAGTGGTCCCTCGACGTCGGGTTCGACATGCGCGAGGGGCTGGTCCTGCGCAACATCGCCTTCACTGACGGCGAGCGCACCCGCACCATCCTCGACCGGGCCGCCATCGCGGAGATGGTGGTGCCCTACGGGGATCCCTCACCTGTGCGGTCCTGGCAGAACTACTTCGACACCGGGGAGTACCTGGTGGGCCAGTGGGCGAACTCGCTCGAGCTGGGCTGCGACTGCCTGGGTGACATCACCTATCTCTCCCCCTGGATCGCCGATAACCGCGGCGCCCTTCGTCAGATCACCAACGGGATCTGCATGCACGAGGAGGACGCGTCCATTCTCGCCAAGCACTCGGATCTGTGGTCCGGGGTGGCCTACACCCGCCGGAATCGGCGCCTGGTGATCAGCTTCTTCACCACCGTGGGCAACTACGACTACGGGTTCTACTGGTACCTCTACCTCGACGGGACGATTGAGTTCGAGGCGAAGGCCACCGGCGTCGTGTTCACCTCTGCGCTGCCCGAGGGGCCCACCGATTTCGCGTCCGAGTTGGCTCCGGGGTTGGGTGCGCCATTCCATCAGCACCTGTTCTCGGCCCGGCTGGATTTTGCGCTCGACGACGGCGCCTGCCGGGTGGAAGAGGAAGAGGCGGTGCGGCTGCCATTCTCCGAGACGAATCCGCGCGGCAACGCGTTCTCTCGCCGGCGCACCGTGCTGGCGACCGAGCAGCAGGCGGCCCGGGATTCGGCGCAGGAGCGCGGCCGTGCCTGGGTGGTGACCTCGACCGAGCACCGGAATCGGCTGGGACACCCGGTGGGCTACAAGCTGCACCCGGAGGGCCTGCCCACCCTGCTCGCCGCCGAGGATTCCTCCATCCACCGGCGCGCCACGTTCGCCTCGAAGTCGCTGTGGGTGACCCAGTACCACGAGGACGAAAAGTACCCGACGGGCGATCACCCGAACCAGCACGCCGGCGGGGCGGGAATTCCGGCGTGGATCGCGCAGGACCGGCCCCTGGATGGCACCGACCTGGTGGTCTGGCACAGCTTCGGCCTCACCCACTTCCCACGGGTGGAGGACTGGCCGATCATGCCGGTGGACCGAGTGGGCTTCAAGCTGCGCCCGGAAGGATTTTTCGACCGCTCGCCGGTACTCGATGTGCCAGCCCCGGCGTCGGGACACTGCGCTGCCGGTGGGGCCGACGGCGCGGGTGATGCGGGCGAGACCGGTGGCAGCTGCCACTGAGCGGGCGATGACGCCGCCGATGCCCACGGCGCTCCTCGCAGGTGTCGTCCTTGCGGGCGCGGTGAGTACCGCCGGCCACGTGTGGATGCTCCTCGCGCACGCGCACGGGACTGGGCTCACGGTGGTGATGGCGGCGATGGCCCTGTGGTGCGCCGTCTGCACCGTGGAGGTCTGGGTCCGCCCGTCGCTGCACTGCCTGCGCCGGCTGTGCCTGATGTCGCTGGCCATGGTCATCACCCACGCGGTACTCGTGGCCGGGGTGCCGGGGGTCGGCTTCATCGGTGGGATCGGCGGAACCAGCGGGCACACCCACCACGCCGGTGGCTCCCCGGGCGCATTGTCCCTGGCGCCGTCGACCGGTCACGCCTCCGCGATGCTGGCACTCATCGCCGTCGAACTCGCCGTCGCCCTCACCGCCGGATTCGCTCTTCGGCAGATTCATCGCTTTCCAGACAAAAGCCCCCCGAAGCAGACCCCGCGCACCTCCAGGAGACCACTGTGCTGCGCACCTCTTCCGAAGGATCCGTGGCCTACGAGCGCGCGTGACCCGCCAACATCACGCATCGGTAACAATTAGCCGGCGCCGTTCATGACCGGTTGAACCCCTCCCAGCATCTCCGTAGGGTATCTATCAGCCTGCCCAGCAGGTGACACACATCACCCAATGAAGAGGAACAACGCGCCGGTCTCCGGCTGCGGCGCTCATCGACAGGGCTCGTGGCGGGTGCGGCGTGGCGAAGGATGGTTATCCCATGACCCGCACAGCGACAACCCTGAAAACCGCAGCATTCGGCTCCATTGCCCTCCTGGCACTCACCGGGTGTGGCGGCGACGACGGCGGTGGCGACGGCGAGAGCGGTGACACCATCACGGTCGGCATCGCGGGCGAAGTCCCCTACTCCTACCTCAACGATTCCGGTGACCCCGAGGGCGCCACGGTGGCCCTGGCCGAACGGATCTTCGGCGATATGGGGTACGACGTCGAGGCCGAACTGGTCAACTGGGACAACCTCATCCCCGGGCTCAACGCCGGACGCTACGATGCGATCTCCGCCGGCATGTCCATCACCCCGGAACGTTGCGAGGAGGCCGCCTTCGCCGAACCCGAGATCATGTACACCACCGCACTGCTCGTCGAAGAGGGCAACCCACACGACGTGCACACCCTCGACGACGTCCTGGAGCTGCAGGAGAACGGCGAAAACATCACCCTGACCACCCTCACCGCCGGCATCGAAGCGGACTACTCCACCCGAATGGGCCTGGAGTACAACGGGGTCGGCAGCGCCGATGAAGGTGTCGAGATGGTCCAGGGCGGCCGCGCCGACGTCTTCGCGCTGACGGCGATTTCTCTGACCGAGATGGCCGGCGACGTCGAGGGCCTCGAGGTCACCGAGGGCTTCGTGCAGGAGGTCGACGGCGTGATGCAGTACGGCGCCGGTTCCACCGTGTTCCGTCAGGACGACACCGAACTGCTCGACGAATACAACGAACATCTGGCCGAGTTGAAGGCCAACGACGAGCTGGGCACCATCATCGGCGAGTTCGGGTTCACCGACGCCGAGGTCCCGCCGGAGGATCTGACCGCCGAGGCCCTCTGCGCCGGCGATCTGGAGTCCCTCCAGGACATCGAACAGTGATCCGCACGCCCCGCATCTCGCTGTGAGTTATCTCGACGCGCTCTCCGTTCACGCACCCCGCCTGTGGGAGGGCATGCTGGTCACCATCCAGCTCACCCTGATCAGCGGCGTGCTGGCGTTCGTGGTCTCGGTCGTTCTGGGCCTGATGGCCGGCAGCCCCCGCAAGCTGCTGCGCATCCCGGCCCGGATCATCATCGAGTTCTTCCGCGGCACCTCCCTGATCGTGCAGCTGGTGTGGCTCTACTATGTGCTGCCGCTGTTCGGGCCGAGTCTGGACGCCTTCGCCGTCGGCATCTTCGCCCTCACCATCAACTATGGGGCGTATGGTGCTGAGGCGGTGCGCGCGTCGCTGACCTCGGTGCCGAAGGGCCAGTGGGAGGCCACCGTGGCGCTGTCCATGTCGTGGCCGCATAAGATCCGCCGCATCATCTTCCCGCAGGCGTGGGCGCTGATGATCCCGTCGCTGACGAACCTGTGGGTGCACCTGCTCAAGGGCTCCTCCATCGTGTACATCATCGGGCTCAGCGAGTTCACCTTCGAACTCATCCAACTCAACCGCACCACCGACTGGTTCTTCGCCCTGGCCGTGGTGGGGCTGATCGGCTACTTCTTGTTCGCCCTGCTGCTCACCCAGCTGATGCGGCTGATCGAAGCCCGCGCCAAGCACCGGCTTGGCCAGGGGCCCAGTCTGAAGGAGATTCTCTCGCCCGCCCCGAAGATCTCGGTCACCCCCGCCGACGACGTCCCCGCAGGAGGTGCCCGATGAACCCGACGACGCTCAGCCTGCTCGGCACCGTCGACACCCCCGACATCCAGGACCGCACCAGCTTCTGGCGCTGGGACTTCGCCATCGAGATCTTCCCGCAGATGCTCACCTCCTTCCTGCAGGTCACCCTGCTGGTCACCGCCGTCGGCACCCTCATCGCCGCCGTGCTCGGACTGATCATCGCCATCCTGCAGCGGGTGCTACCCAAACCCTTCGCCGTCCTGCTCACCTGGATCGCCAACTTCATCCGGATGACGCCGATTGTGGTGCAGCTGCTCATCCTGTTCTACGGGTTCGTGTGGATGGATCCCCTGACCATCGCGCTCATCGTCTACGGCGTGCACTATTCGACCTACATGTCGGAGGTGTACCGCGCCGGCATTGAGTCCGTTCCGCGCGGCCAGTGGGAGGCGACGACGGCGCTGTCGATGGCACCGGGCCGCACCTGGCGCCGGGTCATCATCCCGCAGGCGCTGCGCTCCACCGTGCCCTCACTGGGTAACTACGCGATCTCCATGTTCAAGGACACCCCGTTCTTGATCTCGATCAGCCTGATGGAGATGGTCAACACCGCGCTCGAGGTCGGCGGGTTCACCTACCGCTACATCGAGGCGATCACCATCGCCGGCGTCATCTTCCTGGTGGCCAGCTACGTCACCGCCATCCTCGTTAACCGATTGGAGAAGCGTCTTGCCTACGCCCACTGATCCCGCCGTGGTGCCCACCGAAGCCCGCACCGGCGGGGACCAGACGCCCGTCATCGAGTTCCGCGACGTCGAGAAGCGCTTCGGCGACAACGTGGTGCTCAAAGACCTGAACTTCACGGTCGCCCGCGGCGAGCGCGTCACCCTGATCGGGCCCTCGGGCTCCGGCAAGACCACCATCTTGCGCCTGGTGATGACCCTGGAGGAACTCACCGGCGGCTATATCTACGTCGACGGCGAACCCCTGAGCCACGAAGACCGCGACGGCAAGCGCGTCCCGGTGTCGAAGAGCCAGCAGAAGCGACTGCGCACCCGCATCGGCATGGTGTTCCAGCAGTTCAACCTGTTCCCCAATATGACGGTGCTCGAGAACATCATCGAGGCACCCGTGCACGTGCTGGGAATGTCGAAACGAGACGCCACCGACAAGGCTCACCGACTCCTCGAGCAAGTGGGGCTGCCCGACAAGGCCAACGCGCACCCGACGTCGCTCTCCGGCGGGCAGCAACAGCGCGTGGCCATCGCCCGCGCCCTGGCCATGGACCCGGAGATCCTGCTGCTCGACGAGGTCACCTCCGCCTTGGACCCCGAAGTCGTCGGCGACGTGCTCGAGATCCTGCGCGAGGTCGCCGAAACCACCAACGTGACCATGTTGATCGTCACCCACGAGATGGGCTTCGCCCGGGATGTCTCCCACCGGGTGATGATGTTCGACGGCGGCCGCGTGATCGAGGACGGCCCGCCCGAGAAGATCTTCAGCCACCCGGAGCACGAACGCACCCAGCAGTTCCTCTCCGCCGTGCTCCGGGACTGAAGCCGCAGGCCACCAAGCGCTCTGGGCGGGGATCTCAGTCCGCCCGCACCGTCTCCGGGCTGACGTTACGCGCCCCGAACACCAGCAGCCCGGCCAGCAGGATCGGCAGGCAACCTGCGATCATACCGGCGGTGATCCACCCCTGACCGGCCGCGAGTATCCCGGTCACCAGGATCCCGGCGAAGATCGCCCCCACCTGACCCATGGCGTTGACCAGGGCGGCACCGGTGGCGCGGGTCTCCACCGGGAAGCTCTCCCCTGTGAAGAACAGCAGCGCGGAGAACGGCCCGATCAGGAAGAACAGCCCGGCGCTGTACAGCGCCACAATCAGCGGGAAGTTGCCGTCGGGGGCGAAGAGCATCGCGGTGAAGCACACGGAGCATGCGATCCAGGCCAGGCCGATGGTGTTGCGGCGTCCGATCCGGTCACCCAGCCAGCCGTGGAACAGGTACCCCACGAAGGCGGTCGCGTTCGAGATCACCAGCACGGTCAGGGCGCTGTCAAAGCTGATGTTCTTACCCGACGTCAAAAACGAGGTCCCCAGGATCGAGAAAGCGAGCACACCGAACCAGGTGAGCATGAACGGCAGCCCGATAAAGACGGTGGCACGCAGCGATTCTCCGCGGAAGACGTCCACCAGCGACGTCGAGCCCGTCTCGTCCTGCGACTGTCCGGAGAACTGGGGGCTCTCTTTCAGATAGCGGCCGGCCCAGAGGATGAACACCACGGGCAGGGCGGCGACGACGAAGCAGAGCTGCCAGCCACCGATGGGCATCAGCAGATACACCGATCCGGCGGCGAGCACGGAGCCGACGGGCCACCCCGACTGCACCAGCGAGTAGATGAGGCCACGGCGACGCGCCCGCACCGGATCATCGGCCTGGGTCGCGTACATCTCGTTGAGGTAGGCGGCGTTGATCGCCTGCTCGGCGTAGCCCAGCCCGGCCAGCGAGCGCACCAGCACGAGGAAGACGATCCCCAGCCCTGCCGCGATGCCGCTGACCCAGCCGACCGTCGCTGTGAGCAGCGAGGCCATGGCGGCCCCGGTCACCGCGATGAGGATACCCTTGCGTCGGCCCATGCGGTCGGCAATCGGACCGATGGAGAACGCCACGAGAGCGGTGCCCAGGGTGACCCAGGTGTTGATCTGCGTGGACTGCGGCTCGCTCCAGCCCAGATCGGCTGCCAGCTCGGGGAGCAGGTTGCCGAAGAGAACGAAGTCGTAGACGGCGCTGGTCCAGGCGAAGAAGCAGATCCAGGAGGCGATCTTCACGTCCCTGGGTGTGATCTCTTCCGTCGATGAACGGGTCAGTGTGTCAGTCATGATGAAAGTTCCTTTGGATATGCGACGAGGCGACGCCGGAGCGAAGATCTTGGGGATCGTTCACCCAGCGCCGCCTCATCGCGGTCCGATCAGATGGTGTCGCAGGGATAGGGACAGTCGACCGTCACCGGTCTGATTCAGCGGGTCGCGGCCGGAGCGGGCGCGACCTGATTGCTGCGAGCTCGCAGCGTTGCCTCGACGTCGACGGTCAGAACACCGCCGTCACCGTCGTGCAGCACCACACCGTAATCGCGTTCTGCAGCTTCGCGTGTGGTGAAGCCATCGAGCACGTCGGCCAGCACTTTCTCCGGGTCACGTTTCCGGGGATCGCCGAAACCACCGCCCGAAGGAACCGTGATCTGGACAGAATCTCCGGCCAACAGCTGGCGTCCTGTCACCTTCGAAGGCCAGTACTCTTCACCGTCGCGACCAGGGTTCTTCACCAGCGATGCGTTCAGCCCATCGTGACCGCCGAACGCTCCCCAGGGGACGTCGGAGTCGTGGCGCTCACCCTCACAGGTCACCACCGTGTCCGTGAGGAACGTGTTCTCACGGACGATGCCGATGCCACCACGGAACTCACCCGCCGCCGCCGGCTCCGAACGCAGCTCATAGCGGTCGGTGCGCATCGGGAAACGCCATTCCAGCTCCTCGATCGGGTTGTTGCGCGTGTTCGCGATGAGGTTGTCCACGGAGTCAGGACCATCGGAGGTCTTGCGGGCACCATAGGAACCCTCGTTGACTTCGAGATAGACCCAGTACTCACCGGCGCGGACATCCCATCCGGAGTAGGACATGAAGTGAATGTGTGCTGAGTTTCCGGCTGTCACCCGCTCGGGGATGACCGGGGTCAGCGCCCGCAGCGCCAGGTCCACCGCACGCTGCACCTGCGAGAACCGGGAGAAGGTCGCCGCCGGGTAGGTGGGATTGAAGATCGTGCCCTCCGGCGCGATCACCTTCAACGGCTTGAGCATCCCCTCGTTCTGAGGGACGAACACCGGGAAGGCTACCTCGTCCAGGAACATCATGCGCGTGATGAAGGTGAAGGCCGATACCGTGGTTCCTTCGAACGCGCAGTTGTAGGCCGTCGGCACCTGTTCGGAGGATCCGGTCAGGTCGTAGGTGATTTCATCTCCTTCCACGATGACCTTCACCTTGATCGGCAGCTTCTTGCCGTAGTTGCGGCCGTCGTCGTCCAGATAACCGACCTCGGTCTCGTAGGTGCCATCCGGGATCTTGGCGATCTCCTGACGCAGCATCTTCTCCGAGTAGTCGATCCAGGCCTGCCCCGATTCCTGGACCGCGTTGACGCCGTAGCGTTCGATGAGCGAAATGTAGCGAGACTTCGCCAGCTCGCACGCGGCGATCATGGCCTGGAAATCCCCCTCGTTCGAGGTGGGCGTCCGAGAGTTGTTCAGGATGTGACGGATCAGCGAATCCTGCCGGACCCCCTTCTCATAGATCTTGACCGCCCGGAAGATAGTTCCTTCGGACTGCACGTCCTGGATGTCCACCATCAGCCCGGAGAAGGCGCCGCCGTTGTCGATCAGCTGGCCCGAGGCGCCGGCGAATCCGACCAGGGTGCCATCATGGAAGATCGGCTCGATGATCGCCACGTCCGGAGAGTGGGTCGCCCCCAGATAGGGGTCGTTGTGCAGGATGACGTCGCCCTCGTGGATGTCGTCGCCGAGCACGGAGATCACGCCCTTGACGATCTTCGGCATGGATCCCATGAACATCGGTGTGGAATCGGACTCGGCCAGCACGTTGCCCTCACGGTCGAAGAGGCCCGCTCCCAGGTCCTCGGACTCGCGGATGATCGAGGAGTACGCCATGCGGAACAGCACCGAGGCCATTTCCTTGGCCGCGGAGTTGAGCGCCCCGCCAATGACGCGCATCAGGATCGGCGTTGCCAGGGTCTCGTCCGACGCCTTGCTGGCCGGGCAGTCGATGACCAGGTTTCCAGCCTCATCCACGGTCACGGTGAAGCCGGGAGGCACGACCGTGGTGGAGTCGTACTGCTCGACGATGGCGGGACCGACGAACGTCGTGCCGACGCCCAGCTTCTCCCGGTCATAGAACGGGGTTTCCACGGTGACGGCGGTGCCGTCGCTGTCGAAGGTCACCGGACGCGTCTCCACCCGGGCGTCCTTCAGACCGCCAGCGGCGGTGGGCTTCGGTGTGGGGAGCTCGTCCATCACGGCGATGGCCTCGACGCGGATGTTGATCACTTCCACCACGCCGTGGTCGAAGCGGTGGCCGTACTCCTCGAAGTGGGCCTCATGGAACGCGGCTTCCACCTGGGAGACCCAGTGTTCATCCACGGGGCCTTCGGGGACGTCGAAACGGATCTCGTAACCCTGGCCCTCGTAACGGGCGTCGGCGAGCCACTGGATACGGCGTCGATCCTGCGGAACGTTTTCGGCGTCGAGTTGCGCCGTCGCCTGGGCTTCAAGCCGATCGAAGTGTCCCTGGATCTCGGCCGGCTTGGCGTCGGCGATCTTGAACCGGGAGGTAGCGACGAACTCGTAAGACTCGTCGGTAGCCAGCAGGCCCGTGGCCGCAATGATGCCCGGGTGCGCCGGGATCAGCACGTGGGGCACTTCGAGCTCCGCGGCGATCTCGCAGGCGAACAGTGCGCCGGCGCCTCCGGCAGCGACCAGCGTGAAGTCGCGCGGGTCGTATCCTCGACGCACCGAGTTCTGCTCGATGGCCTGAGTCATACCGAACTTCTGGATCTGCAGCGCCCCGAGAGCCGCCTCTTCGACACTCATGTCCATCCTGTCGGCCAGTTCGCCGACAGCCTTCCGTGCCGAGTCGAGGTCCAGGTCCATGCCGGACCCGGCGAGCATACGTGCCGGCCGCATCCGGCCCAGCACGGCCTGGGCATCGGTCGAGGCCGGCTGTGTACCGCCCTTGCCGTAGCAGACCGGACCGGGGGTCGCCCCGGCGGACTGGGGTCCGACCCGGAACACACCGCCCTCATCGACGTAGGCGATGGATCCACCGCCAGCGCCGATGGTGTCGATATCGACCATCGGCACCATCGCCTGGTAGTCGCCGATCTTCGTGTCGAGCAGATGGCGCATCCGCAGCTCGCCTTGATAGGCGACGCCGATATCCGCCGAGGTGCCGCCGATATCCAGGGTGATCACGTTCTCGAAGCCGGACTGCTGTCCCGCCCATATGCCGCCGACCAGTCCACCGACCGGACCCGACATCATCAGGGTCACCGGGCGGATCGCCGCCTCCTTGATCGGCACCATTCCGCCGGAGGACTGCATCAGCAGGATCTCGCGCTGATAGCCCATCGTCTCCACTTCGGCCTGGAGGCGGTACAGATAGCGCGAGACGGTCGGGCCGACGAAAGCGTTGAGTGCTGTCGTAGAGAACCGCTCATACTCGCGATAGAGGGGAACGATGTCGTGGGACAGTGAAAGATAGGCCTCGGGGAACTCTTCCTTCACGATGGCACCGATGCGGCGCTCATGGTCCGGGTTCAGGTACGAGTGCAGCAGGCAGACCGCGATCGCTTCAACCCCAGCAGCCTTAAGCTGACAGACCTTCTCCCGCACCTCGTCCTCGTCCAGCGGAATCAACACATCGCCGTCCGGGGCCGTGATGCGCTCTTTAACGGTCAAACGGTGACGGCGCTTCACCAGGGGATGGGTCTGCCACGGCAAGTCCTGCTGCAGTGAGAAGTTGTGGGGCTTCTTGTGCCGGGCAATGTGCAGGATGTCCCGAAATCCCTCGGTGGTGATCATGCCGACTTCGGCACCGCGATGCGTGAGCGCCGTGTTGGTGGCCACCGTGGTGCCGTGGACGATCTGATCGACCTCCGACAGGGAGATGCCGGCCTTCTGGCTGAGTCGCTTCAGCCCATCGATCACGGCTTCTGAAGGGTCGTGCGGGGTGGAGGGGACCTTCTCGACCACCGCTTCACGGCGCTCGTCGTCCGAATAATAGAGGTCGGTGAAGGTTCCACCGACGTCGACACCAATGCGTTTCATGAGATGCTTCCTTCCGTAGCGTTGCACCCTGACCCGCCTGCTGAAGCGGCTGCAGTCTCGAGTACGAACGGGGGGCTGGTTGTCAGCGCGAGGCTGGCGAAAAGCTGGATCGGCCTTATTCGAGCACCCATCGCGTTGCTTTCCAGTCAATCTAGTTGCTGGCAAAGCAACACACAAGCGATTTTTCGTCGTTTTCGTGACTCGTTTCACGACCGGAACGAGCTTGTAGCAAGCAGGAAACATAAGGCCGGAAACGGGCTCCGGCACGCCGAGGGCACCCCTTCCCACGGGCGGATCAGCGCGCCAGAAGAGGTGCCGTCGTCGGCGTCAGAGACTAGACGCTCCGGGTCTTTCCACCTGCCGTAATCACCCCCTCATCTGTGCCGATTCCCAGCGCCCTGCCTCGGGTCTCCGGAAGAAGCAGCGCGGCACAGAAGGAGCCAATGGCGATCACCGACAGATAGATGGCGGGCGCATAGGGAAGACCCGTCGCGTCGATCAACCAGGTGGCCACGAAGGGCGCCGTACCGCCGAAGATCGCGTAGCTGAGGTTGTAGGTGACGGCGGAGGCCGTATACCGCACCTTGGTCGGGAACACCTCGGTCAGCAGCACCGCGGTGACGACGTTCGCCATCACCGCACCGAGCATGATCATCAACTGGCCCACCAACGCCCCCGCAAAGGTCTCGTTAGCGGCAATCAGATAACCGGGCACTGCCGTGAGGATCAGCAGGATCGCCGAGATGAGCATCGTGTTGCGCCGACCGATCCGGTCACAGATCACTCCCATAATCGGCGCCATCACGGCAGCACACACCAGGGCGATGACGTTGGAGAACAGCACCGAGGCGGCATCAAGGCCCACCACCTCGCGCAGGAAGGTCGTCATGTACGTGGAGAAGATGTAGAACGACAGTGCCGTCAGCGAGATGTAGCCGCCCAGAATGAACATCGGCCGCCCCTGCTCGCTCAGCGTGCGCCGCAGCGGCGCGTGTTCAGCAGCTTCGGTTCCGGCTTCTGAGACCTCCTGGAACATGGGAGACTCGGCCAGACGGCGACGGATCCAGAACGCGATCAGCCCCAGAGGCGCCGCCAGCAGGAAAGGAATGCGCCATCCCCAGTCGTTCATCGCCTGCTCACTGAGCCCGGCAGCGAGCAGGTAGCTCAGCAGCGCCGCCATGGCGAAGGCGAAGAAGGTCGCGGTCGGCATGGCGGAGCCCCAGCGAGCACGCTGATGTGCAGGCGCATGTTCGATCACATAGGTCACGGCCCCGGCATACTCACCGCCGGCCGAGAAGCCTTGGGCGCAGCGCGCAACAGTCAGCAACAGCGCCGCCCAAATCCCGATGGCCTCGTACCCGGGCAACAGGCCGATGGCTGCTGTGGAAGCAGACATGATGATCACGGTAATGATGAGCACCCGCTTGCGCCCGATCTTGTCGCCGAGCATGCCGAAGAAGGCACCGCCCAGCGGCCGCAGCGCAAAGGCGACCGCAAACACGGCGAACGTCTGCAGCAAACCGACCACCGCAGACTCGGACTGGAAGAAGGTCGTGGCGATAATAGGGGCCATAAACCCGTAGATCGCGAAATCGAACCACTCGACGACGGTTCCAGCGAATCCAGCGAAGGTCACCCGCTTCAGAGTGGCGGGCGAGGTAGCGGGGGCGGCTCCGCCGGACGGATCGCCTTGATCCTGCCCGGTGTGCTGCCTTTGATGAAGGTCGTGCGGTTGTTCCATGGCATTGCTATCCGATCTGAAGGGTGACCGCGCGGGGTTCAAAACCTGGGATCGACGAAAAATGGCGGGTCACCGGCGCCGATCTCGCAGATCGGCACCGGCAACCCGCCAGTGGGTGTGAAAGTTTCACCAGATGGCCTGATGCTCAGGCGTCGACCGGAACCGTGTTCTTCGCGTCGAAGTCGACCTCGATCTGACGATCAGGACTGGGCTTCGGAACGGTCTCACCGAAAGGCGGCATGGTGTTCAGGTAGTTCAACACGTCTGCCAGCGGCTCAACGTCACCGAATTTGGAGTCGATGTCAAACAAGTTCCACTGCACCACGCCGGGCACACGGTCGCCGATGGCCTCCTTGACCAGAATCGGACGGTACCCGTAGGCCAGGGCATCCTCGGCAGTGTGGCGCACACAGCCAGCGGCGGTGCAGCCGGTGATGATCAACGTGTCGATGTGGTTTGCCGCAAGGAACAGCTGCAGATCCGTCCCAGGGAAGGCCGAGGCGCGGCGCTTCTCGAGAACGATGTCATTGCCTTCCGGCGCAATTCGATCGTCGATCTGTGCCCAGTAAGAATCGGCGGGCAGTGATTCAACGGGAATCTTGGAGTGCCACAGGCCCATGTCGTTCGGGACGGAAGAGTCGGTGATCTCGTACACATTGGTGGTGTAGAAGATCGGCACCCCTTTGGCGCGGGCTGCGGTGTTGACCTGCTGGATCGCATCGATCAACCCGTCGACACCACGGCAGGTGAACGGGTGACCCTCACGCGTCCAGGCGTTGGCCATGTCGATGTGCACGATCGCAGGACGGTTGCCGTAGCCGACACGGCGCTTGAAACCACGCTTGTAATACTCCTCGGCGCCAACCTTGAACACCTTCTCTAGCAGTACCTCGAGCTGGGCTTCGAGTTCTTCCCGGGTTTCTTCAACCATGGTTCTTTCCTCCTTGAGCCGCGGAAACGATCCGCCTGTCTGTTGCTGTCCTATCAATGTAGTTTCTTTACCAGCAACACACAAGCCCCTTCTGCGAAATTCGTGATTCGTATCACGACGGAAACAAACCAGTAGCATGGTGGAAGCATTCGCCCCCGACGATTGCACACAGATTGACTGGAGGACGCTCATGACCGAACGCTCCGCCCCCGCACCACAAGGTGCTGCGGCGTCACTGCTGAATGGCCTGAATGTCCTCGAAGCATTCACGCCGGCCCATCCCGTTCTCGGCGTCACAGAGATCTCCGACCGTGTCGGTCTCCACAAGTCCACGGTGTCGCGCATGCTCCAGGGGTTCGCCGAAGCCGGATACGTCCAGCGGGACGAGACGACGGGACGCTACCGCCTCGGGCTGGGACTGCTGGGGCTTGCTGCGCCCTTGCTCGCCGACCTCGATGTCCGCCGCGCCGCGCTGCCGCATCTGGAACACCTCACCGAGGTGACCGGTGAAACTTCAGGCCTGTCCCTGTGGAACGGGACCGAGGCCGTGGTGGTCGAGCAGGTCGACAGTCCGCATCAGGTCAAGCACTCCGCCCACATCGGTACCCGGTACAACCGCTGGGCCTCCTCATCGGTGCGCCTCTTTCTCTCCAGCATGGATCTCGATCACGTCCACAGCCTGGTCGAGTCTGGGCACATCATCGTCTCCGAGCAAGACCGTCAAGATGGCGGTTTCGACTCCCCCGAAGAGCACCTACGCCAGGTCCAGAACGACGAACTGGCCATCAATGACGGACAGACCACTTATGAAGAGTTCGGCGTCTCCACAGCAATCCGCGACTACAGGGGTCGGATCGCGGGATGCATCACCGTCTCCGCACCGCGCTCACGCGTTCAACACCTGAAACTCAAGGATCTTCTGATCAGTTCAGTCCGTGACACAGCCAAAGCGGTGTCAGCGCGATTGGGCGACGAAGCGTAAGCGCCGCCTCGAGTTTCCCCCGCGCGCCGCGACAGACGCGTTAACACCCATCGTTCCCACGGTCCGGCTCCTCCACAGAGTGCTTCACAGACGTCGATTCTGACCGATTCACGCACTCCTGTGGATACACCCCCGAAGTTGTTTGCGAGCCCTGCCATGGTGGATATATCGCCATCACCCGTGCAGGACATCCTGACTGTTCGGGGCATGGCCTGACGGAGCGGTAAGGACGGTGGGGACCATGGCACTGGCAGCGATCGACCACACCCCCACCTCCGCGCCCGCCTTCGATCAGCTCTCCCTCGGAGACGTATTCGACCTGGTCCAGGACGGTCTGCGCCACCTCTCCCAGCGGATGTCGACGCCCGACGCCCGCCGCGAATTTGCCGAGTTCATCGCCCCAGAATCCTCGCCCGACGACGCGCCGAGCGACCGAGTACCGACCAACCAGGACCCAGCCGACCGGGTTCGTGGGGACGTACGCAACACCCTGCCGTCCCTGCTCCAGTCTGCGCAAAGCACCGCGCAGCTCATCGCCGGTGTGCAGGCCCGCCTCGATGGCTTCACTCACGACATGTTTGCCCGCCCGCAGGACCGCGCCGATCTGCTCGGACTCCCCAAGAAGGGCAAGCTTGCCTACCGCGACGCCAGCGAACTCATCCAGGGCGCCACGAACATCTCACGCCACGAGGCGAAGCGCCGCACCCAACAGGCACAGGATTTCCGTCCCCACGCCAGCAAGCCCGGCAGCAAGGACACGCCTCCGCCCGGTTCCGGCCGCCTCGCAGGGCTGTTACCCCACGTCGCCTCCGCATTCGCCCGCTCCTTGATTGCCCCGGCGCGCCTGTCCATCATCACGGCCGCAATCGACAAACTCGAGAAAGCCCTCGCGACGGCGGGGCTGCCGGTAGCCACCCTTCATGATCAGCTGCGCGACGTCGACGAACGCATGGCTCACCGTGCCAGCGTCGAGTCGCACGATGAATTCCGCTCCTTTGTGAACCATTGGCGTGACAGCGTGCTGCGCCTGATCGCCGACGACGCCGTCACCTCCGCCGAGCATCAGGCCCGCGAAAATCGCAGCCTCGTCTACATGGGGCAGTCCGGCGAACTCTTCGACTGGCTGGTCCGCACCACGCGCGAGGGCCACGAAACCCTGATGACCATCAAGTCCGCCAGCTCCAACCCCCGACGGCGCCCCTCCTGCGCGACCGACGAGGCCGAAACAACTGCGTCCGCGGAGGAAGAACTCGACGACCGCACCCCCGTGCAGCGATCCCACGACGGGTTCTTCGGCGTCGTCGAAGCCGGAATGCGCGTCACCGAGAACAGCCTCCCCGATCAGGGCGGCAGTCGGCCCCAGCTCATCGTTGCGGCCGGCATCACCACACTGTTGAAGATGGCACACCAGGATGGACTCTTGGCGGACACCTTCGACCCGCAGCTGCTCACCGCCGGATCCACCGAGGACCTGATGGTCTCCGCTGGCTATTCCGTGTCCGCCGGTGCCGGAATCGTGCGTCGTATGCTCTGCACCGCCGACATCACCCCGGTGGTGCTCGGCACCGACAGTGAGATTCTCGACGTCGGCAAGAAACACCGGCTCTTCACCCCGGCCCAGCGCAAGGCACTGATCGCCCGAGACGGCGGATGCGCCGCACCGGGATGCACGTTCCCCGCTGCCTGGTGCGAGTCCCATCACATTCAACCGTGGTCTCAGGGCGGCAAAACCTCCGTGGATAACGGGGTCCTGCTGTGCAGCCACCATCATCACGCTGTGCATGAGGGCGCCTGGTCCATCCGCGTGTACCGGGGTTCGCCCTGGTTCACCCCGACGGCGAAGCTGAATCTGTTCACCACCGATCGTTCCCCGCGGCGCAACAACTATTGGCGCCCGGACCGAGAATCCCCACCGCCGCCAGACGACGTAGACCCAGCAGACGCGGCCCCAGCCGACATAGACCTGTCCAACGCAGATCCTTCCGACACTGGCTCATCCGAGACGCACCCGATGCCACTAAGCTGACAGCATGGCTGACATATCACCGCGCACCCAACGTTTGTCCGTGCTCGACGACGGCATGAACTTCCACACCCGCAAGTGGGTGAAGCCCGAGGATCTCAACGCTAACGGCACCCTCTTCGGCGGCGCCCTGCTCCGCTGGATCGACGAAGAGGCCGCCATCTACGCCATCCTGCAGATGGGCAACCACCGGGCGGTCACCAAAATGATGTCGGAAATCAACTTCGTCTCCTCCGCAATGCAGGGCGACATGATCGAGATGGGCCTGAAGGCGACCCGCTTCGGCCGCACCTCGGTCACCATGCGCGCCGAGGTCCGCAACATGATCACCCGCCAGCTGATCCTGACCATCGAGAAGATCGTGTTCGTCTCCCTCGACGCCGACGGCAAGCCGGTCCCCCACGGCTACACCGACATCACCTACGACCGCGACCGGATGCCCACCCGTCTGCCGAACGCCGAGTCCTGACTGCCCATGGGTCAACCGAACTAGGCGACGGCGTTGGCCGCACGGAACCAGTCAGCGGGCATCGGCCGGTCCAGCTTCCACACGATCTGGATCGGCCGTTCCCCCGTTGCGGAGACCAGGTCAGCGGTGCCCAGGCAGAGGAACGGCTCGGTGCCGATCTCGTCGTTCTTCGAGTGCCGCACGAACAGCAGGGTCGAGGTGCCATTGCTGTTCTTTGTGAGATACCGCTGTCCGGTTTCGCTGTCGCGTCGTGTCTTGCCCCGCGACTCCCAGTGAAACTCTGTCGGGCTGATCGCGTAGTCCCGGTACATGGTCGCCGGGCTGAAGTCACGTTCGGACTTCTTGAGGTTGATCAGCAGCGCATCAGTCTGGAAAGTCTCCGAGAAGGCGACGCCCTCGACATGTGATTGGAACGCGCGGTCCCACGAGGAAATCGCCAGGGGTGCCAGAATCTCTTCGCGGGGATAGCGGGCATGCGAGAGCAACGAAATACGTCCACCGAGGCCGGTCGGCCGTGGAACTGTATGCGCCCGATCGATCGCGTACTCAAGATTCGAGCCAACAACGCAGATCCGCGAGTCCTGGCCGGAGAACAACTGACCCGCGTTGTCTGCAACTTCATAGACGAACGCCTGACACCCCTGAGCTGAGTAGAATTGCCAAGCCATCCGTTGTCCACAGGGGACCGACGATCTCTTTGGACCGGTACTTTCGTTTGAGTATGATCAAGGGAAATCTCACCTCGTGCGTTGCTGGTGACGTCACATCACCCACCTGAAGACAAGGCAATTTATGGACATCGAAGGCCCCGAAGGCCAGGAGCTATTTCCTCGCCCGGATAGTGCTGTCTTTCGTGATCTACGTCTTCGAGACGAACAGAGACGACTGTATGAGTTCCTCTTTGAACGACGAGACAGTCCGCCAACGATGCTCGAGATCCGCGATCATATGTCTACGGTTCATGGACAAAATCACGCCCAGCAGGATCGGCGCGTACGAGAGCTGCGAAAGTGGTTCCACATCAGCACCCCTCGGGTAAACTCCAAGCACGTTTATGTCCTTGGCCCCATGAAACCCGCCAAGTCGGAAGCTGAGAAAGCGATTTCCGGGCGGGTCAGAGCCGAAGTCCTGAGCTCTAAGAGGTGTGAGCAATGTGGCAAGACGCCTGTTGAAGATGGCGTCAAACTCGAGGTCGATCACAAGATCCCGCAATCGTGGGGTGGCACAAACGATATCGAGAATCTGCAGCCGCTATGCAAAGAATGCAACCATGGCAAGCAAGCCTTTTACTCGTCGATGAGTGGTTACGAGGACGAGATTAAGAAAGCTGCTTCATACCTAGAGCCACATAAACGTATTGGTGAACTTCTCAAAGCATTTATGCATGCTGGTCAGGAAGCACCTTCCGAAGTCATCGGCGTTGTCGCTTCCATGCACCAATACCAGGAGGACTGGCAAAAGCGGTTGCGTGAACTTCGTTCGATCGGGTGGGACTTCACTTTCCGTAAGCAAAAGGAAGACGGTCGTGTCCGCACCTATTACACCCTCACCAAATACGCTGAATGGCCAGAGGGGAATATCAAGGCCGCCATTTCTCGTGCCGAGAAGCACAAGAAAAATGCCAAGAAAGACCAGACTAGCTAGCGACCTCGATCTGCACACCGGTTGGCGTACGCCGAGCGACTTTGGTTCCTAGGGCTGTGGCGATTGAAGCGCCGATGGCGCGGGCGACTGGTGGCGGAAAAGCGTTTCCGATCTGTCGATAGACAGATGTCTTCCGACCAGCGAATTTCCATGAAGGGTCGAAGCCCTGAACTAGCGCTGCCATCTGATTCGTCAGCCGCGGGACGAAATCTGCTGGAGTATCTTCACCCGGTACCTCGTTCGCAATACCGCGCCCGTCCACACCAAGTTGTGCCCACGCTTGTTTCGCCCGCGTTGGACCGAGATCTGCTCCTCCGTGCTTTTTCGAACCACCCACCAGGGTCGGTGCAATTCCGTTAGCTTTCTTTGCCCACTCTTCTGCTCCAGGCCATCCATCAGCAGCCATATATGAACCGAGGACTTCGCCTACGGTGGGAGGCGTTCCAACGGGTTTTGGCCACTCAAATTTCGACGCGTACTTTCGCTGGAAGGCGACGAGAATGAATCGAGGTCGAAGCTGCGGGACCCCGTACTCACTGGAATACAACAGTTGCCAATCGGACTCGTATCCCAGCCCGTCAAGAGCCTCGATGATGGACTTGCGGTATGGGGCAAATCTATTGGACGCCAGCCCCCGAACGTTTTCGAGCATCACCGCTCGTGGCTGCGCTTCAGCGACCAGCCTCAATGCCTCCGGGAACAGGTCTCTCTCGTCGTCGGCTCCCAGTTGTTTCCCTGCGATGCTGAAGGGTGGGCAGGGAACTCCGCCCGCGAGAAGATCGATTCCTTTGTATTCCCGACCATCAATGTCTCGGACGTCCCCCTCCTGAACGGCCCACTCCGGACGATTGAGGCGCAAAGTCTCGGCGGCATCATGGTCGATCTCGACGGCCAAGGAATGATCAAATCCGGCCATTTCGAGTCCCGAAGACTGCCCCCCAGCGCCTGCGCAGATCTCCAAAACACTCAGCGATGAATTCTGGTTCACCATGCCTACCTTTCCGGAGTACGTGTTCTCCCTGGTTCGTCACTCGACACTAACGTCGCCCATGGACACGATAACGCCCGGAGCCAAACATCCAGTCTAGATCCGAATCCTCGCCCCGTCAGATCGCCTTCAGCTCTCGTTCGTTTACGGGTAGGGCAGCGGGTGGTCGACCAGTTCGTAGTAGCCCGGTTCCGGGGTGGTGAGTTGCTCGCGCATGGTGCGTAGCCAACCGGCCAGGTGGTGGATCTCCTCCGACTCGTAATCCGGGTAGTCCTGTGCGAACTGCTCCGGGTCCTCCAGCGCCAGCACCTTCTGCTGGTATCCGCCTGGACCGCCTGCGTCCTCGGGCGGGCAGTCGCCGTCGACGCTGAGCAGCTCGGCCTCCTCGCCGGCCACACGCGTCCCCACCGGGCTGATGCGCATCTCCCAATTGTCGCCGTAGTCGTAGGTCAGCAGCAGCGCCGGACCATCGGCACGCAGCACGTCCCCGACGTGCATCTCCGCAGCCAGGGGACCATCGGAGTCCTCAGCGATCCCCTCGGAGGAGTGCGCTACCAACTGACTGCGATCGGCGACGTCGAGCTGCCACAGGTGGGTGAGCTCCCAGCCGAACATCACCAGGATGGTTTCGACGGCGGAGTGCAGGTTCGCCTCCAGTGGCACCGACATCCGCCGGCTCACCGTTTCGTGAAGCCCCTCCAGCTCGATGGTGAACTCGATGTGCTCGACGTCGTCGCGCTCTTCCTCATCCACGGTGTTCTCTTCCATCAGCTGGCGCAGCACCTCCTCCGGCGAGGTGGCGGCTGCGCTGATCAGGCTATCCGCGTAGTCCTGGGCGGACTCGTAGGCGATGGTGGGACTGACGCGGTCCACCGGGGAGCCGTCGGGGGCGTATCCGGCAACGTATCCGGAGCGCAGCATCCACGCCAGCACGGCGGTCTCCACCCAGAAGCGGCGCCATTCGTGGCTGGCGCCCACCAGGTGCTCGCAGTGATCGGCGACCACGGCGCGCCGTTCGGGGATCCGGACCAGTCCGGTGTCCCGCAGTGCGGCCCAGGCTTCGTCCACCAGCGGCAGGTCGCCGGCGCGCAGCACGGGAGCGTCGTCGTCGTCCGGGTCGCGTCCGACGTCGTCAACGTTGTCCGGCTCCCCTTGGAGCTCTCGGATCCAGGGCGATTCGGCGGCGAGACGGCGCAGCTCGGCCACGGGGAGCCGCCCGGTGGCCGTTGCGGAAACCGGCTGCTCGGAGACGAAGCAGAACACCTCGAGGGCGACCGTGGTGAGCGGATACTCCGCGTGCAGCACCGGCAGCAGGTCGGCGGCACCCGGCACCAGCCCGTGGGTCACGGCGGCCAGGGTGCCCAGGGCGCGGGACTGGGCGATCTGGGCGAAGGGCAGCCGCAGCGGCTCCTCCAGGTGCAGCAGCACCTGCTGTTCCAGCGGGGTGAGCTGCTCGCCGTCGGACGCCTTGAGCAGCACGTCGATCTCGGCGGCACTGTGAAACAGGGGGATGCCGAAGGGCTCCACCCGCACCCGCACTGGGGAGCCGGGTTCGCCGTCGGCGTCGTCGTCGAGGTGGGTATCAAGGGTGATCCGCGCCCGCCAGCCGCGGGCCGGGTCGATTTCGGCGTAGAGCTCCGTGTCTCGGCGGAACAGCTGGGCGAACTGCAGGCCGTTCAGGTCGTGGACGGCGTCCTCGTTGGAGGTCTCGCGCCAGGCGGCAGCCACCCCGAAACACACCGGATCCTTGCCTTCGCGGGTGAGCAGCGCGGCGGGCTGGGGCTCAAGACCGGCGGCGGCCCACAGCACGTACATCACGTGCTCGGCGGGCAGCGAGACGTCCAAGCGCACGCGCACGGTGAGCGGTCGCTCCATGCCGGTGGTGGCCAGTTGCACCGTGCGCACCGTTTCGGCGGGCACTGGTTCCGGGAGCAGCTCGTCGTCCAGCTCGGCCTCCCAGGGCTCTCGCTCGTCTCCGGTCGTCATCGGTGGCCCCCTTCTGGTCGGCCCCGGCCGCCCCATCGCCACCGGAGCTTTGTCCCAGCGTAGCGCCACGGACGGGCAATGTCAGCGGCTGGATTCTCGTGCAGAACCGATACGCTGAGGCGATGATGCTCCTCGTCTCGCTGCTCGGGCTGGCGCTGCTGGACTCGACGACGGTCGGCACCCTGCTCATCCCGCTGTGGCTGCTGATCGCCGCAGTGGCTCCGCGCCGGATTCTGGGGTACCTGGGCGCGGTGGCGGGCGCGTATTTCCTCATCGGACTGGCGCTGCAGCTGGGCTTCGGTGCGGTGCTCGAGGCGTATCGCGATGCGCTGACGTCCGCCCTCTCCTACCAGGTGCAGCTGGTCCTGGGCGTGCTGCTGGTGCTCACCGCACTGGTGTTGTGGTTGCGCGCACGACGGCGAACGGGGCAACCCGCCGCACCAGAGCAGCCGGGCTGGCTGGGCACCCGGATCGTCCGCGTACGCGCGCGCATTGCTGAGGGTTCGACGACGACGATGCTCTCCCTCGCCCTGGCCGCGGTGGCCCTGGAGGTAGCGACGATGTTCCCGTACCTGGGCGCGATCGGGCTGATGACCCAGCATGGCCCCGGGTTCCCGGCGACGGTGCTGCTGCTGGCCGGCTACTGCGTGGTGATGGTGCTGCCGGCCGCCGCACTCGTGGGCGCCCGCGCGCGATGGGGCACCGAATTCGATGAGCCGCTGCGCTGGATCGAAGAGCAGGCCGGTTCGAGTACGGCGCGGTCGGCCAGCCGGTGGTTGCTGGCCGCGTTCGGGGTGGTGCTCGCGGTCAACTCCGCCTACACCTTGTGGGGGTGAGCTACCCGCCGGAAGAGTCAGCCGCCGGGTGAGTCAGACGTTAGGTGAATGACTGGCCGGGTGTGCCCGTTGCGCGCGCAGCAGCTCGTTGGCCCGGTCGGCTACGTCGCGATCGCGCTGGGCCAGGGTGTCCACCAGTCGCTGCACGTACCGCACCCGAGATTCCCAGTCCTCGCCGCTTTGTTCGGCGCGCGGCAGATCCTCCAGGTGCTGCACCTCGCGCCACGCGGTGACCAGGGAGGATTCGTAAAGCCGCTGGTCAGCTACCGCGGCGTCGCCAGACTCCCCGCCCAGCACGGCGACCATATCGAGCCGGGACAGGTCCAGCCCCAGGGCAGCTGGTCCAGCTGGGCGCGCAGGTCCTTCAGCTGCGCCCGGGAGGCGCGGGTTCCGGCACGCCGTCGTCCACTCTCGACGACGGCGACGCCCGCCAGCACCAGCGTCTGCGCCCCAGCCCAGAACGCCAGCGCCACCGTCCAGAAGATCCCGGAGGTGTTCTCGGGGCCGGTCTCCTGGTGGTTGTACTCCATGATCCGCCCCAGGTTCTGCAGCTCGTAGGGCACCACATCAGCAGCGGTGAGGTCCGCGCGTTCGGCAGGCACCGCACGCCGGAAGGGCTCGGTGTAGCTGAAGGAGTAGGTGCCCAGCCGGGAATCCACCCCGGCGCTGATCTCCCCGGTCAGTGTGCCGCCGATCGCCCAGGCGCCGTCGGGGAAGATCCAGATCGGCATCACCGCCTGGCCCTGCACCACCTCGCCGGTCACCGGATCCAGCAGCTCGGGATACTCGACGGCGACGTCGGTCTTGATCTGCTGGTAGGCCTCCAGCATGTCCCAGTAGTCGATCTCCACGCGGCCCTCCCCGGCGGCCCGGCGCTCGGGGTTCTCCTCGATGTCGGTGTAGTCGGCGTAGTCGTCGATGGGCAGCACCGCCACGATCAGGTCCAGCCGGTCGGGCAGCAGGGCGCGATCGTCGGAGTAGCGCAGCGAGCGGTCCATCGCGTAGCGCACGTAGTCCAGCGTGATCTCGGGGGTGCGCAACGGACTGCCCTCGGGCTCCTCGTCGGCGGCCGGCACCAGATCTAGATCGCCGTAGATACTCAGGCTGTGCAGGGGCTGGTCGCCCACCAGGGTGCGCCCGTAGCGGGTGTTGGTATCGGCATCGGCGACGGCGATCCACCCGGCGATGAGCCCCACCGCCAGCGGCGCCACGATGCCCAACCCGATGCCGACTTTCGCCGTGGGGCTGACCGGTTCGCTCACGCGGGCGCGCGCGGTGGTGGCGTCCGCACGCAGCGCCCCGAATCCGGTTTCGCGCACCGTCATCACCCGCTCCAGCGCCTTCAGCGGGCCCGGGGTGGCCAGGCCGAGCAGCGTGCGCAACCGGGTGAGCGACTCGGTTTCGCCCACCGTCATCGCGCGCAGTCGTTCTGCGCTGCGTTCCTCGGCGGCCGCGCGCAGTTCTTCTTCGGTGGGAATGTTCTGACCGGTTGTTCCGCCCGCACGCTCCAGGCGCCTGGCCGTGTCAATCAGCCGGGCCTCAACATCGTTCCACCGGCTCAGCAGCTCGGCGTGGCGCTCCACGAGTCCGGCGGCTTCGGCGTCGTCGTCTCGTTCTGCGTCGTTTGGCTCAGTGCCTTCGTCATTCGCAGTCGCGGCCTCCCCCAGCAAACCCAGCAGCTCGCCGCGTAGCTCGCGCAGCTCACGCGATTCAGACACATCGGCGTGGCCCAGCACGTCATCCACCGCCTGCACCACGGGTGCCGCCAGCTGATCCAGCACGGTACGCGATCCGGCGTGGCCCGCGTGCAGTTCAGCCGCCGCAGCCACCGCATCCGCCCGCCGGTGCAACTCCAGCGTGTCCGCCTCAAACTCCGCCAGCGCCTCCTCGTCCTCGGGTTTCAGCACGGCCCACTGCGCCAGGTCGCGCTCAACCCGGGCCAACTCCATACTGCGACGCCGCACCCCGCGCCACTGGTTCCGCAGGCGGCGGTCGGCCGTCGCACTCACCCGCGCCTCGAGCGCATCCACCTCCAACACGGAGCGCGCCAACCTCAGCCGACCCGCGTCGAAACGGCGCTTGCGCTCCCGTTCGGCCCGACGATCGCGCAACCACAGGTACATCACTCCGCAGGCGGCGAACAGCGGCAGCGCGGTGAGCGATCCCCAAAACAGTGCTGACCGGTTCCCGCCGTCGACGTACATATCCGCCGCGGTGGTGGCCGCCCCCACCACCGCGCTCGGCCCGTGCCCCAGAGTGCGGTTGTTGATGAACGTGGCCCTAATCTCGGTGGCAGCCCGGTAGTGATCGCCGGAATCTTCGCCGTCGAACGCCACCCGGGTGAAGTCGCTGAGACTCAGATCCGGATCGTCGACGTCGTCGCCCATCGACAGCAGCACATCCGCTTCGCCGATCTCGCCGCGATAGTGCTCGGCCCAGTCCAGATCGCGCTCCACCACGTGCAGGGTGAAGGGCTCGTACACGCGCAGTCCCCGCTGTTCGGCAGCGTACTCCACCGATTCCTGAGTGATTCCGTACGGCAGACCGTCATCGACGACGAACTCGACGCGGTGCTCGGGTTCCGCGGTGACCTGTCCATACCCGACGACGCCGAAGCCCACCGCGAGCCCCGCCAGCGCCAGTGCGCCCCAGGCCGAGCGCCAGAGGGCGCGCAGCTGTTTGCGTCTCGGTGGAGCAGCAGGGTCAGCCATGCCTCACATCATAAGACGCCGCGCACTCCGGCATCCCATCACAGAGCAGGACTCAGAACCAGTGCCGCGCCGTCGTCGGTGTCAGCATTAGGCGAAGGCGGACTTACCGGTCAGATCGCGGCCGATGAGCAGCGCCTGCACCGATTCGGTGCCCTCGTAGGTGGTGATCGCCTCGATATCGGCCATGTGGCGGATAACCCCGTGCTCGAGGAGGATGCCGTTGCCGCCCATCAGGTCACGGGCCTCAACGGCGATGCGACGGGCCAGCCGGGTGTTGTTGTACTTCGCCAGCGAGGCTTGCGTCGGGCGCAGCTTTCCGGCGGCTTCCAGTTCCGCCAGCTGCGCGCAGTAGAGCTGCATGGTGGTCAATTCGGAGAGCATCCGGGTGAGCCGTTCCTGCACCAGCTGGTGCTGCGACAGGTACTTACCGAACTGCTTGCGCTGGTTCGCATAGCTCAGAGCGGCCTCGAAACACCCGGTGGCGTGGCCCAGGGCGGACCAGGCGACGCCGAGCCGCGTGGCGTAAAGCACCGTGGAGGCGTCCTTGAAGGTGTGGGTGCCCGGCAGCACGGCGTCGGCGGGCAGAGTGACGTCGGTCAAGGTGATGTAGGCCTGGTCGATAGCACGCAACGAGGCTTTTCCGGGGATGACCTCACCGTGGTAGCCGGCGGTCTCCTGCGGGACGGCGAAGCAGCGCACACCACCGTGGTCCTCGGCCCCTTCCGAGTCCACGCGCGCCCACACGAAGGTAACCCCGCCGGCCGCACCATTGCCGATCCACTTCTTGGTCCCGTTGAGCACCCAGGAGCCGTCCGTCTGACGGGTGGCCTGGGTTTCCAGCCCTGCCGAATCGGAGCCGTGGTCGGGTTCGGTGAGCGCGAAGGCACCCGGCATCGTTCCCGCGGCCAACGGTTTCACGTAACGGTTTTGCTGCTCCTCAGAGCCGAACAGGGCCACGGTGCGCAGCGCCAGCCCGCCCTGCACGGCCAGCACGGTGCCCAGCGAACCGTCGATCCGGGAGAGCTCCATGTTCACCAATCCGGCCGCCAGCGGCGAGAGCAGCTCGACGTCGGGATGCTCGACGCCGTCGCCCAACAGCCCGGCCGCGCCGAGCCCCTCCACCACCTGCAGCGGGTAGCGGTACTCGTCCCAAGCCTGGGTGAGCTCCGCCTGCACCGATTCCCCGTACGCGCGGGCGCGCTGCCAGACCTCACGGTCGGCCGCCGGGATGTCGGCGAACACCTCGTAGTAGTCGATGTCGAGGGCATCGGTGACGCGGTATGCGGGTTCGAGGTGGCCGGGCAGGCCGGAGGCAGTGTTCTGAGTCATACCTCATACTCTACGTCCCGGTAACCTCCGTGCCAAGAGGACGAACCGGCGTTCCGTTGCCATCAAGTTGCATGCCACGCGCCCCGTGCCCGCCGCCGCAGACACCTGCATCAGGACAGCTGACCGCCTCATCTCAGAGCTGAATTACTCACTCTAGAGTGAGTGGGGTGTGATGGGGCACACTGGGAGCATGACTCTTCTTGATTCCTCCCTCTGGTCCGACAAGATCTTCACCGGCAGCTGGACGGCTGGCTCGGCCGACTCGATCGACATCCTCAACCCTGCTGATGGCACCGTGCTGGGGCGCAGCGGCATGGCCTCCGCCGACGACATGCGCGACGCCGCCCGGACGGCTGCAGCCGCCCAGAAGGACTGGGCGCGCACCAAGCCCGCCGAGCGCGCCGCAGTGCTGCGCCGGGCCGGTCAGATCTTCGAAGACCATCAGGCCGAACTCATCGACTGGGTACAGCGCGAAACCGGCGCGATCCCCGCGAAGGCCGGCCTGGAGATCCATGTGGCCGCCAACGAGTGCTTTGACGCCGCAGCCCTCCCCCACCATGCGATGGGCGAGGTGCTGACCTCGGACGAGGACCACTGGTCGTTCGCCCGCCGGCTACCCGTCGGCGTCGTCGGCGTGATCTCGCCGTTCAACTTTCCGCTGATCCTCTCGATCCGTTCCGTGGTGCCCGCCCTCGCGCTGGGCAACGCGGTGGTGCTGAAGCCAGATCCACGTACCCCGGTCTCCGGCGGCGTGATGATCGCCCGTGCCCTGGAAGAGGCCGGACTGCCGGCCGGGGTGTTCCAGATGCTGCCCGGCGGCGCCGAGGCCGGTGCCGTGCTGACGGAAGCACCGGAAATTTCTGTCGTCTCCTTCACGGGCTCGACGGCGGCGGGCCGCAAGGTCGGCGAGGCCGCAGGTCGGAACCTGAAGCGGGTGCACCTGGAGCTCGGCGGCAACAACGCCACCGTGGTGCTGCCCGGGGCCGACGTCGCGAAAGCCGCTTCTGCCGGCGCCTTCGGTTCGTTTCTGCACCAGGGCCAGGTGTGCATGACCACCGGGCGCCACCTGGTGCACGAATCCCTGGCAGATGAGTACGTCAGCGCGCTGAAAGAGAAGGCCGAGCACCTGCCCGTGGGCGA
Organism: Citricoccus muralis; assembly: GCF_029637705.1. Classification (NCBI taxonomy): domain Bacteria; kingdom Bacillati; phylum Actinomycetota; class Actinomycetes; order Micrococcales; family Micrococcaceae; genus Citricoccus; species Citricoccus muralis. The sequence goes on from NZ_CP121252.1 coordinate 2,918,628, forward strand.
TCCGACGCACGAAAACACCGCGCTCGGACCGATCATCGACGAGAAGCAACGCGACAACATCGACCGCATCGTCCGCGAGGCCAAAGACGCCGGGGCGAACATCGTGGCCGGCGGCACCTACGAGAACCTGTTCTACGCGCCCACCGTGATCACGGACTTGACTGAGGACAACCCGGCCTGGTCGGAGGAGATCTTCGGGCCCGTCGCCCCGGTGCGCACCTTCGCCACCGTGGAGGAGGCGGCGGAGATCGTGAACTCTTCGGAGTACGGTCTTTCGGTGGGAATTCTCGGCGACGTCGGCGAGGCCATGAAGCTGGCGGATCTGGTGCGCTCGGGCAAGGTGCACATCAACGAGCAGACCGTCTCCGATGAGTCCAACGCGCCCTTCGGCGGGTTCGGGGATTCCGGCAATGGCTCCCGCTTCGGCGGGTACAGCGCGAACATCGAGGCGTTCACCGAGATCCAATGGCTCACTATGCGCTCGGAGATCGCGCCCTATCCGTTCTGATCGTCGCGGCTCCACTGCCGCTGTCGTTCCCGTTGGCCGTGGGTGATCCGGCGCAGATCGGGCTCGGAGTCGAACCCTGAGCCGAGTGCGCCGGCCACGGTGCCCATCGCAGCAGACAACCAGGCAATGTCGAGATAGTTGCTGAAGTGGGCCTCCTCGCCGAGGATGTCGGACATGAACCCGGGGTCGATCACAATCAGCGCGCCACCCAGAATCAGCACCACCAGCACCGCGTAGAGCGCGAGCATGCATAGTGCCAGAGTCAGCACGGTGGAGAGGTTGTAGTAGAGCACCACCCGCGAGAGGCTCTCATGCTTCGGTCGATCCCACAGCCCGTTACTCAGAATCAGCCAGGCACCCATCGCCGTCATGGCGGTCACCCCGATGAGCAGCAGCCGGGTGGTGGTCAGTGCGTCCGACATCTGCCAGATCGAGTGGTAGAAGATACCGAAAGCTCCGGTGGCGGAAGCGGCAGCCAACGCGTGAGACAGCTTCGGCACAGTGCGCCAAGGGTCGTTGGCCATGGTCATCCCGGCCACGGTGCGTGGGGCGCCCGTGAACGTGTGCGCATGCAGGGCGTAGCTGCCGTCGCGCTGCGACCACTGGCTCCAGCGCAAGGTGTATCGCTTCGGCGTCGGCACAGTCACCCCCGGGGCCACCCGCAGCACGGCGTCGACCATCACCCGCAGCAGCCGCCTCTTGGTCATCCAGGCGCCGAAAGTCGGGCACGACAGCACCGCAAGCTGCTGATCAGGGAAGATCTCGGCCATCAGCGGTTTGCCCTCACTGTGCCGCGGAATCTCGGTGAGCAGCAGGATGACGTCGACATGCTCGTACTCCTCGGCGATGGCGCGGGCATCACGGTACTCCAGGACATTGTCGGGGTCGATCCGGATCATCTCCGTATGCAACGAGACCCGCACGGTGCGCTGCAGTAACTTCGTCAGATCCGTTTCAAACCGCTCGCGCACGGCTCGCGCCCGTCGGGTGGGCAGGCCCGGGTCGGCCACCATCAACACGTGGAGGCTCACCGAATCGGTCGAATTTGCCATGGACCCCCACCCTAGTAGCGCCGTCGCAAAGCCCACAAGGAGAGATACACGGTCATCTAGGCTGAGCGGGTGACGACTCACGACGACGCCTCCGCGCACCGCCGCCCACCGCTGGCGATTTCTCTGGCCGCGCTCACCTCGAGCGTGGACCGGTTCGGCATCTCTCCGCTGCTGATGTTCATCGCCGTCGATTTCGGGGTGTCGCTGGCCGGTTCCGTCGCCGTCGCCTCGGTCTATTTCCTCTGCTACGGGGTCAGCCAGCCGGTGTGGGGCATCCTTTCGGACGCACTCGGCCGACTTCCCGTCATGCGGATCGCCCTGATCGGGGCCGTGCTTGGCTCGCTGGCGTCCCTGCCCGCACCGGGGCTGCTCAGCCTCACCCTGGCCCGCGCTGTCACCGGGGCGTTCTTCGGTGCCGTCGTGCCCGCCTCGATCACCTACGTGGGCGACACGTCGACGCCGCGGCACCGGCAGTCCGCGCTGTCGGATCTGATGGCCGCCATTGCCGTGGGCACCGCACTGGCCACCGCCGCAGCCGGACTGGTGGGCCAGTGGCTGGACTGGCGCGTGATGTTCGCCGTCTCCGCAGGTCTGGCCCTGGTCAGCCTGATTCCCCTCTTCCGCCTGCCCGAACCCGAGCGCGAAACCGGGGTGTCCATCCTCCGCGGCATGGTCCTGTTCTTCCGCGAGCGGTGGGCGCTGCTGGTCGTGGGCCTGGCGTTCGTGGAGGGCGCCCTGGTGCTGGGACTGCTGACCCTACTTGCCCCCGCGCTGGAGCATCAGGGGGTCTCCCCCGGCGCGGCCGGGCTGTCGGTGGCGGCCTACGGTGTGGCCACCATCCTGGTCAGCCGCGGGGTGCGCCCGCTGACCGCACGGTGGTCGCCGTCGCGCATCATCGCCCTGGGCGGCACGTGTCTGACCCTGGGGCTGGGCATCGTGGCGCTGCATCAGGCGGTGCCCACCGTGATCGTGGCCGCCCTGCTGTTGGGTGCCACCTGGGCGCTGATGCACACCTCGCTGCAGGCCTGGGTCACCGAGGTGGTCCCGTCAGCGCGCGGGCTGTCGGTCGCGTTCTTCGCCGGGTGCCTTTTCGCTGGCAGTGCGGCCGGATCCGGGCTGGCCGGCCCGCTGGCCGAGGCCGGGCACTGGGGCCTGCTGTTCGGTGTGGCCGCCGTCGTCGCGCTGGCGCTCACCGTCGTCGCCGCGGCCACCCGCTCCCGCTACCAGTATGGCTGAGCAGCCACCTCTTATTTTTGGAACGCGATGATCCGCTCAATTCCGGCGGCCACGGCGTCATAGCCTGCCGCGAAGGAGATCCGCACGTATTCGTTGCCGCGTGCGGTGTCGAAATCATCGCCAGGGGTCAGCGCCACGTGGGCTTCTTCGAGCAGCGCCCGGCAGTAGGCACCCGAGCTACCGAACCGGTCCAGCATGTCCTGCGGGATCCGCGCGTAGAAGTAGAACGCCCCGTCCGCCGGTGCCGCGTCGGTCCAGCCCAGAGACCCCTGATGCTCCAGCATCAGCGAGCGGGTGCGCGCGAATTCCTGCACCTGCGCGTCGCATTCGGCGTAGGCCTCAGGGCTGAACGCCTCAATCGCCGCATACTGTGCTGCGGCGGGAGGACACAGTGAGACCGACCCGCTCAACGCGTTGACGGCTGGGGCCAGATCATCGGGCATCAGCATCCATCCGACCCTCCAGCCCGGCATGCCCCAGTATTTGGAGAAGGAACTGATCACGATGGCGTCGCGGCCGAATTCCCAGGCGCTGTGGCCGCGCCCGTCCCCGGTGTAGGTGATGCCGTGGTAGATCTCATCCGACACCAACCGCACCCCGCGTGCGGAGGTCCAGTCGGTGAGCTCGCGCAGGTTCTCGGCCGTGATCATGGTGCCGGTCGGATTGTTCGGCGAGGCCACCACCACGCCCGCCAGTTCTCCATGCTCTTCGACGGCGCGATCCAGCATCGCACCGGTCAGCTGGAATCCGGTCTCCGCGCCCGCGTCGACTTCCACCACGTCACAGCCCAGCGCGGTGAGGATGTTCCGGTACGCGGCGTATCCCGGGCGCGCCACCGCCACGCGATCACCCACATCGAACGCAGCCAGGAACGCCGCGACGAAGGCGCCGGAAGAGCCGGTCGTCACCGCCACGTGCTCGGCCCGCACCCCGGCACCCGAGTCATCGAATCCGTACCAGCCGCGGTAGTGTCCGGCGATCGCCTCGCGCAGACCCTGCACGCCCAGCACCGGGGTGTAGTTCAGCGCCCCTCCGGCACCGTGCACAGCCGCAGCGCGTTCGTTTACCGGGGTCGGCGCGCCACCGCCCGGCTCACCCGCACACAGCGAGACCAAGTCGTGGCCCTCCGCTCGCAGCTCGGCCACCCGTCCGAGAATATCCATCACCTGAAACGGGGGCACCTGCGAGCGCCGCGAGGGTCGAAACGATGAACCAGTCATGCCCCGATCCTAGACGCCTTCGCGCCGCGAGGACTCCTCATCTAGGTCGTTGCGGCCCGCATCCTCATCGGATTCATCCTCGCCGTCAGAGTCCTCCTGCTCGGCTTCGTACCGGGCCATCTCCTCGTCGATGTCTTCTCGCGCGTGCTCCAGTTCTTCGGCACCCTCGCGGTCGGTCCACACCTTGACCACGCTCCAGGCCACCGCGGCCAGCGGGACCGCCAGCACCGCACCCACGATGCCGCCGAGCACGGTGCCGCCGGTTAGGGCCATCAAGATCACCAGGGCGTGCAGGTTCAGGGTCTGTGCCATCACCACCGGCTGCAGGAAGTTGCCCTCGAGCTGGTTCACCAGAATCACCGCGCCCAGCACGATCAGCGCCACAATCGGCCCGTTGGCCACCAGGGCAATCAGCGTGGCGAGAATACCGGCGATGGTCGCACCCACCAGCGGAATGAACGACCCCAGGAAGACGACGACGCCCAACGGCAGCGCGAGCGGCACCTGCAGGATGAACAGCGCCACGGTGATGCCGATGGCGTCCACCGCCGCAATGATGGCGGTGCCGCGGATGTATCCGCCGAAGGTGTGCAGGGCGCGGTCACCGGACATGATCCACTTGTCGCGGAAGTGCAGCGGGGTCCAGGAGACGAAGAACGCCCAGATCCGGTCGCCGTCTTTGAGCATGAAGAACAGGATCACCAGCAGCAGCACCAGGCCCGTCACAAAGCTGCCGGCCGCGCTGATCGTATTGAGCGCGCCAGTGCCGAACTGGGAACTGGTCGCAAACGAGGTCACCGTATCAATGGCCGAGTCGATCTGTGACTGATCGATGGTGATGCCCAGATCACCCACCAGACCCTCGACCAGTTCACGCAGCTCATTGAAGCCTTCCACCGCCTGTTCCACCAGCGTGGACCATTCGCGGATCACCGAGAACACGAGCCCGGTGCCGATACCTCCGAGCACCAGCAGCGAGCCCAGGAACACGCTCCACGCCGCCAGCATCGGCGACATGACCTTCCGCGCCTGCATCACCAGCGGCCACAGGGCACAGGCCAGAATCAGGGCGATCAGCGTAGGGATCACGATCACCGTCAGCCGCAGGGCCGCGATCACCATCATCCCGACCACGGTGCCGATGATGAGCAGCTGCAGGGCGCGGATGCCCATGCGTCCCATGGTGTCGGTCCAGAGGCCGCTGACCGTGAAGCTGGGCCGCTCCGTCTTCGTCTCCGACGACGCGACGACGGCGCCGGTCCCCTTCACAGGGCCAGAAGATTCGGCACGACGGCGTAAAGACATGAATGCTCCTCAAGACGGGAATCGGTGAGAGGTCTGCAGATCATGCTACGCCCCCACCCTTGCACCCCTCTATGACGCACCGCCCCGTGGTTTCTCACGAAGATTCGTGCCCACCGGCGCAACATCGGCACGTACATTTGTCGCGCAGGGTCATAAATCGGGCGAATAGGCCCGAATTCGGGTATTCGGGGCGCGCTGTCGCGGGGCGACCAAGCGTGACGACGGAGTTCACCAGGCCGGGGTTGGCGCCTGCTGTTGCACCATGATCACACTCGAGAACCTGACGAAGGTCTACGGTGACGGCCCCGACGCCGTCACCGTCTTGGACCGGCTGAACGTGAAGGTCGCCAGCGGCGAGATCCGCGCGATCGTCGGCCCCTCCGGATCTGGGAAGACCACGTTGGCCCACTGCATCAGCCTGCTGGAGCGACCCACGTCTGGCACCATCACGGTGAACGGCGAGCAGCTCTCCGGCGGCCAGCGGTCTCGACCCGCAGACCACCCGTTCGGTGGTGGAACTGCTGCGTGAGCTGCGCGACGATCTGGGGCTGGCGATCGTCTTCGTCACTCACGAGATGGACACGGTGTTGCACGCCGCCGACAGCGCCGCGCTGCTCAACCATGGCCGCATCGCCGAACAGGGTCGGCTGGTGGACTTGCTCCGCGACCCGTCATCCACCCTCGGCCGTGCCCTCCAGCCGCACCTTCCGGCCACGTCGACGACGACGGACGAACAGGTCTGGAAGGTCATCTTCGCCGCCTCGAACGTGCGTGGCGATTGGCTGCAGCAGCTCAGCGCGCCGTCGAGCGCTCAGCAGAGGTGCAGGCCGAACAGGCGCCGCAGACAGCGTCGCTGGACGCGCGGTTTCCACCGGCGAGGTCGCAGCCACGGTCTACCAGCACGAGCTGTGGCTGGCCCAGGTGCTCGAAGCCAACCCGGACTTCAGCCTCGAAGCGGCTACTCCCGTGTTCCGCTGGGGCTTCGGCGTCTACTCCGAAAAGTACGGGTCCATCGAGGAGATTCCCGACGGCGCCACCATCTCGCTCTACAACGATCCGGCGAACGAGGCTCAGGGGCTGTGGCTGCTGGAGGAGGCCGGGCTGATCGAGTTGGACGACAGCATCAACACATGGCAGGCCACCCAGGACGATATCGTCGCCAACCCGAAGAACCTGGAGTTCCTGCTGCTGGACTTCGCCGCGCCGACCCCGGATGAGTTTGCCGGCCAGCTCACCATCGGATCCGACTACAAGGACACCGAGAACATCCAGAACCTGGTCAAAGCATTCCAGGATCCGCGCGTCCAGGAGTTCCTCGCCGAGGATCCGGCCGTGAAGGGTCTACTACTCCCCTACGAGGACTGAGGTCCTCCTACGCAGGGGCGGTCAAGGCGTGGGACGACCGCCGTTGACGTTGAGTGTCTCTCCGATCACGTAGCTTGATTCGGAGGAGGCGAGGAACACAAATGCTGGTGCTATTTCGGTCGGCTGTCCCGCGCGGCCCAGGGGCGTGTCATGTCCGAAAACAGGCAGCTTCTCCTTGGGTTGGCCGTCGGACACCTGGAGAACGGTCCAGATCGGTCCCGGTGCTACCGCGTTGACGCGAATGCCACGCGGAGCCAGGTGCTGCCCAAGACCCTTGGTGAAGTTGTTGATAGCACCTTTGGTCGCAGCGTAGTCGAGGAGCACAGGTGAAGGGTCGTAGGCCTGAATCGAGGTGGAGTTGATAATAGATGAACCTGGCGGAAGGTGAGGCACAGCCGCTCGCGTCACACGATAGATTCCGTGAATATTCGTTTCGAATGTTGATGACCACTGGTCATCAGAAAGGTCTTCGAAATTTTCGACGGCAATCTGTCGGCCCGCGTTATTGACGAGAATATCCAACTGCCCCAATTCTGCAACGGCATCGTGGACAAGCTGTCGACAAAAGGACGGATCCGACAGGTCACCGGGTAGGAGAACTGCCCTCTGACCCGCGTCACGAATGACAGCGCAGACGTGCTCAGCGTCCTCTTCCTCTGAGGGCAGATAGTTCAGCGCAACGTCCGCACCTTCACGCGCAAAGGCGATCGCGACCGCAGCCCCAATACCGGAATCAGCGCCCGTGATCAGCGCGTGACGACCCACTAGCCTCCCCGTGCCAACATACGATTCCTCCCCGCGGTCCGGTGTCGGCTCGAGATCGGCATCCAGCCCGGGCTCAGGCTGGTCCTGTTTAGGTGGGCTAATCTTCGGGAAGCGATGGACTGGGTCCTGGAAGGTCAATTGATTCTGCTGAGTCATGGCGGTACTGTCCTTTCCTTACCTGCGGGATAGAGCGAGCGCTCAGAGGTCGGCACGTTACGATTTCTTCTTCGATTGGCGCTGGCTCTCCTTGTCGAGAGCATCAACCAGTTCGGCTTTCGTCATCGACGAGCGCCCTTTGATATCCAGCTTCTGGGCTTGTTTGTAGAGGTGGGCTTTAGACGCGCGAGCATTCACACCTCCGGCGGTCTCGCTATCCGCCGCTGACGAGCCGCTCTCGCTACGCGAGTCCGAGGGGCCCGCTTGCTTTTTCGCCTGCCAGCGGTCACCGACTTTCTCATGTGTGTGCTTCAGCGCCGCATAGGCGACTCGATGTGCTCGCTCTTCGTCGTCATACTCGTCCATGGCGGAGTCGTAGGCTTTGGCGAAGGTGCGTTGCGCCTTCTGGCTGGATTTCTTGAGGGTCGAGGGCAGCTCGGATTTCTTGGCATGCCCAGTCGAGGTGGTTTTCGGCATGGCGCTCTCCTTCACAATGCGTTGTCTCGATCCCACGAGACAAGCTGTCCGGATCACGCTAGGTGCGCATGACGGTGAAAACAACCTTCTGTCGCCACGAAAAACTCATAAGACTCAAGATGAGCCGCGAACTTCATGCGTTACTTGAGCGTCCTGAGTTACCATTCAATGCACTATTTTCACGAAACACAACATCGAGTTCCCGCGCTCCGTGCGGCCCTCTTGCGGGGTCCTCGCCGCATGGAGTTCAGCAGGCGAGGGTACAACTGCCCTCGGAGAGACAAACTCCGGCTCGGGGAGGATCAGACCTCTTCGGCGGCGAGCTGACCGCAGGCGCCGTCGATCTCCTTGCCGCGAGTGTCGCGCAGGGTGGTAGGCACTCCGGCGTCGTTGAGTCTGCGCACGAATTCTGCGGTGACGTCCGGCTCCGAAGACGTCCAGATGGAGCCGGGCGTCGGGTTCAGCGGAATCGGGTTGACGTGCACCCAGCCGCGGCCGCGGGCGTTGAGCTTCTTCGCCAGCAGGTCGGCACGCCAGGCGTGGTCGTTCATGTCCTTGATGAGCGCGTACTCGATGGACACCCGGCGCCCGGTGGTGCGGTAGTAGTTGTACGCCGCGTCGATAGCTTCGTCTGCTTTCCAGCGGGAGTTCACCGGGATCAGCTCGTCGCGCAGTTCGTCGTCCGGGGCGTGCAGCGAGAGAGCGAACGTCACCGGGATGCCCTCATCGGCCAGCTTGTTGATGGCCGGCACCAGTCCCACCGTGGAGACGGTGATGTTGCGGGCCGACATGCCCAGGCCCTCGGGCGCCGGATCCACCATGCGGCGCACCGAGGAGATGACCCGCTTGTAGTTGGCCAGCGGTTCACCCATCCCCATGAACACGATGTTGGAGACACGTTCGGCCGGGGCACTCGGATCGCGGTCACCGCGGCGACCGCCCAGCTCGCCGTCGGCGATGGCCTGATTGGCGCGGACCATCTGCTCGACGATCTCCGCTGTCGACATATTGCGGGTGAGCCCGTTCTGGCCGGTGGCGCAGAAGGGGCAGTTCATGCCGCAGCCGGCCTGCGAGGACACGCACAGGGTGATGCGGCCGGGGTAGCGCATCAGCACGGACTCAACGAGCGCGCCGTCAAAGAGCCGCCACAGGAATTTGATGGTGTCACCGGAATCGGTGGAGAATCGGCGCACCTCGGTGAGCAGCGGCGGCAGCATCTGCTCGACCAGCTCGGCGCGACCCGACTGCGGCAGATCCGTCATCTGCTCCGGATCGGAGGTGTGGTGCACGAAGTAGTGCGTGGAGAGCTGCTTGGCACGGAAGCCGGGCAGGCCCAGCTCTTTCACCTTCTCCTGACGTTCGGCGAGGGTGAGGTCGGCCAGGTGCGTCGGCGGCTGCTTCACGCGGGGCTGCTTGAACTGCAGCAGGGGCCGGCCCTCGGAGTTGGTGCGCTGGGTCCAGCCTTCGGCCTTGGGGCGCACCTGCGGGCGCGCGGAAGCCGCCGAGCCGGTCATGTTCCGGGATTCGGCGGGCGAACCGTAGCCGTGCTTCTTCAACCGGTCGCGGTCTTCGGCCAGTTCGGTCAGGGGGCGGGCTTCGACGTCGACGTCGTGCTCGGGGGTGTCCCGGGCGATGACCTTCGACGGAGCAGAATTCTCAGGGATGCGGTGCTCAGACATGGCCCCTCCATTGTCCCACAGCCGCGCAAATTCGCCGACGGCAGGGTCAGGTATGGAGTTGTGAGCGTCAGGCGCCTACCGTGGAAGGGACAGCACTTGATGCCCGCATTGCGTCTCGCATCGGAAACGGCAACCAAAGGAGTGACTGTCATGGCACCGCAGAGTTCGCCAGAAGAACCCGAAGAGACTCCCGGCCGCTTAGGCTTTTTCGCCGTGCCGGTCGAATTACTCGGCGTGGTGGCCGCGACCAGCGCCGGCGTGCTCACCGTGATGGCTCCTGATCAGTCCACCGTGCTCGGAATCATCATCCTCGTCATCGGCGCGGCGTTGCTCATCGATGTCAGCCGGCGCATTTGGCGCCTGGCCACCGGCCGCGAACACTACTGACGCCTGTAGGTGGGATGTTCGGCTCAGAACGGGGTGACGCCGGTCATGGCGGCGGCAGCTTTTTCGCCGATCAGCACCGAGGGGGCGTTGGTGTTGCCGGTGATCACCTGCGGCATGATCGAGGCATCGGCCACCCGCAGCCCCGCCAGCCCATGCACCCGGAAACTCTCGGGATCCACCACGGCGTCGGCGTCGCGCCCCATCCGACAGGTGCCCACCTGGTGGTGGTACGTCGTCGTGGTGTTGCGAATGTACTCGACGAGCGATTCCTCGTCGTCGCCCACCTCGGGGCCGGGGAACAGTTCGGTGGCACCCCATTCCTCGGTCAGCGGAGCCTGTGCGGCGATGGAGCGGCATTGGCGCAACGAGAACAGCATGGAGTCCAGGTCGGTACGCTCGGCGTAGGCGTTGAGATCCACGCGCACCGGGTCCTCTGGAGCGGGCCCGGACAGCGTCAGTGAGCCGCGCGAATCCGGACGCACGATCCCGGCCAGCAGCGAGAACCCTTCCTCCGGTCCTTCCATCAGCATGCCCGCTGTGTTGGTGTACATCGGCACCGAGAACAGGATCGGCTGGGTGTCGGGCACGGGCAGCTCGGGGTCCGATTTCGACCAGAAGTGCACCTGCGCGGCCGCCACCTCGGGTGGCCCTTGGGGCTTTTCGGTGGTGCAGATCACGGGCACCAGCAGGTGATCATGCAGGTTCTGGCCGACTCCGGGCAGATCGTGAGTCACCTCGACGCCGACCTCGTTCAGATGCGCACTCGGGCCAATCCCGGAGCGCAACAGGATCTCCGGGGACCCCAGCGCCCCCGCGGTGAGCACCACCTCGTCCGCGGTGACTGTGAGGGTCTCGCCGTCGGCGTCAGTAAATTCCGCTCCGGTCACGGTGTCGCCATCGAGCAGCAGCCGCCGCGCCGTCGCACCCGTCACCAGGGTCAGGTTCTCGTGGTCGGCCAGCGGCTTGAGATATGCACGCCAGGTGTTGAGCCGCTTCTGGTCGCGCATGGTGAGTTGCATCCAGCCCACGCCTTCGACATCGCCGGAGTTGTAGTTCGGGTTTTCGGGTACCCCCTCAGCCACCACGGCATCGTAGAGGCTTTGCTGGATCGCATGGTGCGGGTAGCCGTCCTCAGTGATGTCCAGGTGGGATTCGGCCGTCTCGAAGTAGGGCAGGACGTCGTCCCAGCCCCAACCGGTGCAGCCCTGCTCCGCCCAGGTGTCGTAGTCCCAACGGTCGCCGCGCACCCAGATGGTGGCGTTCAGCGCGTGGGATCCGCCCATCACCTTGCCGCGTGGCAGGTGGATGCTCCGGCCGTTGAGTTCGGTCTGCTCGGTGGTGAAGTAGTTCCAATCCTCGGCAGCGCCCCACAAGAAGCCCAGCCGGGAGACATCGTCGATGTCCGGGTTGGTGTCCGCGCCTCCGGCTTCCACCAGGGTGACCCGGTGTCCGGCGTCCACCAGCCGCCGCGCGAGCACGCAGCCAGCGGATCCGGCACCGATGAGCAGATAGTCCGTAGTCGACATGGCAGCACTCCTGTTTCCCGAGAGGTGACCGATCGGTCAGTTGACGTGCCTCCACTGTAGAGTGAGCTGCCTCACAGGGACTTGGCTTTGCGCGCAGAATCCTTGATTTTCCCTCCCCCGCCCGGCACGATACCCCATGGGGGTACCTATGATTCAGGAGGCGAGACGATGAGCCACAGCCACGGCCACGGGCACTCACATAGCGCCGGGAGCACACGCGGCCGCCTCGCCATCGCCTTTGTCGTGACCACCGTGGTGCTGATCATCGGGGTGATCGGTGCCTGGATCACCGGTTCGCTGGCCCTGCTCGTCGATGCCGCCCACATGCTCACGGACGCCAGTGGGTTGCTCGTCGCGCTGATCGCCGCCACCCTCACCCTGCGCCCGGCCTCGGGCCAGCGCACCTGGGGCTGGCTGCGCGCCGAGGTGCTGGCCGCGGGCGCCCAGGCCACGGTGTTGCTCGGGGTCGGCGGCTTCGCCCTGGTGGAGGGTGTGCGCCGTTGGCAGGATCCGCCCGAGATCGCGGGCCCGGAGCTGCTGATTTTCGGCGCCATTGGCCTGGCCGGCAACCTGGTCTCGCTCCTGGTCTTGCTCTCCGGGCGCAACGCCTCACTGAACATGCGCGCGGCTTTTCTCGAGGTGCTCAACGATGCCCTGGGATCCGTGGCGGTGATCGTCTCCGCCGTCGTCATCACCACCACCGACTGGATGCGGGCCGACGCCGTAGCGGGCATCGTGATCGCCCTGCTGATCATCCCGCGCGCCTTCGTCATCCTGAAAGAAGCTGGCTCCGTACTGCTGGAAACCGCGCCGAAGGGGCTCGACGTCGAGGCGGTGCGCGGGCACATGGAGCGCAAGGACGGTGTCCTCGACGTGCACGACCTGCATGCCACCCGCATCGACACGCGCACCGTGGTGGTCACCGCCCATGTGGTGGTCGAGCCGCAGCGCTTCCACGACGGCACTGCCCCGCAGATTCTCGACGATCTGCAAGAGTGCCTCACCGAGCACTGGGGTATCCCGGTGGACCACGCCACCATTCAGCTCGAACCCCCGGAGCATCAGGGCCACGAGCCCGAACTCAATCACTGACGCACCCCGACGTCGTCTCGTCGATCTGCACCTCAACACCGCCTGAACACGAGGGCAAAACTCGCTGGCAATCGTGCCCATCCGTCGTTCAGACTCTGGTCAGACAACGTTGCGATCTGCTTACCCTGGGGGCCTCTTCCGAGGGTGCCGCACCGGCGCCCTCTCGCCCGAGAGGCATACTCCATGTCACGCACGACCTCAGCACTGAAGAAAACTCTGGCCGGCGCCGCCGCATCCGTCGCACTCGTTGCCGGAGGGGTGGCCGTGGCCGCGCCCGCCCAAGCAGGCCCCATCAAGTCGACCTTCGTCACGGTCACAGGTCCCGACACCTGCTACGCCGCAACGACCGCGAAGGTCGCCCAGCTCACATGGCAGAGGCAGGTCGTCGATGTGAAGTACTGGTGCAAGAAGGTCAAGATGCCGCTGTCGGGCGGCGGACATTACTACAAGTACTCGTCCTACATCACTTACCACGATGGCAAGGGGCACAGTTGACCGCACGGCCCCGCCACCCAGGTTCAACGCCGCACCACTTCTTCAGATGACGTCGACCGGTCGGTCGGCGTCATCGCGTGTCAGGCCTCCCGCCCTTCACGAGGCCGGTCACGAACCGAGCTGTGTTCCATTGCATGGTCATAACTGCGCATTAGTTGGGTGAGCGCGGCCTCCCACGGAATGCGCTCTTGCTCCAGGCGCACGTCGCCTTCGTCGCGAATTCGCGCCAACGTTGTTTCCTCCGGGAGGGTGAGCTTCGAAAATCTGCCTCGGTGGGGCTTCGGTTCACCGACCCACATGTCGCGGTGATCCAGCAATGTTTTCTCATCCATCAAGACGGACGTGACATCGAACAAGTGAGATCGCAACTTCGACAGGATCGCGAAACCGTGCGAATCCAAGTCGCCCCAATAGATCACACGCGCTTGTTTCACCCAGGTGATGTGCGAAACAAGGTCGACGGCGTATCCCGAACCATGGATCGCCACCGCACCCGGAAAATCCGGCAGCGACAGCAATGTCTCCAGGTTCTCCACTACGAAGACCACGCTCGGGCTCACCGTGAATCCCCTGACTTCCGAGGCCGGTGCCGTCACGTCTCCCAGACCACCCGGTCTCAGGCTCGGATCGAGGATTCTGAACCGGATCCTCGTCTCGGCGTCAAGAACCGTGATCGCTTCAGAGAATCCGGCGGCATTCAGCAACGATTGCACTAGAACGCGGTGTTCCGTGAACCATTTCGAGTCGACTCCACGAATGGGAAGCTGCCGCGGCCTCATCAAGTTCTGTGGGTGGTCGCGCAGCCACATTGTTGCGCCCAACACCTGCGTGAACGCAGCGTCGCTTAGCGCCAAGATACGATTGCCCCGCTGACTTAGGAGAGGCCTCAGTACCGTTCCAATATCTAAGGCAATGCGGATTTTCTGAGCCCGATCACTCATCCGGCGCCAGCGATGTGCCGCCTCGCCGCCTACGAACTGAGCAACGTCATCCGGAGCACGAAAATGAACGCGCACCGGCACTCGCTGTTGTCCCACCCGAGACCACGAGCGAGATTCCCATTCGACGTGGATACCGCTAACCTGATCCTTCTGCTCCAGCAAGCGCCACCCGGTCGCCCATTCGACCGACACATTTTGATCGAGCAGCACCTGCCGCTCGGTTGGCGGTTTGAGCGCGATCGTCAGCACCGGCTCCATCTGCGGCTCCGCCACCCACTCCGGCATCGACCTGCCGAGTTTGGTTCGTGCGCGGTCACGCGCGGCCTCGACCGTGATCACTCCGCACGCTCCTGATTTTCGTCCGAAGAGTCATCGTCGCCGCGGTCCGCCCACATGATCGTGGACGACAAGGACTTTTGGCGGCTAGGGTTCTCAATCGACGTCGCCCCACCCACATAGGGTTCGATCGTTTGCAACAGCTTCTGCGGAGTGGCCAGCACCATGTGGAAACCGAACTCGACGAAGATGTCCAGCGCCATCCGGGTGTAGCGGGTGTCGGCCTTGTCGAAGGCCTCATCCAAAATGATGGTCCCGTAGCGGGAGATCGCCTCATCCGGGTCGGCCAGCTGGTACCTCAGTGCGGCGGCTAGGCAGAAGATCACCAGTTTCTGTTGCTGACCTCCCGACATGGCGGCGCCCGAATCATAAGTGGCGTGCGCGCGGCCGTTGTCGTCGATTTCCTCGGCCAGGAAGCTCACGTGCAGTCGGGTGTCCAGACACTGGTTCTTCCACACGCGGTCAACGTGTTCGGAGGAGGCGAACCGTCGCATCACCTCGGCCAGAATCCGGTACTTCTGCTCCGAGGTCTCCAGGTCCTCATCACCCCAGTTTCCGCTGGCGATGTCTCGCAGATTCGCCATGAATGCGTTGACCGTTTCGCTGCGCCGCGTCTTGACCTTGAGACGCAAGTATCGATCCTGGTCGAACTGCGAGCGCTGCAGTGAGGCATTGATCGGGGCGACACGGTCTTCCACTTCTCGAGGCGTGGCCAGGATTTCGTTCAGCAGCTCGCCGATGAGATCTCGGGAGCGCTGCTGCAAGAGTTCCTTGAACCGCTCTTCGTGCTCAGGAAGGCCATGCGCTTGGATCTCATCCAGGATGCGCAGATATTCGCCGCGGTCCTCGACACCGGCAGTGAGTTCGGAGGCCACGGAGGCCCAGGTGGCCTTGAACTCGACGGCCAGTCGTGTCACCGATTGCGCCGCGTGGCTGGAGGCAGATTGGGCCCGGCCGTGCTCGGACTGCAAGGTCTCGGCGACCTGCTGGGCCAGGTCGGGCAACGATTCCCGGCGAACACTGCGCTGCAGGGCCCGAAAACGTTTCTCCAGCCGTTCTGCCACCTCCGGATCCACGTCAGCCACCTTGCCGGCACGAATAGCGTCGTTTCGTTGGGTAAGCTGGGCCTGCAACGTGTCGAGCTGTTCGCGCGCGCTGCGCGACGCGTATTCCGCCTCGCGTTGGGCGTCTTCCGCGGCTTTCAGCGCGGCTGCCGCTTCCTTCTCGGCCACCAGGGCCCGTGCCAGGTCACCGTCGGAGTCACTGAGCTCCAGCAACTGCTGGCGCAGTTGCTCCACGGTTTCCGCGGCGGCATCTCGGTCCAGGTCCGACCACGATTGCTGACGCACGCTCGAGAGCAGCCCCTGCCGCCAGTTCTCCTGGTTCACTTTCCGCTGGGCATCGTCGACGATGGCCTCGGCCTCGTCCAGTTCGGCTTGCGCCTCCTTCAGCTCCACGATGAGTGCTTCCAGTTTGGCCTCGGAATCGCCGAGAACCCATTGACTGCGGTCGTCGATACGACGACGGTCATCTTTTTCGTACCGGGTGCGCGACGTTTTCAACTGGCCCTGGACGGTGACGGCACGGTCGTGATGGTCCAGCTCATCCGGGGTCATCACGCAGGCGACATCGAAGCGTTCGGCCAGGGCCCACCGCACCCAGTCGCCGAACCCGGATTCCACCACCGTCACCTTGTTCACCAGGGAGGTCGCGCTGCGCGCCGGTCGGGGTGAAGCCGGCTTGGTAGCAATCTGCTCGTAGACCAGCCGCCCCCGGATCCGGTTGGCGTCCACCCAGGTCCGCACCGTCGCCAGGTGTTCCTGACGCACGAGCATGGTCAGGGCGAAACTGCGCAGAACCCGTTCAATCGCCCCGGTCCACTGCGCCTCCGTTTCTTTCACGGAGATGATCTCGGCGGCGAAGGGCAATGCGCTCTCGCTGATCCCGGTGGCCTGCACCAACTGCTCGCGAATCTGCAGCAGGTACTCCGGCACGGAGGTTCCGGACCGCCGCAGCCCCGCAATTTCAGACTCGATGCCCCGCACCCGGGTCCGCGCCGATGAAAGTCGCTCCTGGTCCTGGTGGCTCGGGCCCTGTTGGAGCCCTGCGGTGTCATCCGACGGTGCGACCTGTGCCTGAAGTTCGGCAAATTCCGCCGCAGTGGTCGGCGCCTGCTCGATGCCCGCTTGTTGCAGCTGTCCGCGCAGAGTCTCCCAGCGATACTCCACGTCGCGGTGCAGACGTTCGGCATGATCCACCCGCTGTTGCAGATGTTCCACTTCGGAGCCGCCCGCATCCTGTGTCATGCGGTGAGCGCGAGCGTGTTCATCCTTAGCCGCGTCCACCGCGCGGCGAGTGCGTTGGTCCTCGGCGTCGAGCTCCACCAGTTCGCGCGCACGAGCTGCGGTATCCGCCGTCAGTAAATCGCGCTCCCAACGCTTCTGGAACGGCCGCAGACTGGCGCTGAGCAGTGAGGTGCGCTGAACATCCTGCTCGGCCTCATCGTATTTTTCTACCGCAATTTTCAGCTGCAGCAACTGGTCCCGCTGGAGGCGCAGTTGCACCACGTGGTCATGGGCATCTTTGAGGTCAACGAACTGCTGGACCGCGGTATCGGCGAGCTCGAATGTGCGCGGGGATTCAAGCATGTAGTCGCGAAACAGTCGGTCCAGGGAATCCAGGCTTTTCGCGGACTGGGTCTTGTGCAGCAGCTGGAGTGCGGCATCGCTGCCCATACCGAAAATGGAGCGCATGCGCGCATAAAACCGGGCGTGGCTCCCGTTGGACGTGACGATCGCATCGGGATGATCCGCTTTGATTTTGCGCGTTTCCAGTCCGCTGCGCGCATAGTTCTGCAGGTCGTTCAGGTCCAGGGCGCTTCGTTCCAGCATGCACACATCGGAGAGGTCCGACGTCGACGTCGAGGAGCCTTTCAGGAAGAACAGCCGCACCAGTGACAGCGGCTTGTCCGTGCCGTTTTCGTAGCGCAGCAGGATGCCCGACCAGGTTGCACCTGGGCGCAGATATTTGCTCACTACCCGGTCGTGTTCGGCGTCCGCGGTGCGCGTCCAGGCGCCGCGTACATAACTGACGAGGCTGCGCTGGTCCGTGCGGCTTCCGGCCGTCTGGGCTGCCACGTTGAAGCGCAACCATTTGTCCGGGGTGAGCACGGCCGCGATCCCGTCCAGCAGCGATGACTTCCCGGATCCCGACGGCCCGGTGATCAGGTGCCCCTGGTAGGCCACCGGGATCCGGTAGATCTGCTCATCGAAGGTGCCCCAGTTGGCCAGCTGTATTTCGGCAAGTCGCCACTGACTTCCGACGTCGGGTCGTTGCGCACCTCGTGCCCGGGATTGCTCCGCGATCATCACCGGATCCAGTGGAAAGAGTGCTTGGGTCATGCGTCATCTACCCTGTTCTGCGGATCTTCGTCGTTGGTGACGTGATCGACGTCTGAGCCTAAGCGTTCGTAGACCTCAATCAACTCCTTGACCCGGTCTTCGTCGATCAAAAATCGCACCATGCGAGAAATCTCGTACCGGCCTTCGCCCGATTTGTGTATCACGCGTAATTTGTTGGTCATCCTGTTCCATGAGCCATTCAAATTGCGCTCAAAGGACAGCTCATCACCGGTACGGTAGATACTCAATCGCTCGTACACGTCCTCTTGCCCCACGATCACCCGTTGTTCCCCCGGAGCCGCGAGCAGCATCTGGCGCAGAACCAACAGCATGGCCGTGTCGAGGAAGGTCAGCCGTTCGCTGCGCACCGCGACCGGAACCTCAATCTCATGCGTGACCACCTTGCGGGTAAACGCGAATTCATCGACCGGGTCCAGCACCAGATCCAGGAACAGCTCGTGCAGACGCGACCGGACCAAGTCCTCATCCGCGATCAGCGCAGCCCAGAGCTGCGGACTCTGCGTGCCAGAAACGTACGGGCCTTTCAAGAGCTCGAGCAGGACACGCCGCGTGCCCAAACCCAAGGAACCGGTATCGCCGTGCCAGAGATGCACCCCCTGGTTCACGCCCAAAGTGCCGTCTGCATCGACTCGATCATGCGAGTCGGCGGCGTGCGAAGTATCCGTCATAGGGTGATGTTCTCCGTGAATCGGTGGCTACGAACCACTGCCGTGCGAATCATGTCATCCACACCGGTCCAGGTGACGCGCTCGTGGTCCTCGTCCATGGTCCCATGCGTTTTCGCCAAGGACATCAACCCCACCACGCTGGCCAGACCCTGCGTGGCCGGGTAGACGTCCAGCACGTCGCCCACCGTCAGGGAATCGACTCCCGGGCTCTTCAGTAACTCGTTGACGTTATCGACCAGTTCGGCGAAGTCGATCTCGGACTCGCGTGCGATCGCCACCAGCTGGTCGAAGTCGACGGCGGTCTCCTCCGATTCGGCGAGCTCTTGTCCGGCGTCGAATTCTTGCGGGTCATGCAGCAGAATCTCCCCCACGGAATGCAGCCGCACGCTGGAGAGTTCCAATCCTATGCCGACGTCGGCATAGGGTTTGAGCACCTGGGACACCGGGGCCGCCTGGGCCAGCGCATCCTTGAGCAGCCCGTTCAGCGCCCGGTCCCGCTGAAACTCGTGCGAATGAACATACCGGCGCAGGCCGCGCGCGAACTCGGTGAGGATGTCTTGAACTTCTCGAGATCCGTCCTTCATCTGCCGCATCAGTGAACGCAGCGCGCGTCGGCTCTGCGTACTCAGGCTCGACGAGAAATCACGGTCCAGGATCGCGGCGATGTCCTCGTCGAATGCGGCTGATTGTTCCGGATCTCGCACCATGGCTGAGAACGCTGAGAAGGTCCGGCCTTCATCCGAGGACTCGATCAGGTCAACGCCGCGGAAGACATCGTCCAGTACTTGAGACTGGCTGTCTTTGGCTTCCAGAATCGACAGTCGCAGTTCGTGGTTGAGCTCCTCGAACCGGGATCGCACGCGGGCGAAATCCGCGGGCAGTCCCTGTGCCTGGCTCAAGATATCGTCCACCCGCTCATGGGAACGACGGCGATCCAGCAGCAGGGACCGGGGATCGCCCCGTCGCACCCGGGCGATCTCGGCGTCGATCCGATCTCGTTCGGCACGCAGGGATTCCAGGCGCCGCGCGCTGTGCGGGTCGGTGTCGATGGCCAGCTGATGCACCGACTGGGCCAGGCTGACCAGACGGGATTCCGTGGCCGTGCGGGGCGGTGTCCTCAGCTGCTCGAGCATCCGCAGCGCATCAAAGCCCGCGGCCGAGAGTTCATAGGTTTCCCCGCGCGAGCCCGAGGCGGGACGACGCACGATAACCTCCGCCCGTCGCCAGTCATCACAATAAGCCCTGGCGGTCCGGTCCGAGAGGTCGAAATGGTCACGCAATTCTTCTAGTTCGGCGTCGATACTTTCATGCAGGTCTTCGGTGTTCACACGCGTCCCGGGCGTACCAAGGTGAGTCTGCAACACGGCGGCCATCACGGGCAACAGGTCGGCCCGTAGCATTTTGAGTGCAGTGTTGGATTCGGTCAGGCGTCGATAGGCCAGAGCCAGACTCAGCGCAGACATCTCACAGCACTTCCTCGAGCTGATCCAGATCCTGCACCAGCGCATCCACGGTGCGGATCAGCACCACCAGCCAGGCGAAGATGATCCCGGCGAAGGCCAGCTCCAGCGCGGTCAGGTTGTAGTACCCCAGGGGCTCCCACAGCACGACCGCCACCACGCCTAGCCCCAGCATCAGGTAGCTCATCGCGTACAGCGCCGCCGGCACCCCGGGCAACCAGATCGGGATGGTGAGTAGCATCAGGATGAACACCACGGCCAGCACTTGAACAAAAGCGGTATGGATGGGGTCGTTCACGTTGATCTGCACCCAGGACAGTCCGATCATGCACACACCGATGATCATCATCCCGCCCTTGAGCACGCGCACATGCGCCCGGCGGCCCCCGGTGGCACGCCGATGCTCCGCCCAGGCGTAGAGGTCCTGGGTGATGAAATTCGCCAGGGTGATCAGCATCATCCCGGAGACGGTGATGGTGGTGTTGAACGTCCAGAAGGAGAGCACTCCGGCCTGCCCGGTGCCCAGCTCCGAGAAAAACGCGTGCCACCAGTAGGGGTTCTCGGCCAGCAGCATCGAGGCGAGCATGCCCGCGCCCATGAACAGGGCAATCAGAATAGACAGTGACGACGTCGACGCCCGGGCCGCAGAGTTGAAACCAAAGTACGAGGCCGCCGCAGAAACCACCGCCAGCATCACCGTCGCCGCAATCGCATCGACTTCGAGACCCTGGAACGCCTGCTGGAACAGTCGAAAAGTACTCAGGGCGGCCAGCGTTGCAATAGCAGCGTGGATGATAACCAGCCCGATGAGGTCGACCATCCACCACACCCAGAGCCGACGGCGCATCCACCCCAGGGTGCCCAACTGCGGTCCGGTGACGATCAGCAACCCGATGAGCGACGAGATGCCTGCTCCGATCGCAGCCGACCAGCCGGCCACGGTGCCCACCGAGAACGTCGCAGACAGCGGAGTGAGCTGACCTCTGAACAGCAGGGTTCCGAGCCCGGCCGCCAGTACGGCCGCGGCGATGGCCACCCAGATCGCCCACGATTCCAGCCGCGAGGAGGATTCGTGGGTGGAGTGCGCCGTGGGCACGGCCCGGTCCGGGCCGCGGTAGCCGGCAATATGCTCGGTCTCGGCAGGCGTTGTCTCCACGCCCCCCATCCTAGAACCTGAAATCCGCCCCACCTCAACCCCTCACTGGTCCGTCACCTGGGCTCGACTTAATACCCCCTAGGGGTATACGATGGCAGCGTGAGCACCACCGAACCCGCCCCACCGCACGGCTACACTCCCGCCAAGGACGCCTACCTGAAGCGCCTGCGCCGCATCGAGGGTCAAGTCCGCGGCATCTCCCGCATGGTCGAGGAGGACCAGTACTGCATCGACGTCCTCACCCAGGTCTCCGCGGCCACGAAAGCGCTGCACGCCGTGAGCCTCGGCCTGCTCGAAGACCACCTGGGTCATTGCGTCACCGAAGCCGCACAGCAGTCCGCCGCCAGCGGTGACGACACCCTTATCGCCGAAAAAATCGCCGAGGCCACCGCCGCCATCGGCCGCCTCGTCCGCTAATTCACCACCGACCGAAGGAACCACCCATGAGCACCAACACCACCATCTCCATGACCGGCCTGACCTGCGGTCACTGCCAGCAGGCCGTCACCCGTGAGCTCTCCGCCCTGAACGGCGTCACCGACGTCGCGGTAGACCTGGTCCCTCATGGGGTCTCCACCGCCACCGTCACCTCGGCATCCCCGCTGAGCCAGGAACAGCTGCGGGACGCCGTCGCCGAAGCCGGCTATACCCTCGCCTGAATTCCCCTACCTTCTGGAAGGTCGGACTTGTCCCGATGAACACCTCGACTCCGACTCCTGACACCAGCCGCCAGCTCACCCTCGACATCACCGGCATGTCCTGCGCTTCGTGCGTCGCCCGCGTCGAGCGCAAGCTCACCGGCCTGCCCGGGGTCGAAGCCACCGTGAACCTGCCCTTGAACCGGGCCTCGGTCACCGCCCCGTCAGACATCGACGACAACGCCCTGATTGCGGCGGTCGGCCGTGCCGGCTACGAAGCGCGCGTCGCCCCCGACCCCCACGCCCGCCACCAGCACGGCGAGCATCACCACCAGCACGGCGAGCATCACCACGAGCACGGTGACCACAGCGAGCACGGTGAGCACGACCCGCACGACCATATGAACCACGGCCCCTCAGCGTCCACGCTGCAACCGCGGCTCATCGTCGCCGCCGCGCTGACCCTCCCACTGTTCATCATCTCGATGTTCCCTGGCGCCCAGTTCCCGCACTGGGCCTGGGTCGCATTGGTCCTGGCCACCCCCGTGACCTTCTGGGCGGCCTGGCCGTTCCACCGCGCCGCCGCCAAAGCAGCCCGCCACCTCTCCTCCACCATGGACACCCTCGTCTCCATCGGCGTCACCGCGGCCTGGCTGTTCTCCACCGTCGAGCTCATCCTCGATCCAGCCATGACCGCCCACGCCGGTGCCCACGCTGACGCCGCCTGGTGGGACATGTCCGCCATGGCGCACCACCAGCTCTACTACGAGACCGCGGCCGTGGTGACCACCTTCCTACTGCTCGGCCGCTGGCTCGAAGACCGCGCCAAAACCCGCGCCGGCGCCGCACTGGACTCCCTACTCAGCCTCGGCGCCCAGACCGCCACGGTGCTGCGCGACGGCGTCGAAACCACCATCCCCGCCTCGGAGCTTCAGGTCGGCGACGAGTTCATCGTCCGCCCTGGCGAAAAAATCGCCACCGACGGCACCGTCGTCTCCGGCCGCTCCCACGTGGACGCTTCCCTGGTCACCGGCGAGTCCCTGCCCGTCGACGTCGCCGTCCACGACGACGTCATCGGTGCCACCATCAACACCTCCGGCCGCCTCGTCGTTCGCGCCACCCGCACCGGCGCCGACACCACCCTGGCGCAAATGGGCCAACTCGTCTCCGATGCCCAGTCCGCCAAGGCCCCCATTGCCCGGCTCGCCGACCGCATCTCCGCGGTTTTCGTGCCCATCGTCCTCGTCATCGCGATCATCACCGTGGTCGCCTGGCTCGCCTTCTCCGGCGACATCCACGCCGCCTTCCGCGCCGGAGTGGCCGTGCTCGTCATCGCCTGCCCGTGCGCCCTTGGCCTCGCCACCCCGGTCGGCCTGCTCGCCGGCACCGGTCGGGCCTCCCAACTCGGCATCCTCATCCGCGGCCCCGAAGTCCTCGAAGACACCCGTTCCGTAGACACCATCGTGCTCGACAAAACCGGCACCGTCACCGAGGGCGTCATGGCGGTCTCCGCAGTGCAGTCCCTGCCCGATTCGCCCGTCGACGACGACGCCCTCCTGGTGCTGGCCGGCGCCGTGGAGTCCTACTCCGAGCACCCGATCGCCCGCGCCATCGCCGACGCCGCACGCGAGCGCACCACCGATACCGCCCTGCCCGAGGTCAGTGATTTCGTCTCCACCGCCGGCGGGGGCGTCATCGGCACCGCCACCCTCAACGGCACCGAGTACCGGGTCGCCGCGGGCCGGTCCACCTTTATCACCGAGCAGCTCACCGCCGGCGACCTCACCCAGGCCCAGCACCAAGCCCTCGCCGACGCCGAGGCTCAGGGCGCCACCGCCGTCTGGGTGAGCATCAATGGCACCCTCGCCGGGATCATCTCCCTGCAGGACACCATCAAGCCCACCTCGGCCACCGCCATCGCCGAATTCCGCGAACTCGGGCTCCGTCCCATCCTGCTCACCGGCGACAACGCTTCCGTCGCCCGCCAAGTCGCCGCCGAGGTGGGCATTCACCCCGACGACGTGTTCGCCGGAGTCCGCCCCGAAGACAAGGTAGCCAAGGTCCGCGAGCTCCAAGAATCCGGGCGCGTGGTGGCCATGGTCGGTGACGGCGTGAACGACGCCCCGGCGCTGGCCCAGGCCGATCTCGGCATCGCCATGGGCTCCGGCACCGATGTGGCCCGCGACGCCGCCGAGATCACCGTGATGGGTTCCTCGCTCACCCAGGTCGCCCAGTCGGTGCGGCTCTCGCGGAAGACCCTCGGGGTGATCAAAACGAACCTGTTCTGGGCGTTCCTCTACAACACCGCCGGCATCCCCGTCGCCGCCCTGGGCTTCCTCAATCCCATGCTGGCCGGCATCGCGATGGCTGCGAGTTCGGTGCTGGTCGTCGCCAACTCCCTGCGGCTCACTCGCTTCGGCCGGGGCTGAGACCCCGTCAATTGCTGAAGGCTGCCTCCAGAACTCACTCCCTGCATCTTGTGGTCTGACCACAGAGTGATATGATGCCAATCACAGTACGGGAGTCCTATGTCTAGGAGGCAGCCTTCACCATGATTCGTCGTCAGATTCCGCAGCCCAAGGAGCTTCTCGAGCTCATGCAGTTCAAGAAGCCGAGCCTGGACTTTACCGGCAACCGCCTGCAGAAGGCACAGTCCATCGCCGACCTGCGCCGCATCGCCAAGCGCCGCACGCCGGCTGCCGCCTTCGATTACACCGATGGCTCCGCCGACCGGGAAATCTCGCTGACCCGCGCCCGCCAGGCCTTCGAAGACATCGAATTCCACCCGAGCATCCTCAACGACGTCTCCCAGCTCGACACCACCACCACGGTGCTCGGCAAGGAGTCAGCCCTGCCTTTCGGCATCGCCCCCACCGGCTTCACCCGCCTCATGCAGACCGAGGGCGAGCTCGCTGGCTCCACCGCCGCCGCTGATGCCGGTATCCCCTTCACCCTCTCGACCCTGGGTACCACCTCTATCGAGGATGTGAGAGCCGCTGCACCCCACGGCCGCAACTGGTTCCAGCTGTACGTGATGCGGGATCGCTCGATTTCGTACGGTCTGGTGGAGCGCGCCCGCGACGCCGGTTACGACACCCTGTTCTTCACCGTGGACACCCCGATTGCCGGCAACCGCATGCGCGATGCCCGCAACGGCTTCTCCATTCCGCCACAGCTCACCTTCAAGACGGTGCTCAACGCCGTGCCGCGCCCGTGGTGGTGGATCGATTTCCTGACGACGCCGACGCTGGAGTTCGCCTCCCTGCAGTCCACCGGCGGCACCGTCGGCCAACTGCTCAACAACGCGATGGACCCGTCGATCAATTTCGGCGATCTCAAGGAGATCCGCGCCCTGTGGCCCGGCAAGATCGTGATCAAGGGCGTGCAGAACGTCGAAGATGCGAAGACCCTGACCGAGATGGGCGTGGACGGCATCCTGCTCTCCAACCACGGCGGACGTCAGCTGGACCAGGCCCCGGTGCCGTTCCATCTGCTGCCTGACGTGGTGCGCGAAGTCGGACAGGACACCGAGGTGATGGTCGACACCGGAATCATGCACGGCTCCGACATCGTGGCGGCCATGGCGCTCGGTGCAAAGTTCACCTTCATCGGCCGCGCCTACCTGTACGGCCTGATGGCCGGCGGCCGGCGCGGCGTGGACCGCACCATCGAGATCCTGCGCGGTGAGATCGAGCGCACCATGAAGCTGTTGCAGGTCGGCTCCGTCGAGGAGCTCGAGCCGCGCCACGTCACCCAGCTACGGTCACTCACCGCGGTCGAACGCCGCATCGGAGAAACCTCCGCGCACTGATCGCCTGCGCCATCAAAGAAAGACAGGAGCGTCTCGCCAGCTGGCGAGCGCTCCTGTCTGCTTTTGTGAGCAGCGTCAGTCGGTCCGGTTCAGCTCCGCGCAGCGGTGACGAAGGCGCGGATCTTCGCGTGATCTTTCGTTCCCCGCTCGGCTTCGACGCCCGAGGACACGTCCACGCCCCAGGGCTGGGCTTCGGCGATGACCTCGGCGACGTTGTCGGGGGCGAGCCCGCCGGCCACCATCCAGTGACCGGTAGGAGCGGTGTCCAGTTGGCTGAGATCCCACCGCGAGCCGGATCCGGGGGTGGCAGAATCCAGCAGCAGCACTTCCTCGCCCAGCGCACCCACCTCCACGGGTCCGTGGCCGATCGAGGCGGCACGCCACACCCGCGGAAGCTCAGCACAGGCCCGGCGCACGTCCTGCTCGGAGTAGCCGTGTAGCTGGACGACGTCGACTCCGGTGAATTGGGCAGCGGCGACGACGTCGTCAATAGTCAGATCGTGCACCACCAGCACGGTGGTCAGTTCCGGGGCGCCGGCGTCGATCAGTTCCCGCGCGCGCTCCTGGGACACGGCGCGCGGACTGGTCTGGGAGAGCACCACGCCCATGGCGTCGGCCCCGGCCTCACGGACCACAGACACATCGTCGAGCGTCTTCAGCCCACAGATCTTGATGAACATGCTCCGAGTGTAAGCCAGGACGCCCGGGGTTAGGCGAAGGGGGCGGAGGCGGCGTCCAGGCGAGACAGCTCGTCGTCGCTGAGCTTCAGGTCCACCGCGACTACCAGGTCCGCCAGCTGTTCGGGGGTACGTGCCGAGACGATCGGGGCGGTGATCCCATGGGCGAGCTGCCAGGCCAGGGCAACGGCGGCGGGCTGCACACCGTGGGTCTCCGCGACGGCGACCAGCTCGGACACCACCGCGAGGCCCTGCTCGTTGAAGTAGCCCTGCACCATGCGGGCCCGGTCAGCGCCCTCGAGGTCGGCTTCGGTGCGGTACTTGCCGGTGAGGAAGCCCGCAGCCAGCGCGAAGTACGGGAACACCGCGAGATCGTGTCGCTCGACAATCGGGCGGTAGTCGGTCTCGAATTCCTGACGGAACACCAGGTTGTACTGAGGCTGCAGCGCGACCGGCTTGGCAAGCCCCTCAGCGTCGGCTACGTCGAGCCAGGCGTTCAGCCGGTCCGGCGAGTAGTTGGACACGGCGACGTGGCGGATCTTCCCGGCGGTGACCAGCTCGTCGAAAACGCGGGCGATGTCCTCAATCGGGGTGACCTCGTCGTCGCGGTGGGCGTAGTAGAGATCCACGTAGTCGGTCTGCAGACGTTCCAGCGAGGCGTCGATGGCACCGCGGATGTACTCCGGGTTCTGGGTCTTGTGATCCGGGTGGTCGCCGACCTTGGTAGCCAGCACGATCTGATCGCGGTTCCCGCGAGCGGCCAGCCACGTGCCGATGATGGTCTCGGATTCGGTGCCGGTATTGCCGGGCACCCAGGCGGGGTAGGACTCGGCGGTGTCGAGGAAATTGCCGCCGGCGGCCACAAAGGCGTCCAGCACGGCGTGGGCGCTGGCCTCATCGGAGGTCCAGCCGAAGGTGTTGGTGCCGAGGTTGATGGGGAAGATCGAGAGATCGGTGCCGGGAATCTGTACGCGTGCGGTCGTCAAAACGTTCCTCCAGAATCGGGAACCGGCCGGCGGATGCCAGCCGTGAGGTTCATTCACGGCAACACCGGCGACGGTGCTTCTATTTCCGGGGTGCCCTACGGCTGCCGACGGACCATTTCGGTGATCCACTCGGGCGCGTAGGGCGAGGTGCAGTTGGGCGGCGTCGGGTAGTCCTTCAGCACCTCGAGCTGCTCGCCGATGGCCAGCGCCCGGTCACGCAGGGGTTCGTGGTGGATGCCGATCATGGCCAGCGTGGTGTTCATCTCCCACTGCGGACGCTCCTCGACGTCAGCCATGTCTGACTCGATGGTGTCGAGCAGACCCGGCAGATCGAGGCGGTCCGGGTGCTTCACCACGGTGTCGGCGGTGAGCGCCCAGCCGGCGGCGTAGATCTCCGGGTCTCCGGGCTCAGCCAGCCAGCGGGTGCGCAGTTCTTCAATATGTCCGGATTTCAGCACCAAGTAGCCGATCAGCCAGGCAGTGGTTTTCGCGGCACGAGACTCCCGGAGCATACGGTCGAAGTCCTCAGCGGTGAAGTCCCGGGGCCGCACGATCAGCAGGGTCACCAGCCGCAGCGGTGTCTCCCCGGTGTCCCACAGCGCGACGCCGACGTCGTGCACTGCGGCTGTCGCTGCCTTGGTATGTCCGCCCGCACTCGTCACGTGCTGCTTGACCTGGGCTTTCAGGTTCTTCGCGACGGCGCGCAACTTGGTCAGATTCACGCCGTGGTCGTCCCCGTGCCGCTCGTTGACGGCACGGATTTTCGGGTCTTCCAGTGCGGCGAGCTCGTCGCGGGTCTGGGTGACGAATTGATCAATCGATGCGGCGGTGAGATCGGCCATGGTTTCACTGTAGGCTCAGTCGAGCCCGCGGGCCACCAGGGCGTCTCCGACGTCGTCGGCGTGTTTGAGGGTGAGCACCAGCACGGGCACCACCCAGGCGCTGCCGAACCGCCACACCGAGAGCTTCACCCCGCGGGAGCGCTGCGCCAGGCGCACCTGGGAGATGACCGCGGAGAGGTGGCCCACCGAGGTGATGGCCAGCGCCAGCGCCAACCCGATTTTCTCCGGCACGTGTGGACCCAGACCGACGCGGCGCGCCCCGGGAATCCGAGTGAGCGGGGTGAGCAGGCGCACCACCGTCTCGACCATCACCGACACCCGGGTGGTGTGGGTGAGCAGCCCGGCCAGCAGCACCAGTCCGATCACCCGCGAGGTGTTGGCCGCGGCATGCACGACGTCGAGAAAGATCAGCTGGGTGACCAGCAGGAACGCCAGCAAAAACACGAGCTGACGCAGGTTCAGCCACAATTGCCGCAGCGGAATCCGGGCGATGAGGTAGCCGAGCACCGGCAGCGCCAGACAGACACCGGCGGTCCACCAGGTGATCGGCAGCAAGGAGACGGCGACGGCGATCAGCGCCAGCGCCAGGAGTTTGGCGCCGGCCGGTGCTCGGTGCAGGATCGAGTCTCCGTCGAGGTACAGCGACAGGTTCATCGGACGGCTCGGTTCATCGGGCGAGCACCTGCTCATAGGCGGCGATGACGTCCTCCGCAGCGCCCTGGGCGGCGAGCACGCCGTCGTCGATGAGCACCGCCTCCTCGCAGCGGCGGGCGAGATCGAGGTCGTGGGTGACCAGCAGCAACTGCGGCGACTGGTCCAGCAGCCGGGCGGTGACCAGGCGGGCGTGGCGGGCGTCGAGCAGGCTGGTGGGCTCATCGGCGATCACCAGGGAGGGCTCGCCCACCCACACCGAGCACAGGGCCAGGCGCTGGAGCTGCCCGGAGGACAGGGTGAGGCAGGGCCGGTCGGCAAGGTCGGTGAGTTCGTGCTCGGCCAGGGCAGTGTTGACGCGCTCGGTGATCTCGGCGCGCGAAAGGCCCCGGCCGCGCAAGGTCAGGGCGACATCCTCGCGCACGGTGGGCATGATGACCTGGGCGGCGGGAGAGGCGAAAATGAATCCGACGGCGCGGCGCAGCTGTTTGGCTTGGCGCACGGTGTCGATGTCATGCACGCGGATGCTGCCCGACGTCGGTTTCTGCAGCCCGCCGATGGCTCGGGCGAGCGTGGATTTGCCGGAGCCATTCTCGCCAATCACCGCGGTGGTGCGGGCGGTGAGCCGGGTGGTGATCCCGTGCAGCAGCTCCGTGGTGCCGGTGGCGCGGGAACCAGATGAACTGGATGGTGCCGTGGGGTCGTCGACGGCGACGGTGAGCTGGTCGATCTCGATCATGCAGGTTCTCCTGGGGTGGGGTCGTCGCGACGTTCCACTAGCAGGGCCGCGCCCATGCCCCCACCGATGGCGCAGGCGGCGAGACCGAGGGTGCCCGGGGCGGCGTCGGCAAGCCGGTCCAGCAGCTGCACCACAGCGACCGCACCGGAGGCACCCCAGGGGTGGCCGAGCGCGAGTGCGCCGCCCTGGGCGTTGACCCGGGGGTCAATCTCGTCTGGGTCAGCAGGGGCGGCGAGGTGAGTGGAACCAGCCAAACCGAGCTCGTCGAGACAGGCCAGCGTCTGGGCGGCGTAGGCTTCGACGATGTCGATGGCGCCTACCTCGTCGAGCCGCCGACCCGCCGAGTCGAGCACCGCACGCACGGCTGCGACGGCAGCGATACCGGGGAGTGCTGTTCCGGCACCGGTGAGTTGGCTGGCCAGCACGCGCACGCCAGGACCGGGCCCAGCAGTTCCGGCGAGCGTTGCGGCGTCGCGCTCGGGCAATACCAGCAGCGCGGCAGCACCGTCGGCAATGCGGGCGGTGTTGCCGGGGGTCACCGTGTGGTCGGGGGCCGCACCGAAAATCGGGGCGAACCGGCCCAGGGTCTGCGCGGTGAGGCCCCGCGGTCCGTCGTCGTGAATCTGTTCACCGCCCACCACTGCACGGGCGGCGAGGGAAGCTCGGGCGAGCCGATGACTGCGCGCGGCAAAACGGTCCTGGCGCTCCCGAGAGATCCCGCACACCCGCGCCAGCTCATCAGCGGCCTCGGTCATGTCCGGGTCGGGGAACCCCTCGGGCGCGAAACGGGCCTGGGTGATCTCGCGGTCGGTAGCGACGTCGATACGCTGCGGCGCCGTGGACGGACTCTCCGCGCCGCCGGCGATCACCGCGGATCCGGTGCGCTGCACGTGCTCGATCCCCTGCTGCAGCGCCAGCAACCCGGAGCCGCATTGCGCGTCCACACCCCATCCGACGACCGTCTCGCCACAGCCGGCACCCAGAGCGGTGAGCCGCCCCAGATTGCCGCCAGGACCGGTGCAGTTGCCCATCACCACCGCGCTCGGGGTCACTCCCGTCGCCTCCATCAGCTCACGCACGACGGCGGAGCCCAGCTGGTCGGCCCGCAGTCCGGCCTGGGCACGGGATCGACCGGTGATCGCGGTGCGCCGACCGGCCACGATCACGACGTCGTCACGCATCGACGCCTCCGTCAATCTCTCCGGTCCCCTCGGTCCTCACCCGCAGCACCTTACCGGAGGCGGTGCGGGGCAGCGCGTCCACCAGCTGCCAGCGGCGCGGTCGCTGCGCCGGGGTGAGATGTTCACGGGCGAACGCCCTGATGTCGCGCAACACCTCAGCCCGCACTCCACCACGCCATTGGATCCGCGCGCACACCCGCTGCCCCAACACCGCATCGTCCTCGCCGTACACCAGCGCCGCGTCCACGTCCGGGTGCTGCTCCAACACCGCTTCCACGTCCTCCGGCACCACAGTGGCCCCGGCGGTCAGCATCGCGCCGTCGCTGCGCCCCTGTGGCACCAACGCACCGTCGTCACTCCAGCGCACCCGGTCCCCCACACTTGCCCAGCCCTGCGCATCAGCAATCGGCACAGCACCGTCCGGGGTCACTCGCACCAGGGCACACTGTTGGCTGCGCACCCAGAGCACCCCGTCACGATCCTCGAGCTCGACGCCGGGCCACGCGCGCAGTCCGGAGCCCTGGTCCACGGCCACCAGCGACAGCTCGGCCGCCCCGTAGTATGACACCACGCTCAGCCCGCACCGTTCGGCCCTCGCCCGCAGTTCCGGCGCCAGTCGCGCCCCGCCCACGAGCGCGGCGCGCAACGTTGAACGCCACGTCGTACTTTCCGTGTCTAGCCCCATCGAACCCGCTTCCAACAGCTCCACGATGTCGCCCAGC
This sequence comes from Citricoccus muralis, assembly GCF_029637705.1. Taxonomy (NCBI): domain Bacteria; kingdom Bacillati; phylum Actinomycetota; class Actinomycetes; order Micrococcales; family Micrococcaceae; genus Citricoccus; species Citricoccus muralis. The sequence continues at coordinate 2,950,121 of NZ_CP121252.1, forward strand.
TGCAGCGGCGTACAGTGCACGACGGCGGGACCCACCAGGTCCTCGGCGCGCACCCGATGCCGCCCCGGTACCGCGATTTCGAGCCCCGAGTGGTGGGCATGTGCTGCCGCGAACAGCGCCATTGACGACACCGGGTGCACCGGAATGAGCAGGGTGTCACCCGCCGCCACCCCGAGCAACCGACTCAGCGGCTCAAACGCCACCTCCCACGACGCCGCACTGCGCAGCACCACCTTCGGCGCCGCCGTCGACCCCGAGGTGAAGCTTGCCCACGCCACCGCCGCGTTGTGCCCAGCCGTATCCGGCATCCGTTCCAGCCCGGCCCGCACCTGCGCCACCACCGATTCCCAGTGCGCATCACTCCAGCGTTCGTCGCCCACGAGCGGCACCCCGCCGTCGTCACGCACGCGCAACGCTTCGCGCAGCACCGCACCGTGATCAGCCCCGCGCAGCGGCACCAGCTCCAGAGAGCTCACCGGCTTATGCCCGGCCGAACGCCCGCGGGTACGCCCGCCACAGCGCCATCGTCACCACCGCGGCCAGCACCACCTTGATCAGATCACCGGGTAGGAACGCCAGCGACGTCAGCGCGGTCTCCCACATTCCCAGCCCGGTGACCAGCGCCTGCGCCGGAATCCCGAAGGCGTAAATCACGAGAATTCCGCCGACCACACATCCCACAATCGTGGTCAGCCACGTCGGCCGCACCGCCGATGACCGACGCGCTCCGTGCACTATCAGCCCAATGACGATCGCCCCGGCGATCCACCCGATCAGGTACCCCACTGAGGGCCCCAGAAATACGCCGAGACCACCGCGGCCCCCGGAGAGCACCGGCAGCCCCACGGCCACCAGACCCAGCAACAGCATCACCGCACCGGCTCCACGCCACGGACCCAGCACCGCACCGGCCAACATCACCCCAAGGGTCTGGGCGGTGATCGGTACCAACCCGGGCACGGGAATGGTCCCCATCAGCCCCAGCGCGGCGATCAGAGCAGCAAATACCGCCACCTGCGCCACCGCCCGACCCGCGCCCGCCGTCGCGTCAGCAGTCGTGTCAGCAGTCGAGTCAGCAGTCGTCTCCGGTACCTGCGGTGTCGACGTCATCAGTGCTCCTCGTGAAGTGAAAAGAGTGAAGTGAAACGAGTGAATACCCACTGCTGAACAGTGTTCAGTGAATGGTGTTCAGTACACTGTAGAACCATGGCACGATCCAGCACAACTCCGGCCATCTCGGCGGAGTCTCTCGTCGACACCGCCCTGGTGATTCTGCAGGATTTCGGGCTGGCCGACCTTTCCATGCGCCGCGTGGCCGGCCAACTCGGCGTTCAGCCCAGCGCACTGTACTGGCATGTGCCGGACAAACAGTCACTGCTGGCGTGGGTGTGCAATCGTCTTCTCGACGGGGTCGATGCCCCCGAGCTCACCGGACACTGGCGCGCAGACGTGCGCTCCCGCACCCTTGCCCTGCACGCAGCCCTGCTGAGCACCCGCGATGCCGCCGAACTGACCGCTTCCGTGCTTGCCCTGGGGACCGGCGGCCACCGACTGCGCGAGCTCATCTTCGAAGCGGCGGCCCCTGCCGCTTCGGCCCCGGCCTCAGCCACCGCACCCGAACCCGCCGTGCTGACCGAGGCCGCCGTAGCCCTGCTCATCGGCGACGCCATGATTACCCAGCAACGCCGCCAGGCCGAACTCCTGGGAATCCTCTCCACGGAACCGGCGTCACCTCTCCCCGATTTCTCCGCCCGACTCGACCTGCTACTCAGCTGAGCCCAGCTCCCGAACGATTTTCTGCACCGCTCCCCGCAACGCTGAGCTCCCGGTGCCCCTAGACTGGCCCCATGACCAACTCCCCTGATCCCGCGTCGTCCCCCGAGCACCGCATCAATCCCGCCACCGGCCTGCCGCAAACCTCACCCCAGGCCGCTTGGCCCGTGCGCGTGCAGGCCGGTCCCACCGCGATCAGTTACTCCATCACCGTCCATGCCGACGCCGACGAGTTGTGGCGCCTCCTCGCCGACCCGCACCGCCATCACGAGGTTGATGGTTCCGGCACCGTGAAACCAAAGGTCACCGGCCCGCACCAGCTCAGCGTCGGCGACGAGTTCTCGGTGCACATGGTGATGTACCGGGTGCCCTACGTGATGAAGCTGGCCACCACCGCCGCCGAACCCGGCCGCCTCATCGAGTGGCGCCACCCCGGTGGACACCGCTGGCGTTGGGAGTTCGAGACGCTGGAACACGACGCCGACACCAACACAGACGACGCCGAAGCCGGCCCCCGCACCCGCGTGACCGAGACGTTCGACTACTCGGGCGTGAAGCCCCTCGTCGCGCGCGGCTACCGGCTGCTGCGCCGCACGAACGAGAACGACAAGGGCATCCGCGCCTCGCTCACCCGCCTGGCGGGCCGCTACCTCTGACCCTGGCTGAACCCAGCGGAGCCCAGCGCCACCCGCAGCACCAGATACCCGTCCCTGTCGAGCGGATCCGCACCCACCAGCTGTTCCACCCGGTGCAGCCGCTTGCGCACGGTATTGGGGTGCAGGAAGAGCTGCTGTGCCGTCTGCTGCAATGACCCTTCCGAATCCAGGAACGCGGAGACGGTGTGCACCAGGTCCGCTCGATGCACCGCGTCGTAACGGCGCAGCGGCTCCAAAATATGCGTCCGGAAGGGCGCCAGCTGTTCGGCGGTGAGCCCCATCAGCAGTCCATCGACACTCGCCAAGTCGTGGCCGTGTGCAGCTCGTCCCCGGCGGCGGGCGATCTCCGCGGCATACCAGGCTTCTGCGAGCACGCGACGCAGCCGGGTCCAGGTCAGAGCGGACCCCACCCCATAGGGCGTCCGCATCGGATCCAGACACGTCTGGCGATATCGGTCCAGCGCCTCCGGCGTTCCGACGATCGTCAGTTGCCCGTCTCGCTCACCCCAGATCAGCTCGCCCTGGCAGGCGCTCAGGCACCGCTCCGCGTCCGCCATCCGCCCCTCGCCCAGGAGGTCCGCGGCATGGCAGATGGCACCGATCGGGCGCTGAGAGGCGAGCCATCCGGGGGCGGCCTCGGCCAGGATGGACACGTCCGCATTCCCCTGCCGCACGTGCTGGAGTAGCGCCCCGACCTCCAACCGTTGCGCTCGCGAACGCCGTGCCTCGGCGTGTGCGGCGTCCACCCATTCCACGATGGACAGGAAAGGCGTGCTGATCGGCACATGCACCAGCGGCACCTTCAGTTGGCGTGCCGCCTCGACCAACGCCTGGGGCAGCACCGGCGCCCACGGTCCCGTTCCGAATCCGACGGCGGCGACACCGATCCGGGCCGCAGCACGCATCATGGTCCGCGCCGCATCAGCTCGGCGCGCCTCGGTGGCGCCCCACCCGATCCCGGTGGTCAGCAGCAGCTCGCCCCCGCGCAGAAACTCACTGGGATCGGTCATCTCCGAGGCGAAGGCCACCCGCAGCCCGCGCCCTTCCTCCGCCCCCGGAAACACCCGTCGCACGTCGATCCGCTCGTCGTCGATCAGTTGCCGCACCGTCGGCCAGAGCCATTCATCAGGCAGCACCGAGACCGGCGCTTCCACAGAAGCCTTCTCAGAGATCACGGGTTCGGGCATGTTTCCACGCTAGACCCGCGGTGTTTCCACGCCGTTTCGGCACGGTGTCCATCCGCACACCATATGCGGGCAACGGTGTGCCGTTCTCTGAGCTGTGTTTCGTCTCGCCCCGCACGCCGCCCGATGACTCTAGCGTTCAGGGTGCCGGTTCACACGATCCACCCCACGATCCCAGGAGTCGTCATGACCACCCTCTCGACCCGACGCCCACCATCGTCCGATAGCACAGCGGTGGTCGACACCGACTATCCGGTCGGCCCGGTCCCCCGCTCCGCGCGGCGGCCCACCCTGTCCCTGGTGATCGTCGTCGCCGGCTTCTTCTTCTACACCCCCACCATGGTCACCGGCGGCACTGTGGCCACCCAGTTCGGGTTTGGCTCCTATCTCGGCCTGGCCCTGATCGCCACCGTGATCCTCGCCGCCTACATCGCCCTGCTGGCCGTGGCCAGTGCTCGCACCGGACTCACCACGGTGCTGCTGTCCCGCGCGGTGCTAGGACGCTGGGGCGGCAAGTGGGCCTCCCTCATTCTCGGCGGAACCCAGGTGGGCTGGTACGCCATCACCATCGGCATTCTCGGCGAACTGGTCGCCGCAGCCTTCGGCTGGTCGGTCAGCTGGCCGGTGATCCTCGTCGGCGGAATCCTCATGGCCACCACGGCTTATGTCGGGTTCAAAGGGATCGAGCTGCTCTCGTGGATTTCCATTCCGGCCATGCTCATCCTCTGCGGCATCGTCTTCGTCCGCTCCATGGACCACGTCGGCGGCTGGTCAGGGCTCATGACCGTGACCGGACAGGGAGAGATGACAGCCGGTCTTGCCATCACCTTGATGATCGGCACCTTTGTGAGCGGCGGCACCCAGATCGGCAACTGGAGCCGCTTCGATCGTGGCTCCACCGCACGCGTCTTCGCCCTGACCGCGGCTGCGGTCATCCTCGTGCAGTTCGGCATGCTGTTCTTCGGGGGCATCGGGGCCGCCGCCTTCGGAGAGGCCGATTTCGTCACACTCCTGATGACCATGGGCATGGTGGGCGCCGCCGTGGTGCTGCTGGTCGCCAACCTCTGGACCACCAACGACAACGCCGCCTACGCCTTCGGAGTGGCCGGGGCCGAACTGTTCGAGCGCCCGAGCAAGAGCCCGTTCATCATCGGCGGCGTCGCCATCTCAATCGTTCTGGCCCTCACCGGAGTCGCCGATGCCCTGACCGGCTTCCTCGTACTGGTGGGCATCCTCATCCCGCCGCTAGGCGGCGCGCTCATCGGAACCTTCTTCCTGGCCTGGCGCGGCGTCGTCCCCCAGAACGGCGCCCTCACAGGAGCACCGCGCCTGCGCCTGCCCGGCGTCGCATCGTACCTGGTCGGGGCCGCCTGCGCCCTCGCATCGAACGTCGTCGGCTGGGGCAGTCCCGCACTGATCGGCATCGTCAGCGCAACCGTCGTCGCCGCCGCCTTCGGCCTGGCTCAGCGATCGCAGAGCACGCCTGAGCCGACCCGCATCGGCTGATTCCGCCCGCCTTCTCTCCCCGATTTCGCCCCCCCCCATCCCCTGTGAAGGGAAAGGACCCCCTGATGTCACTTTTAATCCGCAACGCCGACGTCATCACCCTGGCCGATCCCACCTCCAGCGCCCCTGAGCACCTGGATCTGCGCATCGCCGACGGCGTCATCACCGACCTCGGACCCGGACTGGTTCCTCGCGACGACGACGAGATCATCGACGGCCGCGACCGCTTGGTCACCCCCGGATTCGTCAACGCGCACACCCACTCCTGGGAGGCGCCGTTCAAGGGCCGCTACGACAACATGCCGCTGGAACTGTGGATGCTGTACTCCTATCCCCTGCTGGGCTCCGCCCCCTGCTCACCGGATTTCATCCGCGCCCGCTCCCAGCTCTTCGCGCTGGAGAGCCTGAAATCGGGAGTCACCACCGTCGTCGACGACGTCCTGGAGACCCCGACCCAGGATCTCGAGCAGCTGGCCGCCGTGCTCGACGCCTACGACCGCATCGGGATTCGGGCGAATGTCTCCGGTCACGTCATCAACCTGCCCTTCGTCGACACCATCCCCTATGTGGCCGACCGGATTCCGGGCGAGGTGACCGATCAGATCCGCGCCACGGCCCTGGTCACCGCCGAGGAGTATCTGGACTACAGCCGCCAGGCGCTGAACCTGGTGCAAGGTTTCGGACAGGACCGATTGCGCTACATGCTCGCGCCGTCTGCTCCTCAGCGTTGTTCCGCCGATCTGCTCGCCGGCGCCACCGAGATGGCCGTGCGGCACGACCTCGAGTGCCACATCCACCTGTTGGAAACGAAAACCCAGCTCGTCACCGGCACCGAGTTCTACGGGACGTCGCTGCCCCGGTACCTGCGTGATATCGGAGCCCTGTCGCCCCACACCACATTCGCCCACGGAATCTGGGTCGACGACGATGACCTCGAGATCATGGCGGACCACGGGGTCTCCGTTTCGCACAATCCGCTGTCGAATCTCAAGCTCGGATCCGGCGTCCTGCCCTGGCGGCGCTACCGGGAGGCCGGCGTCAATCTGGGGCTGGGCACCGATGGCTGGTCTAGCTCGGACACTCCACGACTGCTGGAAGTGATCAAAGCGGCCTCGCTCCTCCACAAGGTGGCCGACCCCGACCCAGCGGCGTGGCCCACGGTCACGGAGACCCTGCGTGCGGGAACCGTCGGCGGAGCAGCCTCGGCGCGCCTGGCCGACCGCATCGGGACCATCGAGGTCGGTAAGCGAGCCGACGTGCTGATGTGGGACCTCACCACCTTGAATTTCACGCCCCGACAGCGGCTGGATCATCAGCTCGTCTATTCGGAGAACGGCAGCTCACTGGAACGGGTCATCGTCGACGGCGTTGTCGTAGTCGAGCAGGGCCGGCTCCTCACCATGGACGAACAGCAGATTGTCGAGGAATTCAACGCCTATCTTCCCGAGATCCATGCCTGGCAGGACCGCACCGACCGGCTGAACCAGGTGTTCCACCCCGCGTTCGCGGCCTCCTACGAGACGTGCAGTCACACGCCGAGCCCGATCAACCGACGGATCGGCGACGGCTCACACCACGCTCCCCTTCATGCAGGCCACCGATGACGCACCGCTGTCTCACCGCAGCAGCACAGGTGCCATTGGTCACGTTGTGGCGGCCCCGGATCTCCAGTAAGTGTTGCGCCGCGGGGTCTGCCAGGGGTCGTGGTACATCGGCGCCCGGAAGTACGGCACGTCATCGATGAACTCAATCTGCCAGTCGCCGCGGTCGGCCAGCGCATGGTCGTGCCGGCACAGCAGCACTCCATTATTGACGGCGGTGGGTCCGCCCTCCCGAGCCGGTTGATGGTGATGGGTCTGACACCAAGAAATGGGCGCCGTGCATCCCGGTGCCGCGCACCCACCATCGCGGGCCGCCACCGCCGCCCGGAGATGTCCGTCGAAAAACCGTTTTTTGGTTCCGATGTCGAGTACTTGGCCCGCACCGCCGAGCACCACGGGCATCAGGTCGGCCTCCACCAGCAGCTCGCGCAGCCGAACGGGGCGGATGGGACCGGTGTACTGCCCCTCCGAGAGGTAGAACTCCGGCTTGTTGTACGGCTCGACCGCCGAAAGGTCGAAGTCCGCGGGCAGCAGGTTCGCCGCGTGCGCCTGACGCATCATTGTCGCGTAGTCCAGGGTGACCATGACCACCGGGCGGGTGGTGCCGTGGTCGGGAAGCTTGTTCGACGGCGAGCGTAGCCCGGTGTGCAGCACCGAAAGCACGGCGTTCAGTGCGCGCTGACCCCAGGTGCGACGGTCCATCGCACCCACCGGGTCACCGTCCGGATCTTGAGCAGCGGCCGTCTTGCCCCGGGGAATCTCCGGAGTCTCGGTGCCGTCGTTGACAAACGGCGTCTCCCCCTCGAGAGTCCGCCCCGCGGGGTTGTTCGCGGCCTGGCAGATGGTCTCGAGCAGCTCCTGGCTCGCGTCGTCGATCTTCATCTCCCAGTCATGGTTGCCGTTGCCATCCCGCCCGCGATATCGGATGCGGCATTTCTGGAGCTTTTCCTCGTCCTCGGGCAACTCGCCGTCGGGGTTGAGCAGGTTCTCGGCCAGCTGGCGCCAGCGCGCCGCGGCCTGGAAGAAGTGGTCATCGTCGAGATCGCGCGCAGACCGAGTGAGCAGCTCCTCCCCCTGAGTCAGCAGTGAATTCGCCCTGGCCCGATCGTAGGACACCTTCTCCGCGGTATCTGCTGCGGCAGTCATCGCGGTGATCATCGAGCGCAGCGACTTCTCGGTCACCTCACCACCGTGGAACGCCCGGGCCGCCGTCGTCAGCTTGAAGTCCCGTGGATTCGAGACATCATCGACGACGACGGACTCCTCGCCCCGGCCCGCGGTCGCAGCGTCCTCCGCACCCACCAACACGAGCGCCCCAGATCCCGCGGCACGGTGCAGACGGCGCGACGTCGCCAGCCTCTGGGCAATGTCCTTACCGCCGGCGTGGGTGAGGTGGCGCAGGTAGGCCGCGTGGTTCTTGTACATGACGCGTCCTGCGGGCACGCCGAGCAGTTCGGGCCGGTCGCCCTCATGGTCGAAGGCATCCGCTGCCAGCCCGGTCAGTCGCGTCTGGAGCGCATCGATTCTCCGCGCCATGGATTCCACCGAGCGCACCGCCTCTGGCAGACTCGCCGCCGGTTCCTCACAGTGATACGCCGGGATCCGCGTCGACGTAGTCTTCTCGGCGAACGGATCCGCTTCATCCTCTTCAGCGCCCGCAACGTCATCCTTGGGACCCTTACTCCACCCGGTACCCCAGTCTTGGGCGGTGGCCACGGGTTGCACCTCACGGAACACGGCGAACGCACCCCGTGCCGCCGGATCCACCAGCCGATCGGTGAGCACCTGCAGTCCGGACGACACCATCTCAAGCAGTTCAGCCGTGCTTCGGTCATCCCAGACAGTCACCTCCGAGGGCAGCCCAGGCAGCGCGCCGTCGTCGATCTTCTCTGCCGCCATGCTCGCCACCTCGCTCCGCCTGCTCAGTCCCGACCTGCACCCAAACACGTCACCCAAAAGCACTATCGAACACTAAAAGAGCCCTATCGTCATTCAGAAGTAATTCAGGTGTTCTATAACGAGGTTACACTCATTCGCGCAAGTGCGCAACTATTCTCGAACATTGTTTCCAGCCTCGTCGATCCGCGACGTTTCGGGCCCACCCCGCATCCACGCACAACAGGGCCCGACCACCACGTCAGCGGCAGCCGGACCCTGTCGATTCCGAGTCAGCCTCGGCTCAATACAGATCAGTACGCATCAGTACAGATCAGTACGCATCAGTACAGATCAGTACACATCAGCGCTGCATCAGTACTCGATCACCACGCGACCCTCGATCTTGCCGTGCTTCATCTCCTCCAGCACGTCGTTGATCTCCTCCAGCGGACGCCGGTGGTAGGTCGGGTGGATCTTGCCGGCCGCATAGAACTCCAGCGCTTCCACCATGTCCTGCCGGGTGCCCACGATCGAACCGCGGATCGTCAGACCCTTGAGCACGATGTCGAAGATCGGCGCCGGGAAGTCGCCCGGGGGCAGCCCGTTGAACACGATGGTTCCGCCGCGTCGGGTCATGTTGATCGCCTGCCCGAACGCCTTCGGGTGCACCGCCGTCACGAGCACGCCGTGCGCACCGCCCACCTTTTCCTGGATCACCAGCTCCGGGTCCTGCACATTCGCGTTCACCGTGATTTCAGCACCGTGCTTCTCAGCCAGCGCCAGCTTGTCGTCGGCAATATCGACGGCGATCACGCGCATCCCCATGGCCACCGCGTACTGCACCGCGATGTGCCCCAGGCCGCCAATCCCGGAGATCACCACCCACTGGCCGGGACGCACCTCGGTGCGCTTCAGACCCTTGTACACGGTGACGCCGGCACACAGCACCGGGCCGACCTCGTACGGATCGGCACCTTCCGGGATGATCGGGGCGTAGCGAGTATCCACCAGCATGTACTCGCCGAAGGAGCCGTCCGTCGAGTACCCGCCGTTGAGCTGCGACTCGCACAGGGTCTCCCAGCCAGTCCGGCAGTGTTCGCAGTGGCCACAAGCGCTCCACAGCCAGGCATTGCCCACCGTGTCGCCCACTTTGACTTCGGTGACGTCGGGACCGACTTCTTCCACCACGCCGACTCCCTCGTGTCCGGGGATGAACGGGGGAGAGGGCTTGACCGGCCAGTCACCCTCGGCGGCGTGCAGGTCGGTGTGGCATACGCCGGTAGAGATCAGGCGAACCAGCGCCTGGTGCTGCCCCGGCGTGGGGCGTTCGGTCTGAGTGACGTGGAGATCATCGCCGAACTTCTCGACGACGGCGGCTTTCATGGTGCTCATCATGACTCCTTAATGACTGTTTTTTGGGCGCAACAACCTAGGGCAGGTGTTGCTGACGGTCTTTCAGGTGGTGCCCGGTGGCCGGGCGGCAGACGGGGCGATCAGGTTTAGAAGAAGCCCTGCTTGTTCTCGGTGTAGGAGACCAGCAGGTTCTTGGTCTGCTGGTAGTGGTCCAGCATCATCAGGTGGTTCTCACGCCCGATGCCGGAGGACTTGTACCCGCCGAACGCGGCGTGGGCCGGGTAGGCGTGATAGTTGTTCACCCACACGCGTCCGGCCTGGATTTCGCGGCCGGCACGGTAGGCGGTGTTGCCGTTGCGGGACCACACGCCGGCGCCGAGGCCGTACAGGGTGTCGTTCGCAATGGTCAGCGCGTCGTCGTAGTCGTTGAACGTGGTAGCCGAGACGACGGGACCGAAGATCTCCTCTTGGAAGATTCGCATGTTGTTGGACCCCTTGAAGATGGTGGGCTGCACGTAGAACCCGCCGGCCAGATCGCCGTCGAGCTCGGCGCGTCCACCGCCGGTGAGTACCTCGGCGCCCTCCTGCTTGCCGATATCCAGGTAGGAGAGGATCTTCTCGAGCTGATCGTTGGAGGCCTGCGCACCCATCATGGTGTCGGTGTCCAGGGGGTTGCCCTGCACGATCTTCTGGGTGCGGGCGACGACGGCGTCGAGGAACCGATCCGCAATGGACTCCTGAATCAGCGCGCGGGACGGGCAGGTGCAGACCTCACCCTGGTTCAGCGCGAACATGGTGAAGCCTTCCTGGGCCTTATCCCAGAACGCGTCGTCCTGCGCTGCGACGTCCTCGAAGAAGATGTTCGGCGATTTGCCACCCAGCTCCAGGGTGATCGGGATGATGTTCTCGGAGGCGTATTGCATGATGAGCCGGCCGGTGGTGGTTTCACCGGTGAACGCGATCTTGCGGATCCGCTTGTTCGAGGCCAGCGGTTTGCCGGCTTCCAGGCCGAACCCGTTGACAATATTGATGACGCCGGGAGGCAGCAGGTCGCCGATCAGGTCGATGAGCACCATGATCGACGCCGGAGTCTGCTCGGCAGGCTTGAGCACGACGGCGTTGCCGGTGGCCAGTGCCGGCGCCAGCTTCCAGACCGCCATCAGAATGGGGAAGTTCCAGGGGATGATCTGCCCGACCACGCCGAGCGGTTCGTGGTAATGGTAGGCCACGGTGTCTTCGTCGATCTGGGAGAGCGAACCCTCCTGGGCGCGGATGGCGGAGGCGAAGTAGCGGAAATGATCGGCGGCGAGCGGAATGTCTGCATTGAGGGTTTCGCGGACGGCCTTGCCGTTATCCCAGGATTCGGCGACGGCGATCTTTTCGAGATTGGCCTCGATCCGGTCGGCGATCTTGTTCAGAATACCGGCGCGCTCGGCCACGGAGGTCTTGCCCCAGGCGGGTGCGGCAGCCCAGGCGGCGTCGAGGGCCGCTTCGATATCTTCGGCGGTGCCGCGGGCGACCTCGCAGAAGACCTGACCGGTGATGGGAGTGACGTTTTCGAAGTATTGTCCCTTCACGGGGGCCACCCACTCCCCGCCGATGTAGTGCTCATAGCGGGACTTGAACTCGACGACAGCGCCGTCGGTGCCGGGGTTCGCGTAGACAGTCATGATGTGCTCCTGTAGCTCGGTGACCGGGTTGGCACGGGGCCGCCTCGGCACTGGCAGCGGGTCTCAGAAGGAACGGCGTCCAAGCTGCGCCTCCGAGGCGGCCCCGTATAAGTGTGATTCTAGTCACAGTGAGGTTGCGGGGAGGTTGCTCGACGACGATGCAACAGGTTGCATCAGGGAGTTTCAGGGCGCGACGAACGGTAACGTGCCAGGTCAGCGCTGGGCGCGGAGGCGTTCCAGGGTGCTCACCACGAGCGAGCGGCGGGGCGATTCCGCGGGCAGCAGGCGCAGCGCCATCAGCCACAGTTCCTCATCATCAGCCGCCTCCGGGCGGGTGAGGTAGTGCCAGAGTTGGGTGGCATCGGCGTCCTGGAGCACCGCTTCGCGCAGGGCACCGGCGAGTTCTTCGCGGATCTGCACGATGCCGGGGGCGTCCGAGTGCGGCAGCACGGGTCCGACGGCGGCGGCGAGCGCGTCCTGCACATCGCCGTCGCGCAGTGATTCGCGAGCCAGGGCGGCGTCGGTGCGGATCTCGCCGTCGAGCCGGTAAGGCCGGGCGGAGACGGCCAGCGGGCAGTCCTGGGAGCTCAGCGCCCGGCGCAGGCGATGGATCTCGGCACGCAACGTGATGGCCCGGGACTCGACTCCGGGCGCGGCCTCCCCGTACAGCAGCTCTTCGAGGGCGGCGCCGTCGAGTCCGGCGCTGTGCCAGTCGAGCAGCGTGAGAATTTCGGCGTGGCGCAGGCTCAGTTCGCGTCGGCTCACCCGCGGGGGTAGCTGGCCGGTCACGTGAATCACCGCTGCGGGCGGCGGGGTGGTCGACGACGTCGGAGCGGCCAGCGGGCGGGCGGCCCCGCGGGCTTCGGCACGACCGGGCCGCGGTGCTGGCGGCCGGGCCAGCGAGGAGGCAGGCGAAGAGAGGGGCAGGACCATCTGATGCAGGCTCAGCCCGTGCTCCGGATCAGTGTGCAGCTCTTCGGTGGTCAGCTGGTTGCGCCACAGCGATTCCACCGCGGTCACGGTGGCACGCAGCAGCGAGAAAGCGAGCGGACTGACGGCGTCGTCGCCGCCGGTGACGTCGATGACGCCGACAATCTCACCGGTGGCGGGGTTGCGCACCGGCATGGCGGAGCAGCTCCACGGGTGGACCAGGGGGCTGAAGTGTTCGGCGCGGCTGATCTGCGAGGGACGGCCGGTGGCCAGCGCGGCTCCGGGGGCGGCGGTGCCGACCGAGGCTTCCGACCAATCGGCCCCGGGGACGAAGCCCATCAATTCGGCCCGGCGCGCGGCGAGTTCGTCGCCCTCCACCCAGAGCAGGTGACCGTCGGCGTTGCCCAGGGCGGTGATGAGTCCGGCGTCGGCCGCGGGGTCGATGAGCAGGGTGCGGATCACCGGGAGCGCTGCGGCTAGGGCGTGCTGCCGACGCGCGGAATCCAGGTCGGCCGTCGGCACGGCGAAGGGCACGGAGACGCGCTGCGGGTCACGGTGGGCCTCCAGGGAGCGCTGCCAGGAGGCGAGCACATCGGGGCGCACCGAGCGCAGGGCCTCCGAGGGGGGACGCGGTGAGCTGCGAGACAGGGTGCGCAGGGCGTCGCGGGCCAGCTCCACCCGGTGCTGGTAGGCGTCGGCCGAGGGCTGCTGGACGCTCACAGCGCACTCGGGTCGGGCTCAGCAGCTCCAGCAGTATCAGCCGTCTCGGCGGGGTTCATGAGTCGAGAGCGGATCAGGAAGCGTTTCCCTTCGGGCGCCTCCACCGAGAACCCGGCCCCGCGTCCGTCGACGACGTCGAGGGTCAGGTGGGTGTGCTTCCAGTACTCGAACTGCTCCCGGCTCATCCAGAACGGCAGCTCTCCGGCACCCCTGGCGTCACCCGCGGCGTCGTCGGAGGCATCCGAGGTGTCAGCGGCGGGCAACTCGAAGGTGCCGAGCAGGATGTCGGAGTCACCGGTGCGGAAGTCGCCCTCCGGATAGCACATGGGCGAGGACCCGTCGCAACAGCCCCCGGACTGATGGATCATCAGCTCACCGTGGATGCCGCGCAGCTTCTGGAGCAGTTCGAGGGCCTCGTGGGTCATCGCCACGCGGGAGATCGACTCACCCTCCACCTCAGGGCGCGCCTCCAGCGCAACGGCGGGCACAACAGGGGCAACATGATCGGTACTCATGCCGCCGAGACTACCAAACCAGTGTGGTCTGCGTCACTGTGCAGTAGTCCTCGTTGCGCCGCCGTCCGCTCCGGCTCAGCTCGTCAGTCAGTCGGCTCAGTACGCCTTCTTGCGCTGCTCGACCACCAAGTGGATCAGGGCGAAGCGGCCGTCGTTGTCAATGGCGCTCAGCGCGGCTTCGAGCGCACCCGGGATCTCGGAGTTCTCGGTCACCTTGACGCCGAAGCCGCCGAACGCCTCCGCCATGGCGGCGAAGTCGGGGTTCTTCAGCTGGGTGCCGGAAATCCGGTTCGGATAGTCGCGCTCCTGGTGGGTGCGGATCGTGCCGTACTCCTGGTTGTCCATCACGATCACCAGCGGGGTGGCGCCGTACTGCGTCGCCGTCGCCAGCTCCTGGCCGTTCATCAGGAACTCGCCGTCACCAGCGATGGTCACCACGCGGCGACCGGGGTAGTTCAGCGAGGCGGCCACGGCCGACGGGATCGAGTATCCCATGGAGCCGTTGCGCGCGGAGATCATCGAGGCGTAGGACTCCGTCGGGAAGTACCGGTGCGCCCAGTTGGTGTGCTCGCCGGCGCCGAAGGTCACCATCGAATCCTCGGGCAGCGAGGGCACCAGGTGCGCCATCATCATGTCCATGGTGGCCGGGCCCTCGAGCGGTTCGGCGGCGGGCAGCGCGGCGAATTCCTCCTGCTGGGCGCGCATCTTCGCCGTCCAGGTCTTCCAGGAGTCCTTCACCTCCAGATCCATCAGCACCAGGTCGCGCACGAACACGTCGGGCTTGGCCACGATCTGAAACGACACCGGGCCGGAGCGGCCGCGCAGGGACGGGTCGATGGTGACGATGAAGTTCTTCTTCTCCCAGTTCTGGCGGATGTTGAACCCGTCGGTGATCACGTCGCCGGGAACGGTGCCGACGAAGACGATCAGGTCGGTCTCTTCCAGCAGGTCGTAGGTGGGCTTGGGGCGGCCGTAGCCGATGGGGCCCACATACGACGGCGAGTGGAACGGCACGGTGCCCTCGGTCCGCCACTCCGCGGCCGCGGCGATGTGGTGGTCCTCCAGCCAGGCGGTCAGCGATTCGGCGCCGTCGCGGGTCCAGTCGTTGCCGCCGGTGATGAACAGCGGCTTCTCTGCGTTGCGCAGCGCGTCGTGCAGCGCCTTCCAGTCAGTGACGGTCATGCCGCCGCCGGCGATCGGGATCTGCGGGTGCAGCTGATTCTCCACCTCGACCTTGATGACGTCTTCGGGCAGGCCGACGACGACGGGGCCGGGGCGCCCGGAGTTCGCGGCGAACATGGCCTCGGCCACGATCTCAGAGGCGCGCTCGGGGTGGTCCAGCACCATGACGCGCTTGGCACCGGTACCGAACCAGGCGTGCGGGTCGAACTCCTGGAACGCTTCGCGGTCACGGTGCTCGAAGGGGATCAGACCGACAAAGAGCACCATGGGAGTGGAGTCCTGCCAGGCGGTGTGCAGGCCCACGTGAGCGTTGGCTGCACCGGGGCCGCGGGTCACCATGGCCACACCGGGCACGGAGTTCATCTTGCCGTCGGCCTCGGCCATGTACGCCGCGCCACCCTCGTGACGGCAGATCACGTTCTCGATGGGCGAGTCATGCAAACCGTCGAGCACGTCCAGATAGGACTCTCCGGGAACCGAATAGATACGCTGGACGCCGTGGGCCACCAGAGTATCGACGATGAGGTGACCGGCCGATTTGTTCGACGGCTGGGCAGCGGACTCGGACATGGATTCTCCTTGGGTGCGGTTCGGCGCGGGTTTGGATCAACATACACCAGATTCCGCGCCCGTCCCGTCGCTGTGGCAATGTGTGTCACGAACCGTTTATGCTGGTGCGCAACGTCCACACCCGGACTCCTCGGGCCAGCCACCTTGCCTGGCCGCTCGCGCCGACGCCGATCCGCGTCGTTTCTCTTTTCTGGTGCGCCGTCTCGCATCAGCGCGCACCATCCCCGTTTCATCAGGAGTTCATCGTGTCGTTTCCCGTGGCCACCGCAGAGTTCACCACCACACCGGGTCAGAAGCTGACCGCCGATCTTGCCCGATCCTGGCTGCTCGTCAACGCCGCCCAACCGGAACGGTTCGCTGCCGCGGAAGAATCCCCCGCCGACGTCGTCGTGTTGGACATTGAGGACGCCGTTGCCCCTCAGGGGAAAGATGCCGCTCGGGCGCATGTGCTCGACTGGCTCGCATCCGGTCACACCGGGTGGGTGCGGATCAACGGCTACGGGAGCAGGTGGTGGGCGGACGACGTTGAGGCGCTGGCGCAGGTGATCAGCTCCCGGCTGGGTGGTCCGCAGCGTGAGGGCGGACTGCTCGGGGTGATGCTCGCGATGGTGGAGTCCACCGATCACGTCAACGAGACCGCCGCGAAGCTGCCCGGCGTGCCGGTGGTTGCGCTGGTGGAAACGGCGCGCGGTCTGCAGCGGATCAATTCGATTGCCGCGGCCAAGGGCACGTTCCGGCTGGCGTTCGGCATCGGCGATTTCCGCCGCGATACCGGGTTCGGGGAGTCGCCGATGGCCCTGGCCTACGCCCGCAGCCAGTTCACCATTGCCGCGAAGGCCACGGGCCTGCCGGCGGCGATTGATGGGCCGACGGTCGGTTCCACCGGCGTGAAGCTGGCCGAAGCGACCGCGGTCACGGCGGAGTTCGGCATGTCGGGCAAGCTGTGTCTGACCCCGGAGCAGTGCGCCGCTATTAATGAGGGGCTCTCGCCGTCGCAGGAGGAGCTGGGCTGGGCGCACGAGTTCTTGGCGGATTTCGAGGCCGACGGCGGTCAGATTCGCAACGGTTCAGATTTGCCGCGCCTGGCGCGGGCGAACAAGATCACGGCCCTGGCCGAAGCGTTCGGGGTGACGTGGCGACCGGAGTCCTCCGGAGACGCTGCCTCCACCACGGCGCCGTCAGACACGTTCCACTACTAGAGCGGTAGCCCCACCGCTCCGCACCTACTGTGCTGCGCCGTCCTGATCATGGGGGCGGCGCTGACCGTAGGTGGGCTCGCTGTCGCCCTGGGCACGGCGCTGTTCAGCTTCGCGCTCTTCGCGCAGTTTCTGGCGCTGTTTGGCGATCGCCGCCCGGTGCAGTTCCGCAGAGGACCGGTTGATGCCGGATCCCTCGGAGAGGTGATTCGGGTTGTCCTTCGAGGCCAGTTGCAACATGGCGACCACCACGAGGGAGACCATGAAGAAGACGCCGAAGGCGATGAGGCCGATATCGATGCGCAGCGGCTTATCCGTGCCGCCGGTGGTGGCGAAGGTGGCAATAGCGCCACCGACCAGGCCCAGCACGGCGGAGAAGATCAGGGGTGCCTTGATCGATGCGGTGAAGCCCTTCTTCTTCGAAGGCTGACCCACGGTTCACACTCCTCGGCTCGGCAGATAGTGCCCGGTGAAACGGCACCCGACCAGTCTAGTCGTTGGAGACGGGGGAAGACGAAACGAGACGGGGCAGTTCCGCCGTCAGCGTGGGATCAGCGCAGACCGGTCTGCTTCTTCGCCTCGGTATGTCCGGCCTTCGCGGCTGCGCGGGCGTCGAGCCAGAAACCGATGCCGGCCACCGCGGTGATCACGGTGATGATGAATGCCACTGCGCCGGTCAGCCCCATGACCTGGTGGTCGTTGAAGGTGGTGCACCAGATGATCAGTCCCAGCCCGGCTAGGGTGTTGACCCCTCCGGCCAGGATCTGGTCGCGCGCCGGGATGAAGTCCCTCCGGTGGCGCACACCGGCCACCAGTTCCGCGACACCGCCCAAGAGGTAGGCCGCACCCACGGCCACCGCCGTCGCCCACATCGGGGCCTCAAACAAGTGCACACCCACCACGACGATGGCGCCGAGACACCAGGCCGCGCAGGCCATCGACAGCGGCGAGCGCATCGCCTCGGGCACCGGTTCGCGCCGCAGGTACTCCCACAGGGCGGTGCCGGAGAGCAGCAGGTAAATGGCGACACCGAAGCTGGTGACGGCGTGGCTGGGTTCCTGGATGATGAACGCGACCACCGCGAAAATCAGGGACACCCCGGCGCGGATGAGCACCGGTTTGAACAGGACGGATGAGATCGCGGGGTCAATTTTCGTTACAGCCACGGACCCAGTCTAGTGGTGGGCGCAACCGCCCGGGATCAGTTGTAGTAGATCTTCGAGTAGTACTGGGGCATGTACCCGATGTACTGCTCGCCCCTGCAGTAGGACTGCACGCTGACGGTGTAGCCGGAGGCGCGGTAGTGGGCCACGCGCGCGTCGGTGGCCTGCTGGCAGATGCTCTTGTTGTTGAACCACTCCGCGTGGGTGTCAGCCTGGGCCGGTGAAGCCATCGCCAGCATGCCCGCGGCGAGGCCGAGAGCGGCGGTTCCGGTGGTGAGTGCCTTCTTGAGCGTCGACATGGTCTCTGTCTTCTCCTTCTGGTTCTCTGCGTTGCGGTACTACCGTGGTGTTCTGGCAACAAACAGCATCGAACCTTTCACGAGGTCGGCGCGGGCCTCAAGGGCTCTTTCCCGCCTCGGGTTCGACACTCAGCAGATTCACAGGTGCTCGGCGCCCAGGCGGATCCATTTGTCGCCGCGGATCCGCCACCACAGGGTGACCCCACGGGCGGCCAGGTACAGGCCGGAGAAGCCCAGCCAGAGCAGCCCCACGAGCGCAGGCGTACTCAGCGCGGATATTCCGCCGTCTCCCCCGCTGTCGGCGGTGAGCCACCAGGCGAGCAGGGCGAGACCGGGCAGGTACACCACCAGGTTCACCACCGAGGCCAGCGCCAGGTAGCGGGCGTCTCCAGCGCCCATGAGCACGCCGTCGAGCACGAACACGTATCCGGCCAGCGGTTGGGTGACGGCGATGACGAGCAGCCCGGCCGTGGCGGCGGCGCGCACCTCGGGGTCGGGGGTGAAACCGGCGGGCAGCACCCAGGCGAGCGCGGCGAGCACCACCCCGGTGATCACCCCGAACCACAGCGACCAACGGATCATGGTGCGGGTGAGCTCCCGGGCGGTGGCTTCCCGAGACGCACCGAGTTCACGGCCGATCAGGGCCTGGGCGGCGATGGCCAGGGCGTCCAGGGCGAAGGCCAGGGTGGAGTAGACGATGAACACCAGCTGATGGGCGGCCAGCGTGGTGGTGCCCATCCAGGTGGCCATCAGCACGGTGGCTAAGATCGCAGCACGCATGGCCGCGTTGCGCACCAGCAACCAGGACCCGAATTGGGCGGTGGCCCGAATCCCGGACCAGCGCGGCCGCCAGCTCAGCCCCGTGAGTTGGTCGGAGCGCACCCGGCCCACGATCACCCCGAGGAATGCCAGCAGCATGCACCACTGAATAGCGGAGGTTCCCGCTGCGGAGCCGGCCACACCCCAGCCGAATCCGTACACGAAGAGGAAGTTGGTGGCGATGTTGATGCCGAATCCGACACCGGCGACCACCAGCGGAGTGCGGGTGTCTTGCAGCCCGCGCAGCACGCCGGTGGCGGCGAGCACGCCCAGCATGGCGGGCAAACCGAACATGGAATAGCGCACATAGTCGACGGCGTGGCCGTGCAGTGCTGTGGCCGGGTCGGCGCCGAGAGCGGTGATCAATCCGGGCGCGGTGAGCCACCCCACCAGACCGAGCAGCGCACCCAGCAGCACCCCGAGCCAGATGCCGTCACGGCCGCGGGCCAGGGCGTCGGCCACCCGGCCGGATCCGACCAGGCGCGCCACCGCAGGCGTCGTCGAATACGCCAGGAAGATCAGCAGTCCGGTGGCGGTGTGCAGCACGGTGGTGGCCAGCCCCACTCCCGCGAGCTCTGCGGTGCCGAGGTGACCGATAATGGCCGTGTCGGCGAGCAAGAACAGCGGTTCGGCGACCAGTGCGCCGAGCGCGGGAACCGCCAGGGCCAGAATCTGGCAGGACAGCGGGCGGGCGTCGTCGTGCACCGAGGTCGGTTCCGACTGTTCCGCCTGCTCAGACTGCTCAGACACCGGTCATCAGGCGCAACGCGCTCACCACCCCCGGCAGCGTGCCATCCGGCAGCATCTCCCGGTACTGCTCGAGCACCGGGTACACCAGGTACAGCATCAGCACGGCCACCAGATTGTTGAAGAGGTGCAGGGCGTAGGCATAGGCCAGCGAAAATCGGAACGCGATATACGTTCCCGTGATCACGGCACCGAGGACGACGTACGGCACCGCGGCGATGAGGTCGAACGTCCCGGAGCCGAGGAAGTGGATCCCGCCGAAGATCGCCACCGACAGCGGGGCGGTGACCCACACGGTGAGGTAGCGGGAGAGCTTGCCGACCAGTAGGTGGCGGAACAGGTACTCCTCCACGAAGGGCCCCAGCACCACAGTGACCAGCAGCATCATCCACATCGGCACCACCGTGGTCATACCTTCCAGCGCGGCTTGGTTGTCGGAGGTGACCGGGTCCCCCAGGAACATCACGATCAGCATGGAGAGGGTGATGCTGCCCAGCCACAACCCGGGGATGAGCAGCAGCTTCAGGCCCCAGAGCCGGCGGAAGGTGGCCATCGACTGGATCAGGTGCCCCCCGCTGGCCAGCAGTGCCAGCAAGGCGAGCAGTGAATAGTTGACCAGGTTGACGAAGAACAGGGCGGCCGACGACGACGCCGACCCCGGATCGGCGACCATCTGCTCGGGCGTGGTGGGTTCGGTACCGGCGATCGCGGCCGCCACGTCCATCGCGCCCGGGATGGCAATGAACAGGGACCCCAGCCCGATGACGAACAACCCGATGTAGACGAATACGGCGAGCAGGTCCCGCCACAGGAATCGGCCCGGGCGCACATCCGGAGCCCAAGGGGTGCCCGGCTGCGGCTGCCCGTAGCCGCCGGATCCACCGCGCCGATATGACGGCGGCCAGCCCGCGGGGATCGCCGGACCGGCTGTGGTCGCCGTCGTCGAGGTAGGTTCGGGCGCGCCGTACTCGGGCGGATTCGGGTTGGGAGTGCTCATCCGGCCATCCTATCGACCGGCGCTGAGCTCGTCGTCGGTGAGGCGCGAGTGCTCCCGTCGCTCGGCTTCGCAGGTGGTGCGCCGGCGGGGCCGCACCGACGTGATCAACAAGCTCAACCCGCGGTTGAAGGGGCGTCAGGGCTGACGCCACCTTCGGCATCACTGGATCCGCTGGTACCGACCGTCGGCGTCGCGCCCGTCACCACGGGTACGGCGCCGGTGGCCAGTGCCTCCTCGTCGGGGTCCACGCCGTCGGTGAACTGCGACTGGTAGAGCCGGTAGTAGGCGCCTTCGCGCTCCAGCAACTGGTCATGGTTGCCCTGCTCCACGATGCTGCCGTCCTCCATCACCAGGATGAGATCGGCGTCGCGGATGGTGGAAAGCCGGTGGGCGATCACGAAGGAGGTGCGCTCGGACCGCAGCGCGCCCATCGCCTCCTGGATCAGCTTCTCGGTGCGGGTATCCACCGACGACGTTGCTTCGTCGAGGATGAGCAGTGCCGGGTCGGAGAGGAACGCGCGGGCAATGGTGATCAGCTGCCGTTCACCTGCGGAGATCGCTTCGGAATCCGAAGACACCTCCGTCTGGTAGCCCTCGGGCAGGGTAGAGACGAACCGATCCACGTAGGTGGCTCGGGCCGCCGCCATCACTTCCTCGTCGGTCGCGTCGAGGCGGCCGTAACGGATGTTGTCCATGATGGTGCCGTCAAAGAGCACCGCGTCCTGGAGCACCATGCCGATCTGAGCGCGCACCACCGAGCGGTCGAGGGCGCCGATATTAATACCGTCGAGACGAATCTGGCCGGAGTCAATCTCGTAGAACCGCATGATCAGGTTCACCAGCGTGGTTTTACCCGCGCCGGTGGGCCCGACAATAGCAACCACCTGGCCGGGCTGGGCCACCAGGGAGAGATCGGTGATCAGCGGCTTCTCCCGGGTATAGGAGAACGCCACGTGGTCGAACTCGATGTGGCCGGCCACCGGGTCCGGCAGCTGTGCGGTCGAGCCTGATGCTTGCGTCGTTTCGGTACGCCGTGCGTCGTCGTCGAGGAGCTCATCGAGGGCCGGATCCTCTTCTTCGTCGGCGTCGAGCAGCTCGTAGATCCGCTCCGCCGAGGCGACCGCGGAGATCACCATGTTGGACATGCCGGCGATCTCACCCAGCGGCTGGTTGAATTCGCGCGAGTACTGAATGAACGCGGTGACCGAGCCCAGGGTCATCTGCCCGGAGGCTACGCGCAGCCCGCCCACCACGGCGATGCCCACGTAGCCCAGGTAGGTCACCCACTGCATGATCGGCATGATCATGTTCGAGTAGAACTGGGCCTTGAAGCTGGCTTCGTAGAGTTCCTCATTGCGCTCGTCGAAGCGGGCACGCATGTCGTCCTGGCGCCCGAAGACGGTGACGAGCTCGTGGCCAGTGAAGGACTCCTCGATGTGCCCGTTCAGTCGGCCGGTATTGCGCCACTGGGCGGTAAACAGCTTCTGGGATTTGGAGCCGATGATACCGACGACGACGGCGGAGATGGGCAGGGCGATCAGCGCGATCAGGGCGAGCTGCCAGGACAGCCAGAACATCATCACGGTGATGCCCACCAGGGTGAGCGCGGCGTAGATGAAACCGGTGAACGCCTGCTGGAACGCGGTCTGCACGTTGTCGACGTCGTTGGTGGTGCGGGAGAGCAGATCCCCGCGCTGGCGGGTGTCGAAGTAGCTCAGCGGCAGCCGGTTGACCTTGGCCTCGATCTGCTGGCGCATCCGGTAGACGATGCGCATCACGATCTTGTTGATGAGCAGCCCCTGCAGATACATGAAGATCTGCGCCACGAAGTACATGGCGAGCACGACGCCGATCAGCCGGGCGAGCAGCGTGAAGTCGATGCCCTCGCCGGGAACGAAGTCCATACCGGAGAGCATGTCGGCGAACTGGTTCTCATTCTGGGCGCGCAGCCCCTCGATCACCTGCTCGCGGCTCATGTCGGCGGGCATGTTCGCGGCGATGGCACCGCCGAAGATCACGTTCATGGCGTCGCCGAGAATTTTCGGTGCCCACACGCTGAACACCACGGCGATCACGACGAAGGCGACGGTGACGGAGATGCCGATCTTCTCGGTGCGGAACTCCCCCATGACCCGCTTGGCGGTGGGCCAAAATGCTTTGGCCTTGCGCGGGGCGCCACCTTCGCCCCATTCCGTGGATACGGAGTCCTGCATCTGCAGGATCTCCTCTTCGGAGAGCTCGACCGTGGATTCGTTCTTCTTCTCGGCGCTCATGCCAGCTCCTCTGCGGTGATCTGGGAGTCAACGATCTCGCGGTAGACCTCGGAGGTCTCCATCAGTTCGTCGTGGGTGCCTCGGCCGACGATGCGTCCGGCATCGAGCACCAAGATCTGATCGGCGTCGGTGATGGTGGAGACACGCTGGGCCACCATGATCACGGTGGCGCCATCGGTGTAGTCGCCCAGGGCGGCGCGCAGTTTTGCATCGGTGGTGACGTCGAGCGCGGAGAACGAGTCATCGAAGAGGTAGATGCGTGGCTGACCCACCAGGGCACGGGCAATGCAGAGGCGCTGACGCTGGCCACCGGAGACATTGGTGCCACCCTGGGAGATGCCGGAGTCGAGTCCGTGGCGGGCGGAGTCGCCGTCACCGGTGGTGCGCTCTCGCACGAAATCCGCGGCTTGGGCGGTCGTGAGAGCTGACCAGAGCTGGGCTTCGTCGGCGTCGGGGGCGCCGAAGCGCAGGTTGTCGGCGACGGTGCCGGAGAACAGGTACGGCTTCTGGGGCACGTAGCCCAGCGCGGCGGTGATCTCGGTGCGGGGCAGTTCAGTGACGGGCACCCCGTCGATGAGCACCTCGCCTGCGGTGACGTCGTGGAGCCGGGGAACGAGACCGAGCAGGCTGGTTTTGCCAGCACCTGTGGACCCAATAATCGCCGTGGTCGTGCCCGCTGGTGCGGTGAAGCTGATGTTTTCGAGCACGGCGGCGTCGGCACCAGGGAAGGCAAAGGAGACGTCGCGGAACTCGACGGTGCCGGCGGGCCGCTGCGCTCCGGCGGGAACCTGCGGGGTGCGCGGATTGCTGGGCTCGGACATGGATGGCTGGGTCTGGAGGACTTCGCCGATACGGCGGGCACAGACCACGGCGCGCGGCAGCATTATGAACATGAAGGTGCCCATCATCACTGCCACCAGGATCTGCAGCAGGTACTGCATAAACGCGGTCAGCGCGCCGACCTCAACCAGCCCGTCGGACACCCGGTGACCACCGAACCACAGTACGGCGGCCGTGGCCCCGTGCAGGATGATCATAATCAGCGGACCCATCAGCACGAAGATCCGGCCGATGCGCACCGAGGTGTCGGTGAGCACGGCGTTGGCATCCGTGAAACGCTGGGTCTCGTGAGCCTCACGGACAAAAGCCCGCACCACACGGATACCCATGATCTGCTCACGCAGCACCCCGTTGACGGCGTCGATATTGTCCTGCATCCGCTGGAACATCGGCAGGAGCATCGCCACCAGGATCGCCACGAAAATGAGCAGCACGGGCACGGACACCCACACCAGCCAGGACAGGCCGGGGTCTTCGCGCACCGCCATCACGATGCCGCCGATGGACATGATCGGCACCATCACCATGAAGTTCAGCGCCATCAGCATCACCATCTGGACCTGCTGGACGTCGTTGGTACCGCGGGTGATCAGGGTGGCCGCACCGAAACGGTTGACCTCAGCGGTTCCGAACCCATCCACGCGGCGGTAGACCGCCTGGCGCAGGTCGCGGCCGAGCCCCATGGCGGCGCGGGCGGCGAACCAGACCGCGGTGATGGCCGAGACCAACTGCATCAGGGCCACGACGAGCATGATGCCGCCGGTGCGCCAGATAAAGTCGGTGTCACCCACCGCCACGCCCTCATCGATGATGCGGGCGTTCAAACTGGGCAGGTAGAGGGTCGTCATCGTGGCGACGAACTGCAAGAGCACGACAGCGATGATCGACCCCAGATAGGGGCGCGAATAACGGGTCAACAAAGTCCAGAGCATGGAGGATCGCTTCCGTGGCTGGGGAGAAAGCTCCGATGGGAGCGTGGTCCAATCTACTCCCCCTGGGAACCAGACGCCTATGAGGCCTGCCTGGCTGACTGCTGATCCATGCACGCGATACGGTCATGCCCACCTCGATCAACGATGAGGAGATCGCTCAGCTCGCGCAATTTCTGGCCGCGTCCCCCGATGGAGTGGAGCGCGAGATTCTTTTCACGAAGGTGGGACGTCATCGCCGTGTCCTCCTGGCCGACCTCACTGCCTATAAAGCGCGAATCGCCGCTAGCCGCGACGAATTTCTGACCCGCCAGACACGAGAGGCCGCTCAGAAAGACGAGTACTTCGCCATGCCCGACGATCATGAAACGCGGTAGATAGCCTTCCTAATTCTCCTGGATGCCTCTGTCCTCGTCCCCATGCCAACCCTGGACCTCTTGTTGCGACGAGGAGCGGCCCAACAATTCCCACCACTATGGTCTGCAGAGGTCCTCGAGGAAACAGAGCGAAGCCTGGTCAACAAACTCGGCACACCGCCGCAGTTCGCTCTGGCGCAGAACTCATTGTCACGTTCAATACGAAGGACTTTCCTGCCGCGTCATCTACGCTCTTCGACATCGACGTGCGCACACCAGACGATTTCCTCTTGGGCCAGTTGGATTTGGACCCGGATGCGGTCGTCAGTGCAGTCAAAAAGATTCTCGCGACGATGCAGCACCCGCCCATGTCTTAGGACAAGTATCTTCAAGGCCTGGCACGATGCGGCCTGCCGCTCTTTTCGAGCAGTCTCGCCATCACCTGGAGGCAATTGCATCAGTGAGTCAGCGACGACTCACACGCTCAACTGCGCGCCCATTCATAGACGACGCGGTTGCGTAGCTCCACGAGATCAACGCTCATCTCCTCGAGAACCTTTTCCTCGGCTGTGGTTGCTTCCCACGCAGGCACTTCTCGTGCTTTACCGTCAGGTCCGGTCGACACCATGACCGACACACCATGAGCGAAGGAATGCATCTCGCGGGAAGTGCGGGAGCCGGTGCGCGCCCGGATCACGACGTAGACAGACCGCTTCGTGGTGTGCACAAGACGTGCTTCGATCTCCACCAGGTCCCCCGACCGGACCTCCCGCAGAAAGCGCACCCCGCCAGCGAACACCGCGACGACGGGGGCACCCACCCACCGGGCGGCGCAGACATCGGCCGCAGCGTCGATCCAGCGAAGCACAGTGCCGCCGGGGACCTTGCCGCCGCGCGGGACCTCCTTAGTGGAGGCCACGAACCGGAGAGTGACAATCTCAGCTGAGGTGTCTTCCGGTTCTGGGAATACGGCGGTATCAAGAGCGTCCTCCCCCGCGCGGTGCTCGACGCCGCGGCGCTCCGCGAGAGCACGACGGGCCAGCCCGCCTTCGGTCGTGGGCTCCCATGGGGGCACCGGGACAGGGTCACCAGCATCGTTCACGGCGGTGTAGATGAGCACGCACTGGGTGGCGACGGTGGGCTGGCCGTCCTCATCGAGCTGCTCGGGCAGCAGCAGCCGCGTCTGCACGTGCACGGTCTTCTTGCCGGTGCGAATCAGTCGAGCCTGCACCACCACGGTGGACTCCACCGGCACGGAATGTTGGAAGCGCATATTGCCGACGTAGGCAGCGACCACGTTGGTGCGGGTCCAGGTGGCAGCCATGGCGTATCCGGCCTTGTCGAGCCAGCTCATCACGGTACCGGCGTCGACGCTGCCGTCGGGAAAATCGTAGGCTTCGGCCCGGAAGTTCAGGGCAATCGACGTTCGCGCGGGCATACTTAAGAAAATATCATTCCCCACCCTCCAGGAGGTTGCGACGGTGTTGCCTGAGGAATCCCCGACGCCCGAGTCTGCCCACATCACCCCGACGTCTGCCACCCCGGCATCCGGGCCACGGCCCGATCCAGTGGCCGAGCGGGTGGAAGCCGCGGCGTTGCGACTGGGGGTGAATCCGTTGGTCGATTGGGCCACGCGCCTGCTCACTGGGGCCGCGCAGCCGGACGACGACGGCGACCCGAGCATCGAGCTCCTCGGCGGAATGCCCGCCCTGGAACCCTGGATGGCGCGGGTCTGGGCGGCTCAGGTGCTGCTGCACCGCTGGCATCACGCCGCAGCGCCTGCCGTAGTCACCGGGCTATCGGATGAGGCGTGGCAGGTACGCTCCGTGTGTCTGAAAGTCGCCGCGCTCCGCGATATCACCGACGCCGAGTTGACCGTCGTCTCCCGGCTCGATGACCCGGAGCCCTCGGTGCGAGTGGAGGCGGCAACGACCCTGGGCGAGCTCGGGTCTGTGGACACCTCCGGCACCATGATCGGGTTGAACAACGCCGTGATGTCCACAGATTCTGTGATGGCCGATGCCGCCGAACGCGCTTTGGAACGATTGGCGGAGCGCTTCGATCGACCCGACGTCCGCCCCGCGTCCCAGTACTGAGCCAGTCTGACGATCAGACGGCGGTGAAGGTATCGGCCACGCGGGCCATGCCGGTCGCTGACTGCACGTCCTCGACCACCAGTCCGGTCTGAAACAGCGGCATCTCCGGTAGCCGTTCCCGCGCCCAGGTCAGGTGCTCGTCCTCGGAGCGGGCACGCGCCGCCAAAAAATCGCCTTGGTCGGCGGGTGAGCGCCGATTCACCACGGCCCCGACGATCGGCACTCCCGTGTGGCGCAGCTGCTCATGCAGTGCGATGGTCTCCAGCAGCGGCATCCGTTCGGCCAAGGCCACCATCACGAACCCGGTTTGCTCGGTGTCGTGCAGCAGCTCGCTATAACGCAGGAACAGCTCACGACGCCGCTCCAGCACCCGCCGGATGGTGCCGTCGCGCGAAGCACCCGGGTCCTGATCACCCTCGGAGCCGGGCAGCGCGTTGAGTGCGGCCGCATAGCGTTCGGAGCGCCGTCGACGAGACAGCATCCCCTCCACCCACGTGGACATCAGCTGCGGCAACTCGAGCAGCCGAGTGGTATGTCCCGTCGGCGCGGTGTCGAAGATGACGACGTCGAACGGCTCCGTCTGCTCCGATACCCGCCGGGTGGTGGCGATCTGCGCCATCCGCTCCATCAGCGCCGCTTCATGCGCCCCGGGGGAGGCGTCGGCGGCAGCGAAGTAGCGGTTCACCTCGCCGTGCAGGTGCTCCGGCATCAGCGGGGTCACTGTGCGGGCGACCGCCTCGAAGTGGTGGCGCGCGGTGGCCACGGGGTCGATCTCCACCCCGGTCACGCTGCCCCCGCTACCGGATTCGTGCAGCAGAAGCGGGGCCTGCCCGATATCTCGGTCCCAGAGGTGGCCGAGGTTGTGTGCCGGGTCGGTGGAGACCACCAGCACCCGAGCACCGTTCTCCGCGGCCGACCACCCGGCGGCAGACGCCAGGGTTGTCTTGCCCACGCCGCCTTTGCCGCCGAAGAACACCACACGACGCGCGCCGATCAACTCCTGGTGCACCAGGGCCTCTCTTTCTGTCGGACCAGCAGCAGGCTCAGCAGCACGACACCGAATCCAGCGGCGAGCGTTCCATGCCCATACGCCGGTGCCAGTCGTGGAACTGCTCCCACATGGCCGGCATCAGCTCGGCGGTGTAATAGGTGGCCGGGTTGGGCACGCCGAGCGCCTCGGAGAACACCATCATCATGAACAGGTCCTCCTCGTCTCGGCGTGCCCGGGCGAAGGTGCGGCGGTACGGGCCCGCGTAATACTGCCGCAGCAGCTCACCGAATCGCGTCATCGCCGGATCAAGATCCCTTACTTCTCGGCCGGTTCCAGCTCGTCGTCCTCGGGCAGGAACTCCGCCACCGGGGGCTCCTGGCGCGCCCGGACCATGGCCCGGAACGCCTCGATGATCACCCACAGGGCGCAGATGAGGATGACGATGTCCATCACCAGCAGCAGCCAGTTGCCCTGCTGGTAGAAGGTTCCCAGCTGGACGATCAAGGCGTAGACGCTGACCACCAGCACGAACAGCAGCGGGATGAACACCGGCCAGATCGGACGGCGTAGCTGCAGCAGAATCACCGTCAAGATCGACAGCGTGAGCGCGGCCAGCAGCTGGTTCGTGGTGCCGAACAGCGGCCAGATCACCATGCCGCCCGAACCGTCCGCACCGGCGCCGAAAGCGAGGCCCATGGTGACCACCAGGGCGATGATCGTGGCCAGCCACGGCTTCAGCTTCACCCCGATCATTTCGCCGATCTCGCCAACCACGAAGCGTTGCAGACGTACGCCGGTGTCCATGGTGGTGGCCGCGAACAGCACCGCCATGGTGGCCAGGATCGTGGCCGACAGTGACGGCGGGATGCCGAGTCCGGCGTTCATGATGGTGCCGCCACCCTGAACGAAGGCAACCACGCCGCCCTCATTGAATGCGGAGTACACCTCTTCCCAGGCGGCCAACGTCTGGTAACCGGCGGTGACGGCGATGATGGTGCCGAGGGCAAGCAGCCCCTCACCCACCGCGCCGAAGTAGCCGACGAATCGCGCGTCGGTCTCCTTGTCGAGCTGTTTGGAACTGGTACCGGAAGAGACAATCCCGTGGAACCCGGATATCGCGCCACAGGCGATCGTGACGAACAACAACGGGAAGATCCCCGGCGTGCCGTCAGGCACGTTCTCATTCAACGCCGGAGCCACCACGGTCGGCTGTGAAATCAGGATAGAGAGGTAGAGGATGCCCAGGCCGATGAAGAGCTGCAGGCCGTTGATGTAGTCGCGCGGCTGCAGCAGCATCCACACCGGCAGCGTCGAGGCGATGCCCGCGTAGATGAACAGCACCACGATCCAGAAGGCGTTGGCGCTGAGCCCCAGAATCGTCTCCGGCAGCTCGATCGGATACCGGTCGCCGAGCAAGATCAGCGCGTAGAGTGCCACCACACCGACGATGGACACCCAGGCCAAGTTCCACTTGAACCGGTAGATCGCCTGACCAACCAGTAGCGCCACCACGATCGCACCCCAGGTGGGTATCACCGCGGTGGGCGTGGAGACGAGCAGATTCGAGATCACGACGGCGAACGCGGCATTCACCATCAACAGCAACAGGAAGATGACCACCAGGAACAGGTTCCGACCGTGCTTGCCGATGTAGCGACCGGACAGGGTGCCAATGGACTGGCCCTTGTTGCGCGCCGAAGCCCAGAGCGCTCCAAGATCATGCATGCCAGCAAAGAAGATGGTGCCGAGGGTCACCCAGAGGAAGGCGGGAAGCCAGCCCCAGATCACCGCGACCGCAGGGCCCACGATCGGTGCAGCACCGGCCACCGAGGTGAAGTGGTGACCCCACAGCACCAGTTTGTTGGTGGGAACGTAGTCAACACCGTCGTTGTAGCGGTGCGAGGGTGTTTCGAAATCCGGATCGAGCCGATAGATCTTCTTGGCCAGGAACCGGGAGTACAGCAGGTAGCCGGTCACGATCATGACGACCCCGACCACAGCCATGATGAGTGAGCTCATGGTGTCCTCTTCATCTCGTCGTTGAGTTCCGTGGCGCAAAAATGTGAGTGTCGCATTCCACTGACCACAGTGTAACGTGCGTCACATTTTTAACCAGGGATCTTTGCGCCCCTGCCTGTTTTTCGTTCCTTGCGTTTGCTTACATGGAGCCATGGCAGCACCAACAGTTTCGCCCCGTGACAATGCCCGCCAGGCAGCGGATCTAGTCAAGTCCGCACATTCCCTGGTGATCGACGGGCACGACATTCAACTCAGTGACGAACTCCGCCATGGGCTACGGGAACTGTTGCGGCATATCGCCGCCGGTGACGAAGTAGAAGTCGTTGCTCGAAGAGAGTATTTGAGTACTCAACAGGCTGCAGAGATCCTGCAGATCAGTCGGCCGACACTGGTCAAAATGCTCGACGACGGACTTATTCGTTTCGAGCGGCCAGGCACACATCGACGCATCCCTCAAAGCGCGCTTGAGGAATACCTGGCCAAGGAAGTTGATGCGAGAAAGGAAGCACTGAGAGATCTCGCCGATACCTTCGATCCGAATGTGCCCGACCAGATAGTTTCCACCCGTTGAGCTCACGAATCGCACTGTTGGACGCCCACGTATTGGTGCCCCAGCGATTGAGCAGTTTACTGCTCACACTGGCGGAGAACGGCCTTTTTCAACCCCGCTGGTCCGAACAGATTCTGAACGAAGTCGAACGCACCCTAGTCAATAAGCTTAGTGTTGAACCAGCGAGAGCCTCACGGCGGCTTGCAGCCATGCAACATGCTTTCCCGCGAGCGACGGTTACTGGACATGAGAGCGCCAAGGCGACCCTCGGTGTGACATCAAGGACCAGCATGTTTATGCGGCGGCGCAGTGTGCCCGCGCGAAAATACTGGTGACGTTCAACCTCCGCGACTTCCCTACAGTTGCCGATCAAGTAGGTGACGTTCCAATCCAGCACCCCGATCATTCTCTGCTCCAACTCTGGTCAGAGGAGCCACGCGACGTGGAGTCTGCCATTACGCGCGAATCGGAGCGAATGACCCGTCCACCATTGGAGGTGCGTGACGTCCTCGCAGGAATCGCACCCATTGCACCATTGACAGCAAATACCATTCACAATCATGGGGGACAGCGCTCAGCAGATTTTCCCGCCTTCGTGGCTGCGGACCCTCATCAGTCTCCGTACGCAAAAGCTTTAAACAAACCTGACTTCAGCAAACCAGATCACGTGCTCTACATGTGGTGGACCGCTCTGAGAGATCGAAAAACAAGAACAGGCGCGCAAAAAGTACTGGATGCACTCGTCTGCAGCATTCGACTACGCAGAGATCGATGAGCTGCTCAGTAGTTTTTCCCTGGCCGCCAATGTTTACTATGCCGCGCACGCTCCCGATGAAGTTGCAGTGAATAACGTCGTCGTAGATCCATACTGACGCAATATGGGCGAGCATAGGAGTTTTCCTATACCCGCCCATAAGTGCTTATTTCTCTGCGTCCAAGTCCAGACGAGGACGAGACTCAGAGCATGGTGAAGTTGGCGGTGGCCGGGTCGGCGCCAACCCGTTCGTCGGTGTCCAGCCCGGAAATCTGGGCGATCTCGTCATCGCTCAGCGTCACGTTCACGGCGTTGAGGTTTTCCTCCATGCGCTCACGGTGCGTGGACTTCGGGATCACGATGGTGCCCTGCGCCAGATGCCAGGCCAACACGACCTGCGCCGGGGTGGCGTCGTGCGCGGCGGCGATATTGGTGACGACGTCGTTCGTCAGATCCTTGCCCTGACCGATCGGCGAGTAGGCCTCCACGGCGATGCCCGCGGCGCGGGTGGCTGCCTGGGTTGAGGTCTGCTGGAAGGTGGGGTGCACCTCGATTTGGTTCACCGCCGGCACCACATCGGAGGCGCCTAGCAGGCGCTCCAGGTGCTCCGGCAGGAAGTTCGAGACGCCGATGGAGGTCGCCAGGCCGTCTTGGCGTGCGGTGACGAGCTGCTCCCAGGCCTGCAGATACAGATCCTGCGCCGGGGCTGGCCAGTGGATGAGGTACAGGTCGACGTGGTCCAAACCGAGGGCCTGCAGCGAATTCTCGAAGGCCTCGCGGGCGATATTCTGCTCGCCGTTGCGCAGCTTGGTGGTGATGTACAGCTCGTCGCGAGCGATGCCGGAGGCGGCAATGGCGCGGCCGACGCCTTCTTCATTGCGATAGGCGGCGGCGGTGTCGAGGTGGCGGTAGCCGGCCTCCAGCGCCTGCTCGACCGCTTTCTGCGTTTCTGCCGGCGGCACCTGGAAGACGCCGAAACCGAGCTGCGGGATGGAGTGGCCGTCGTTGAGTTCGACGGTGGGAACGGTGGGGATGGTCGTCATGAGAGGTGCCTCCGAAGCGGTCGGGTCGACGTCGTTGCGCGAGTGGCAACACGGTGGTGCTGGTCCAGAAATGACAGTACTCCGCACCCGCACCGTCTGCGAACCCCCGCGTCCGTTGTGTTCGCCGTGGGCCGATCCGGGGTGCGGCGCGGACCTAGAATGAAGACATGCGCTGCCACCATTTCGCCTCGGGTGCGTGTCGATCCTGCCCGCACATCGGCGTGGGCTACCGGCACCAGGTGGCGGCCAAACAGCATGCGGTGCGCGAGCTGCTGGACCCGCGCATCCGCGCCGTCGACGTCGACCCCGATCAATTGTGGGCGGATCCGGCGCTCTCCCCCGAGGCACGGTTCCGAAACAAGGCGAAAATGGTGGTCACCGGCACCGCGGAGCAGCCGAAGCTGGGCATTCTGGATCAGCACCAGCACCCCAAGCACCATGATGGCTCCGGCGTCGACCTCACCGACTGCCCGCTCTACGAACCCGGGTTGGAAGCGGCGTTTGGTCCTATCGCGGAGGCCATCTCCGAGGCTGGACTGGTTCCGTACAACGTGGGGAAGCGCACCGGGGAGCTCAAGCACGTGATCGTGACGATCTCGCCCCAGCAACAGCTGATGATCCGGTTCGTGCTGCGCTCCACCGACCAGCTCCCTGCCCTGCGCACGGTGGTGCCGGCCCTGCGGGACCGGTTGGCTCAGCTACAGACCCCCGCCGCCGTCGTCACCGCCAACCTGTTGCCCGTGCACCAGGCGCTGCTGGAGGGCGAAGAGGAGATCCCCCTGGCCGGGGACGAGACGCTGCGGATGCTGCTCAATGGGGTGCCGCTGAACCTGCGCCCGCAGGGGTTCTTCCAGACCAACACGGTGATTGCCGCGGAGCTCTACGCCCAGGCCACCGCCTGGGTGGATGCGCTGCCGCCGCAGGACCAGCCACGCTCGGTGTGGGATCTGTATTGCGGGGTGGGTGGATTCGGCTTCTCCCTCGCCCAGGCACAGAGCGGGCCCGCGAAGGGTCAGCGGCGTCGTGTGTGGGGCGTGGAGGTGTCGACCGAGGCGATCCGAGCCGCCCAGCGGACATCAGCCGATCTCGACTGCGCGGACACGGTGCGCTTCGTGGCCGGGGATGCGACCGCGCTGGCGCAGGATCATCCCGACGATGTGCCGGATCTCGTGGTGGTGAATCCGCCGCGGCGCGGCATCGGGGCAGACTTAGCGCGCTGGCTGAACAGTACCGAGGAGATCCGCCATGTGCTGTACTCCTCGTGCAACGCGAAGACCTTGGCGGCCGACCTGGAACAGCTTCCAGATTTCGCGCCTGTGCACGCCCGGCTGCTGGACATGTTCCCGCAAACCGACCACTACGAGGTGCTGATGCTGCTCAGCCGCTGCTGAATCGCGATCCGGATACCCCACCGAAACGAGGAACCCCATGCCACGATGGAGCACCCGAGCCGAGCGCCCGGGCACTGTGCAGGACCAGGAAGCGGTGCGCGCCATCAACGTTGCTGCCTTCCCGACCTCGACTGAAGCGGAGTTGGTGGATGCGCTGCGTACCGATCCGGGCACGTGGATCGAGGGCCTATCGATGCTAAGCCTCGTGGATGACGGCACGCCCGTCGGCCATGCCCTGCTCACCCGATGCATGGTCGGCGGGCAGCCTGCCCTCGCCTTGGCGCCCTGCGCCGTCGACCCTGCATACCAGCGACAGGGCGCCGGGGCCGCGGCGATCCGCGCAGTCTTAGACGCTGCCCGCGACCGGGGCGAGAACCTGGTGGTGGTGCTCGGTCACCCCGACTACTACCCGCGCTTCGATTTCACCCGGGCATCACGCTTGGGTGTGACCGCCCCGTTCGAGGTTCCCGATGAGGCGTTCATGGCGCTGGCCATGCACCCAACGCAGCCCACGCCGCGTGGCGAGATCCGGTACCCGGAGGCCTTCGGCGTCTGAACCTGAGAACGGCGGCGCATCAACAGATTCATCGGGAATTAACGCCAGATACGGTGGGCGCGCTTCAGCGCGGGGCGATTCAACGCATACGATGGCACCATGCATGCGTTGAATCGCCCCGCCCTGCAGGACACCGACACGCGCCGTCACTACGTGCGCAGCTACCGTGCCGTCATCTTCGACATGGACGGGGTCGTCACCGACACGGCCCAGATCCACGCGCTAGCGTGGAAGGAGCTGTTCGACGACGCCCTGCCGAAAGTCGGTGCCCTGCCCGCGAACGTGGAGGCGACGACGGCGAACCCGGACCGGCTCCGCCAGTTCGACCTGGAGCTGGACTACCTGCACTACGTAGACGGCAAGCCCCGAGAAGACGGGGTGCGCTCCTTCTTCGCCTCCCGTGGGCTCGAGGTCCCGGAAGCGGACGAGGCGGAGGCATCGGGCGCAGACCCCCAGCTCACCGTGGACGCCCTCGCCGAGCGCAAACAAGCCTTTTTCGAGACCGTGCTGGAGCGCGACGGCGTCGCAGTGTTCCCGGAGACACTCGCCCTGCTCGACGAGCTGCGCGCCCAGGAGATCCCCACCGCGCTGGTCACCTCCTCCCGCAACTCGTCCGCAGTGCTCACCGCGGGCGGGGTGCAGGACTACTTCGACGTCATCGTGGACGGCAACACCGCCCTCGAGCACGGGATCCCGGGTAAGCCGGCCCCGCAGATGTTCCTCACCGCCGCCGCGCAGCTGGAGGTGGAGCCCCAGGACGCCATCGTGCTGGAGGACGCCGTGTCCGGGGTGCAGGCCTCGCATGCGGGTGACTTCGGTTTGGTCGTGGGCGTGGATCGGGCGAACGACCGGCAACGACTTCTCGACGCCGGGGCTGACGTCGTCGTCGCCGATATCTCGGTACTGCACCTGCACCGGCGGGTGACGAAGCCGTTCGATGCGAACTGGGTGTTGCGCTACGACGACTTCGACCCCACCCAGGAGGGCACACGCGAGGCGCTGTGCACGCTGGCCAACGGCTACTGGGGCACTCGCGGTTCGATTCCGGGCACCGTGGCGGGCGACGTGCACTACCCGGGCACGTATCTGGCCGGGGTGTTCAACCGACTCACTTCCTCGGTGCAGGGCCGCGAGGTGGAGACCGAGCACATGGTCAACACCGCCGACTGGACCGTGATGACCGTGACGCCCACCGACGGCGCCCCGCTGCTGCCGACCTCGGCCGAGCTGCTGGAGTACCGCCAGGACCTGGACCTGCGACGCGGGCTGCTGACGCGCACGGCCCGGTACCGTGACCTGCATGACCGCGTTACCCGGGTGACCACCCGGCAGTTCCAGTCGATGGCAGGGCACCACCTGGCCGCCCTGGAGCTGACGGTGGAGGCCGAGAACTGGTCGGGAGATGTCACGGTGCGGTCGGTGATCGACGGGCGGGTGGCCAACCAGAACGTTGCTGACGATCGGCAGCTGGCCGCCGTGCACCTGGCCACGGTGGGCTCCCGCGAACTCGACGGACACACCGTGCTGCTGGAGACCGAGACCAACCAGTCCGAGGTGCGCATCGCCACCGCCACCCGCACCCGGGTATTCTCGCCTGAACCCGGCCAGCCAGAGCCGATCCGCCGGCCCGTGGAGGACTCCGATTCGGTGGTTGGTCACGACATCTCCGTGCACCTGGAGCAGGGCAGTCCGGTGCGCATCGAAAAGGTCGTCGCCGTCGCCACCTCGCGCGATCACGCCGCCTCCACGGTGTGGCACAACGCCGCCAAGCGGGTCGCCCGAGCCGGTTCGTTCCGCACCCTGTTGACCTTCCACGATGAGGCCTGGGGCATCAACTGGCAGCGCTTCGCCGTCGAGCTCGACCAGCCCGCCGACGGCACGCCGAACCCGCAGCTCTCCCGGGCGCAGCTGGCCCTGAACCTGCACACCTTCCACGTGCTGCAGACCTCGTTCGGCTCCCGCCGTGAGCTCGACGCTGGGCTCGGCGCCCGCGGCCTGCACGGGGAGGGCTACCGCGGGCACATCTTCTGGGACGAAATGTACATGTACCCGATGCTCACCCTGCGTCGGCCCTCGCTCACCCGCGGCTTGCTGATGTACCGGTTCCGCCGCCTCGGCGAAGCCCGCGAAATGGCGCGCCAGGAGGGTTATGCCGGGGCCATGTTCCCGTGGCAGTCCGGGTCCGATGGACGCGAGGAAACCCCCACCGAGCTGTGGAATCCGCGCTCCCAGATGTGGATGCCCGACAACTCGCACAACCAGCGCCACGTCTCCCTGGCGGTGGCCTACTCGGTGCTGCGCTACTTCGAGGCCTCGCACGATGAGGCGTTCATGTCGGACTACGGCGCCGAAATGCTGGTGGAAATCTGCCGGTTCTTCGCCTCGATGGCGTTCTTCAACGAAGAATCCGGGCGCTGGGAGATCCACGGGGTGATGGGTCCGGACGAGTACCACGACGGCTACCCGGAGACCCCCGGCTCCGGACTGCGCAATAATGCCTACACCAACGTGCTGACGTCCTGGATGCTCACCCAGACAGCTGAGCTACTGCGCTGGATGGACGGCCGTGGCGACCCGCTCTCCGAATGGCTCGACGTCTTCTCCGATGAGCTCGACCAGTGGGATCGCATTGCCTCCGGGCTGAAGATCGCCTTCATCGACCACCCCACGGATCACGGCGTCGATCATATTATGAGCCAGTTCGAGGGATACGAAGACCTCCTCGAGTTCGATTGGGACGCCTACCGGGAACGCTACGGCAACATCGGACGGCTGGACCTGATCCTGCAGGCCGAGGGCGATGCGACCAACCGGTACAAGCTGTCGAAGCAGGCAGACACCCTGATGCTCACCTACCTGTTCTCCGCGCAGGAGCTCACGGAGATTCTCGAGAACATGGGATACTCCTTCGACGCCGAGGACTTCAACGCCACCGTCGAGTACTACCTGGCGCGCACCTCTCACGGCTCCACCCTCTCCCGGCTGGTGCATGGCTGGGTGTCCTCCTGGGGCGACCCGGAGAAGTCCTGGGAGCTGTTCACTGAAGCGTTGGAATCGGACCTCTCCGACATTCAGGGCGGCACCACCCGTGAGGGCATTCACCTCGGCCTGATGGCAGGCACCGTGGATATGGTGATCCGCTGCTACGCCGGGGTTGAAACCCGCGACGAGGTGCTGCGCATCAACCCGGTGCTGCCGGAGGCGCTTCCCGGAGTGAGCTTCGCTCTGCGTTTCCACCGTCAACCCGTGGAAGTGCACATCACCCACGACGAGGTGCGTGTGCACCTGCGCGAAGGCTCCTCGGCACCGATCAAGCTGATGGTGGAAGGTCGGGAGAAACTGATGAGTCCGGGCGAGGACTGGACGGTGCCGCTGCTGCACGCGGCCAACCAGAAGAAGCGCAAGACCGGCAATTCCATCACCGCCGGCGAGGTAACACCATGATGACCCGGCTGCTCTCCTCACCGGTGTGGGCCGCACCCATGGCGGGCGGACCCTCCTCCGTGGAGCTGGCCGCCACCATCACCGCCGAGGGCGCCACCGCGTTCCTGGCCGGCGGGATGCGCCCGGTGGGCCAGCTCATTGAGGACTACCGTGCCGCCAGCGCCGGTGCCGGCTCCGCGCTCGCCGCGGCCGGCAGCACCCAGGAGCCGGGCGTCATCGGAGTGAACCTGTTCGTCCCTGAGCCTGCCAACACCGCCATCCCGACCGAGCGGAAGGCACCGGATTCTGAAGCGCGCCGCGCCCGCGCCGAAGCGCTGTCCGCCTACCGCGAGACCCTGCTTGAGGAAGCGCACGCGGCCGAGGTCGAGCTGCCCGAGGTCTCCGACCTGAACCCGGACGACACCGACGACTGGGACGAGAAGCTCGACGCTGCCGTGGCGGAGAGCTGGCCGCTGATCACCTTCACTTTCGGCCTGCCCGCACCCCAGGTGTTCGACCGGCTCCGCGCGGCCGGGACGCTGACCGGCGTCACCGTCACCACCCCCGCGGAAGCTCAGGCCGCGGTGCGCCACGGCGCCGACCTGCTCACGGTGCAGGGCCCCAACGCCGGCGGGCACCGCTCCCTGCACGACCCCCAGGCTGACCCGGGGCAGACCCCGCTGCTGGACCTGCTCGCCGAGATCCGCTTCGTCGTCGGGCCGGATATTCCGCTCATCGCCGCCGGGGGCATCATGAACAGCGGCCAGGTGGCCGAGGCGCTCAAGCTGGGCGCAGCGGCCGTGCAGTGCGGCACCGCATTCCTGCGCACCCCAGAGGCCGGCACAACGCCCACGCATCGACTGGCGCTGGAGCAGGCCGCAGCCCGGATGAATCTCACCCGCACCTCCCTGACCCGGGCGTACTCCGGGCGCTGGGCCCGCGGCATCGAGAACCGGTTCCAGCGCGACCATAAGGATGCGCCCGCCGCCTACCCGGAGATCAACCAGCTCACCGCTCCCCTGCGCGCTGCCGCCCAACGCCGCGACGACGTCGAGTCCACCAGCCTCTGGGCCGGAGTTGGGGTGGCGAAGGCCGAAGCGAAGCCCGCCGCAGAGGTCCTGCGTGACCTGACGGAAACACTTATATTTGGGAATAAATAAGGGTTATTGCCGGGAATGGCGCGCCGCCTCCGCTTGAACAGCTAGACCCCCTGATCCACGGGTAGTGGGGAGGTCTGCGCTATTCAAGTTGGCACCAATGGCCGATCACATCAAGAGCCAGGCGAGGAGCGCGGCACCGCCGGCCAGGCCCCAGCTGGCCAGGGAACCGACCAGGAATTCTTCGGCCTTGGCACCCGATGCGATTCCGCCAGCATCGGGCTGGTCGCGCTGTTCTTCGGCGCGCTTGGCTTCGGCCGAAATTTCGGGGAACCGCACGATCCCTTTGGCCGCCATCAGGGCCGCGACCACATGGTAGGCGCCCACCAGCGCCAGCACGGTGATGAAGATCCGCTCCAGGGGGCCGATCACGCGCCCGCCCTTCAAGGTGCTGCCCGGCACCGAACCGCCCGCCGGTCCGGCCACGCTGCGTCCCGACAGTTCGAGGATGGCCCGGGTGATCCGGTTGCCGGTCTGGGTCAGGAACAGCACCACAGCTAGCCAGAACAGCGCCGTCGGCGGCCGAACGCCCAGCACCTCGAGGTCCAGCCAGGCACAGCCGGCCACCACCGCGATGAGGGCGACCGCCCACCAGGACTGCAACTCCACGTCAGGGCCGGTCTCCATGCGGACCGCCAACGCCCACCACCCGGCAGCGACCACAGCACCGGCCAGTCCGGCCCACCACACGGGGGCGAACCAGAGCAGCCCCACCACCGTGAGGATCAGCCACCAGGCTGCCTGCAGGAACACTCCGGCCCGGCGGCGCGGCAACCGCGGCTCGACCAGGCGCAGCAGATCGGTCACCGCCACCGCCAGCAGGGTCACAACGCTCAGCATGGGAAGTCCTCTCGATCGGCGTCCAGCAGGGCCATGGCCCCGGAACGGTGCAACGACTGCGAGACCGCTGCCTGGGAGATGCCCTCAGCGCGCGCAGCCTCCAGCTGGGTGTGGCCCTGCAGTATCGCGGCCAGCAGGCGGCGCTCACGCACTTTCATCCGGGCCACCACGTGATCGCGCAGCACCAGGGTCTGGGACACGCTCGCGGTGAGATGGGCATCGTCGGCACGGAACCCCGTGCGCACCTCGTCGCGCTTGTCTTGGCGCGCCTCTGCATCTTCCAGCGCGGCGCGGGCATACAGCCAGGCGGAGCCATCCTGAATGGGTGGTCCCGGTGCGACGTCGTCGGCACTTTCGTCGTCGTCCATCTCGAGCCTGATGGTGTTGATCTCGCCGACGCCGATCCCGAAACGCAAACTCACCGTCTCCGGCAGCAGCGACTGCACACGCAGGGTCAGCCGCAAGGCGCTGGCCCAGTCCGCGACGATCACCTGGAACTCATCCCCCACCGTGGCCCAGGCGGAGCGGAGCACCGGCACCGATTCCTCGGCGCGGGCAAAGGCCGCCATGATGTCGCGCTGGGCAGACGCTCTATCGGCGAGCGCGCGGGAGGCGACGATGTCGGCGATGATGCCGACCACCGGTGATCCGTAGGGAGGGGTGGACACTGAACTCATCTCACCACAATAACACTTATATAGGGGTGAATATAAGTATTTTGATCAGGCTTCGGGGGTGGTGAGCGGCCGGAAGGACTCGATGTGTTGCAGCCGCACCACCACGACCGCTTCCGGGGCGCTCTTGCCGCGTTCCGCCCGACGGCGCGCGGCCTCCTCGAACACCGGGCCGTCGTCGTGCACCACAGGCGCACCGAGGAACCGGTAACCATTGCGCTGCTCGCGGTCCACCACGGCCACCTCGACGAGGGACCCGGCGCGAATATTCGCCAGTGTCTGCCCGGCCTGGGTGTCGTGGAACCACAGCTCGGTCTCGCTCCACGCGTTCAGGGACCCCTTGGGTGCGACGTGCGGGGTCCGCTCGTCGGTGACGGTGGTAACGAAGGCGAGCTGGGCGTCCAGCATTTGCTTCATGTGGCCGGTAAGCACAGGGTCGGTGATGCTGGTGTTCATCTCAGTACTCCTCGTGGACGTCGGGATCTTGGCCCCAAATACGGCCTTGCTCCAGCGCGTCGATCCTCAGCATGTCATCGCCGGTGAGGTCGAAGTCCAGGCTGAGATTGTCGTGCTGACGTTGGGGGTTCGACGACGCCGGCAGCGGGATCACCCCGTGCTGGAGATGCCAGCGCAGCACCACCTGGCCGGGGGTGACGCCGTGGGCGTCGGCGATCTCGGTCAGCACCGACTCTTCGCGCAGTGTGGAGGCGCGGCCGAGCGGGCTCCAGGCCTGGGTGACGATGCCCAGC
Source organism: Citricoccus muralis (assembly GCF_029637705.1). Taxonomy (NCBI): domain Bacteria; kingdom Bacillati; phylum Actinomycetota; class Actinomycetes; order Micrococcales; family Micrococcaceae; genus Citricoccus; species Citricoccus muralis. The sequence goes on from NZ_CP121252.1 coordinate 2,991,521, forward strand.
TGGTCGTGCACGGCGCGCAGCTGGGCCTGCGGGAAGTAGGGATGCATTTCGATCTGGTTGACCGCGGGCATCACCCCGGTTTCCTCGTGCAGGCGGCGCAGGTGCTCGGCGGTGAAGTTGGAGACGCCGATAGAGCGGATCAGCCCCTCCTCGCGCATCTCGATCAGAGCGCGCCAGGTGTCGACGTAGAGGTCGAGGCGCGGCAGCGGCCAGTGGATCAGTGCCAGGTCGACGTAGTCGAATCCGAGGGACTCGAGGGAGACCCGCAGCGATTCCTTCGCACCCCGGTAACCGTGAAACCGGCCCGGGACCTTGGTGGTGATCAGCAGGTCCTCACGGTCGACCTCGGAGGCGCGCACGGCCTGGCCGACTTCGGCCTCGTTGCCGTAACTCAGGGCGGTGTCCAGCAGGCGGTACCCGCGGGAGATCGCACTGCGCAGGGAGCGCACCATGATGCCGCGCTCGGACTTATTGTCACCGCGAACGAGGGTGCCGAAGCCGATACCCGGCAGAGTGGTGCCGTCGTTGAGGGTGTGCGTCGGGATAGACGGGGCGGTCTGGTGTGCTTGGTCGCTCATACTGACGAGCCTATCGCCCCAGAACCCTCCTGCGGGAGGACGCCCGCGCGCACGCGTCCCGCTTAGAGTGGAGGGGTGAACCCGTTGCGCGCCATGGATCAGTTCTCGGCCCGCCACCCTGTCCTGGTGGACGGCTGTGTGGCCGGGCTGCTCTGGTTGGTTCTGGGCCCCGTCTTCACCCTGGGCTACGCGGGGTCCGCACTCGATGCAGCTTGGATGCTCGTGCTGTCGCTGGCTCAAGCGTTGCCCTGGGCCGTGCGTCGCGTGCGACCGGTGACCTCGGCGTCGATCACCGTGGGCGCGTTCCTGCTCCAGCTATTTACCGGGCCGCCGCTGATCGGCACCATCTTCTTCGCGCCCCTGACCGTGCACAATCTGGCGGTGCGTGCCCCGCGCTGGGCCTCCCGACTCGGACTGATCGTCGCGCTGGGCGGCGCGGTGGCCTACGGATTCCGCTTCGGCTACGTACCCTTCAGCACCACCGGTTTCGACGGAGTGCCTACGGTAATGTCGCCGGGCGGGCTGCTTGCCTTCATCATCGTCACCCTGCTGTGCGGGGCGGTGGTGACCGCTGCCTGGGCGTTCGGTGACCTGGCCCGCACCCGCCGTCTGGCCCTGCAACAGACCGCCGACCGCGCCCGGCAACTCGAAATCGAGGCGGCCCAGGAGCGCGAGCTCGCCGCCGCCGACGAGCGCAACCACATCGCCCGCGAGATGCACGACATCGTGGCCCATTCGCTGCAGGTGATCATCTCCCAGGCCGACGGCGGGCGCTACGCGGGTGCCGCCAACCCGCAGGTCGCCGTCGACACCCTGGAAACCATCGGCACCGCCTCGCGTGACGCGCTGGCCGAGATGCGCCGGCTGCTCGGGGTGCTGCGCGGCCCGGAGCAGGCCGAGCACCGGCCCCAGCCCACGCTGGCGGACCTGCCCGGGCTCATCGAGACGGTGCGGCTGACCGGCATCTCCATCGACGTCGCCTCCGAGGGGGAGGCACGCGGGGCGCTGGCTGCTGGTGGCGAGCTGGTGGCGTACCGCGTGGTGCAGGAGGCGCTGACGAACGCAGCCCGGCACGCCGGACCCCGCACCCAGGTGCAGGTGGAGATCACCTGGACCGCACAGGGCATTCACCTGCGCATCGACGACGACGGGCGGGGTGCCGCCGCCCAGCGCGGAGACACCACCGGCGCCGGACAGGGGCTGCTCGGCATGCGCGAGCGAGTCGGCCTGTACGGGGGCGTGGTGTCCGCCGGGCCGCGCCCCGGTGGCGGGTTCCGCGTGGACGCGACCATCCCCTACCAAGAGACCTGACCGGACCTGACCGTGAGAACTGAGGACCGCACATGACCGCATCCCCGAGCATCCGCATCGCCCTGGTGGACGACCAGCACCTGATTCGCTCCGGCATGGCGATGCTGATCAGCTCCCAGCCCGATCTCGAGGTGGTGGCCCAGTCCGACAACGGGCAGGCCGCGCTCGACTCTCCCGAGGTGCGTGGGGCAGACATCGTGCTGATGGACATCCGCATGCCCGTGCTGGACGGCATCGCCGCCACTCGGGCACTGCTCGGCGGCAATGGTTCGGCCAGCGCCGAGGACGGGCACACCCCGCGCGTCGTCGTGCTCACCACGTTCGATCTCGACGAGTACGCCCTCGATGCCATTGACGCCGGGGCCTCCGGGTTCCTGCTCAAAGATGCCCCGCCGGAAGAGCTGCTCGCCGGGATCCGGGCCGTGCACCGCGGCGACGCCGTCATCGCCCCCTCCACCACCCGGCGGTTGCTGGACCATCTAGCGCCGAGCCTGCAGCCGGCCACCCCCACCACCCCGGAGGATGACGCCCGGTTGGCCGCCGTCGGTAGCCTCACTCCGCGCGAAAACGAGGTGCTGGTGCTGATGAGCGCCGGATTGTCCAACCAGGAGATCGCCGCGCAACTGTTCGTCTCCGAAACCACGGTGAAGACCCATGTCGGCCGGGTGCTGCATAAGCTCGGCGCCCGCGACCGGGTGCAAGCCGTCGTCACTGCCTACCGCACCGGCGTGGCCGCTCCGTGAGACGATGAACGCATGACCCACCCCACCCGTCGTCCTTCCCCGGCCACGCTGGGGCTCGTGATCCTGCTCGTCGTCGGCGGGCTCGTCCTTGCCACCGCGCTCGGCCTGAATTTCCTCACGCACGAGCTCAACCTGGTGCTGCTGGTGATCGGCATCGTGCTCATCGCGGCGGCGATCGTCGGGCTGATGCTCAAGGAAATGCGGCCGTGACGAACCGCCCTCTGGCCCGGGCTCGGCTGGTCGCCCAGGGCATCGTTGCGGGTGCCGGGATCGGATCCGGCACGACTCCCGGTTCGACGTCGCGCAATCCCACTCCGCACGAGGTCGCCCGCGCCTTCGCCGCCCTGCAGGGCCAGGACCTGCCCGGGGTGCTCTCCTCGATCGCCCTGCGCGCTGGCACCTCCGCCCAGACCGTCGTCGACGCGTTCAACCGGGGCGAGATCGTGCGAGCCTACCCCATGCGCGGCACCGTGTTCGCCCTGGCCGCCGAGGACGCGCTCTGGATCTCCCAGCTCTGCAACGCCGCCCCGGTGCGCGCCGCCATCAACCGCCGCGGCCAGCTCGGCCTCGAGAACCACCACGTGGCCACCGCCGCCGAGGTGCTGGAACGCACCATCACCGAGGCGCCGACCCCGGGGGTGCCCCGCTCCCAGGTCCTCGCCGCCTGGAACGCCGCGGGCATCGCCACCGACGGCGGGCGCGGCTACCACCTGCTGGTGCACTTCATCTCCACGGGCCACGCCATCTACGGCACCCTGTCCACCGACGGCCACCGCGACCACGACGTCATGCTCGGCGCCCAGTGGCTTCCCGCCGGTTCCGACTTGGCCTCCCGGTTCAACGACGACGAGGTCGCCGCCACCGCCGAGCTGTTGCACCGTTACGTGCTCACCCGCGGACCGCTCACCCTGCGCGACGCCGCCTGGTGGACCAAGCTGCCCCTGCGCCTGCTCCGCCCGGCCGCCGAGCAGATGTTGGCCGAGCACGACGATGTGGAGATCGGCACCTGGACCAATGCCGGGCCCACCTCCGCTGCTTCTGCCCACCGCGACGACGAGCCCCAGTACTGGCGGGCTGGCCTACCCGAGGAGGTCGCCACCGTCGGACGCCGCGTGGACGCACCCCTGTTGCTGCCCGCCTTCGACGAGGTGATCCTGGGCTACCCCGACCGAATGTACATCGTCCCGGAAGCCCACCACGAGGCCCTGGTGCCCGGTAACAACGGGGTGTTCCGCTCCGCCGCCGTGGCCGGAGCCCAGGTGATCGGCTTCTGGAAGCGTGGTCCTTCCGCCGCCTCCGGGGTGCGCCGCTTCGTCCACGAACCGTTCGGCACCGTCTCGGCCTCCCGCGCCGCCCAGCTCGAATCCCGCTACGCCGCCTTCCCGTTCCCACGCTGACCCACCCGGACGCGGCTCACTCCTGTGCGAAGGCGGAGCGGATGCGTTCGATCGCGGCGTCGAGGGAGGCTTCGGTGGCAGCCACGGCCCTCTCGACGTCGCGGTTCAGTGCGGCCTCCATGCGCCGTATTTCGTGGCCCACCGACTCCAGTTCCTGGTTGCGGATGTGGCTCACGCCCACGCGGGTGGCCTCCACCTCAAGAATCCGGCGCACGGCATACACATTGAGCAGCTCGAGGGCGGTGCTCAGAACGCCAGCACCATCACCAATCCGTAGATCACCATCGAGACCAGTACCAGCGGGATGAGCCGCGAGAGCAGTCGTCCGCGGGATACCTCGGGGCCGGGGGTGTCCGGGCGCTGGTACGGGGAGGCCAGCCGATACGCCAGCTCCAGGCGAGCCGGGCTCGCAATAATGGCCCAGTTCGCCGCCGAGTTCTGCATCGCCATCGACCACAGCGGGCTTACCCCCAGCTCGGCGCCCGCCGCCACCTGGGTTGCGCCCATCATGGCGTTCGCACCGGTGCCAGAGGCGGTGATGTACCCGGAGAGCCCGGCCACGAACGGCATCAGGAACAGGTAGATGTGCCCCAGCACGGCCAGGGATTCCGCCAGCACCGCAGCCAGTCCGCCGCCGGCCACGATCACGCCGAGCAAAACGTACAGCGCGGTGGGGATGGACACCTGCCACCACATCAGCCCGGCCTCGCGCGGCAGCCGCCGCAGGTCTCGGCGCTCGATCGGCAGGAACGTGAGCGAAGACAGCGCGGCGAGGGTCGACCACAGGGCCGGAGAGGAGATGATCTCGCCGAACACGCCCAGCTCGAGGTTGCGGTAGAGCATCTGCCCGGCGATCGTGCCCAACAGCAGCGCCACGTATGGAATGAGGGATCGACCCGGCCCCGGGGTGAGCCGCCCGCGGCGGATGATCACCAACCAGATCACGGCCACCAGCAGGGTCGCCGTTGCGCCTGCCACCGCGGCACCGAGCAGGAAGTTCGCCGTCAACACCAGCGCCCACAGCAGAATCCCGGAGCCGAGCCCGGTGGCGCACCATCCCAGGAATTCCTTCCAGGTGGCTTTCGTTGAGGTAGCGTCGTGGGCGGCGTGGCCCGCGATCACCGCCGCGGCAACTCCGGAAGCCACGAAGGCAATCACGTTGAACACGCCCGACGCCAGGCCCAGGTCGTTCATAGATACCCCGGCGATACTGGCACCGAGCAGCGTGCCCGGCCCCATGGATCCCCAGGGCCCGATCATCAGACCCACCAGGGTGAGCAGGGCCGCCCGGTAGGGCGAGAACCCGAACGACAACAGCAGGGGCAACCCGATGAGCACGGAGACACCGAACCCCGTGACTGTCTCGAGGAACGGCACGACCCCGTGCGCCATCAACAGCGCCGAAGCCACGGTTGGCCCACCCGCAGCCAACCATCCGGCCAGCTTGCGCTGCGCGCCGGTTCGGTCCATCACCCTGGAGAGCAGCACACCGCCGCCAATGATGGCCAGCACTTTCACCAGTGTCCAGAAGGAGCCGTTCCAGGCCTCCACCAGGTCGCCGCGCGGGGCGTGGAAATAGAAGACGGCGATCAGCGCGGCACTGATGGTGCCCAGCAGTGGCGGGATGGCCGCCGAGATGCGCGGCAGCGGCAACAGGCCCAGCGTGATCAGAATAGGCAGCACCGCCATAAACACTGACACGCTGCTGCTCCTTTAAACTCCGCGATAAGAATCCGATGGATCTTCCAGGGGGACGACGTAACCGTCGTCCGATCAGCATAGTCCCGCGGTCAAGCGTACTCCGTCAGGTGTCGCTTCTCCGAGATCGGCCGAAGCGCTGACGTCCCGATCGCCAGAGGCCTGGCAACCATAAGAAACCCGCTGCGGGCATCCTCGCGTTCTTCGATCACCCCGGCACCAGCAACGGCCCCACCGAAGCAATCAACGGACGCCTCGAACACCTCCACGTACCAACGCACAAGGGGAAGCCGCCCAGGCCTTCAAGAAGCTGCGGCCCCAAGACCTTGAAGTCGCACGCTTGGTAGCCCTCGGGATGACCAATGCCAAGATCGCGCGCCGCATCCACATGAGTGAAGGCACGGTGAAATTCTGCCTCGCCCGAGCCATGTCGCAGACGGGGGTTGTCGAATCGAGTGCAGATCGCTGTTGCCGCCGCCGAGGCCGGCGTCGTCTTCTCCGCGGACTTCGCTGGCATGTAGGCAGCACAGCACCGTCAGCTGTACCGAGGGTCATCCTCTGGGAGGACCCTGAGAGTGGTTCGTCCACCTGAAGGAACCCTGGAAACCCACCTTCAGGACGATGTGCGCAGTGGTGCCGACGCGACACGATGGAACCATGAATCCAACGACTGCCCCCGCACCCACCGCATCCGCCGTCTCTGCGCGGAACCTCATCAAGACCTACGGCACCGGCGACACCGAAGTCCATGCGCTGAAGAACGTCTCCATCGACTTCGCCGTCGGCGCGTTCACCGCCATCATGGGACCATCTGGATCCGGCAAGTCCACCCTGATGCACACCCTCGCCGGGCTCGACACGGTCGATTCCGGCGAGATCGTCGTCGGCAACCAGACCATCACCGGAATGAGCGACAACCAGCTCACCAAGCTGCGCCGGCAGCGCATCGGCTTCATCTTCCAATCCTTCAACCTCGTACCCACCCTGACCGCCCACCAGAACATCGTGCTGCCTCTCGAGCTGGCCGGCACCCGCCCGGACGAGGCCTGGCTGAAGGAGATCGTCGGGATCCTCGGACTGGGCGACCGCCTCAGCCACAAACCCCACCAGCTTTCCGGCGGCCAGCAGCAGCGTGTGGCGGTGGCCCGTGCCCTGCTCACCCGCCCGGATGTGGTCTTCGCCGATGAGCCCACCGGCGCCCTCGACTCCGCCACCGGCGCTGAAGTGCTCTCCCTGTTGCGCCGCTCGGCCCGCGAAATGGGTCAAACCATCATCATGGTCACCCACGACCCCAACGCCGCCTCCTACGCCGACCGGGTGGTGCTGCTCGACGACGGCGCGCTGCACGGCGAGCTGCTCGACCCCACCCCCCAGACCGTGCTGAACGCCCTGTCCCAGCTGGGAGTGGCCTGACATGTTGAAACTAGCCCTCTCCCAACTCCGCGCTACGCCGCGCCGCTATGTGTCGGTGCTGCTCGCCATCCTCATCGGGGTGACCTTCCTGGCCTCGGCCATGCTGGTCGGCTCCTCCTCGAACGCCACCCTGCGCGAATCGCTCGGCTCCACCTATTCCCGAGCCGACCTGGTGGTCGTCCCATCCCAGAACGATTTCGACGTCAGTAACGCACTCGGCCGTCTCGCCGGCCCGCCCGCCACCAGCGAGACGGTGACCGACGAGAACGGTGATCCCGCCAGCGATCTCGGCGCACTTCAGGATGTCGACGGCGTCGCCGAGGCCCACCCCTCCGTGGCTGCCGGCGCCGGGCTGACCCTGCCGCAGAACATCGTGGACTCCGGCCAGGAAGGCACCTACACCTCGACCTCCGACTTCGCGATGGTCACCCCGGTGCCGCAGAATTCCGCCATGATCCCTGAGTCCCTGGCCGAGGGTGAGTACCCCGCCGTCGATTCGAATGACGAGATCACGGTCGACGCCGCCACCGCCGAACGCCTGAAACTCAGCGTCGGCGACCAGACCACCCTGCAGTTGCCAGCCTTCGCCGAAGACACCGGCGAGGAGTCCTCCCAGGGGCTGGCGGTGACCATTGTGGGCATCACCGAGCGATCCTCCAACCCTTTCTCGATCGGCGCCGCCCAGCTGTACTCGGGCACCGACCTGTTCTCTTCGCTCAATCTGCAGCCGTTCCCCGGTGAGGAAGCGCCCACGGAGTACAGCACCACCGCGGACTACGTGCTGATCGACGTCGCCGACGGGGCCAGCCCGGCCACCGTGGCCGCCGCGGTGCAGGACCGACTCGACCGGGCCGGCGTGAACGCCACCGTAGACACCCCGGATGCCGCCGCCCAGGCACAAGTCGGCGACCTGGCCGGCTCCAACGTGTTCGTCTACATTCTGGCCGGCTTCGCCATCATCGCCCTGATCGTCACCATGCTGGTCATCTCCAACACCTTCTCCGTGCTGGTTGCCCAGCGCACCCGCCAGCTGGCCCTGCAGCGCGTGCTCGGTGCCACCCGCGCCCAAGTGCGCGGCGCGGTGCTCACCGAAGCCCTGCTCGTGGGGCTCGTCGGGTCCGTGCTCGGTGTGGCCCTGGCTTCCGGCCTGGTGGCCGGGCTGGTCGCCATCGGTCGCAGCTTCGAGGGCATGGCCGCGATTACCTTCGCCATGGACCCAGTGTCCCTGAGCATCGTGATCCTCATCGGCATCGTGATGACCGTGATCGCCTCACTCGTCCCCGCAGCCCGCGCCACCCGGGTGTCCCCGCTGGCCGCCATGCGCCCCGTGGACGACGCCACCGTCGGCTCCCGCGCCGGCATCTTCCGCCTGGTGGTGGGCGGGCTGCTCACCCTGGCCGGCGTTGGACTGCTGGTGCTGGGTGCGGCCCAGGGCGAGTTGCTCATCGCCGTTGGCGGTGGCGCCCTGTCCTTCATCGGTCTGCTGATGCTGGCGGTGCTCTTCGTTCCGGGTGCGGTGTACTCGGTGGGCGGACTGGTCCGCGCCACGGGTGTACCGGGCCGCATGGCCCAGCTGAACTCGGTGCGCAACCGCTCCCGGACCACCGCCACAGCCACTGCGCTGCTGGTCGGCACCACGCTGGTCGCGATGATGCTCACCGGCGGCAAGATCGCCCAGGATCAGGCAGACTCCGTGCTGGGCGCGAACTACCCGGTGGACCTCTACGCCCAGCTCAACCCGGAGAATGTTTCCGGTTTCGACGACGCCGAGCAGATTGCGGAGCAGGTCGCGGCAGTGGAGCATGTCGAAGGCGCCCTGGCCCTGCCCCAGGTCGCCACCCTGGAGGACGGTATCTCGGTGTTCGCCATCGATCCCAACGACGCCGACACCTTCGCCGCCTCACTGCCCGCCGCCGACCGTGAGGCGCTGCGTGAGACCGGCACCCTGGTCGCTCCGAGCTGGGTTGCTGAGAACCTCGGCGACACCGTCACGGTCCCCGGTGCGTCGGGGGCCGAAACCGAGGTAACCACCCACGGCACCGAAGCCTCCTCCCTGGACGCGCTAGTCTCCCTGGAGACGGCCGAGCAACTGGGGCTGAATCCCCAGGACGGTATCGAGGCCGGGATTTCACTGCTGTGGATCAACGTGAGCGATGACCTGAATATGGACTCGCTCAACGAGCTGATCGCTGACATCGGCCAGGCCGCGGACATCACTCCGGAGAGCATCTCCGGTCCGGTGGCCGAGCGCATCCTCTACACCCAGATCATCGACATGATGCTGCTGATCGTCACAGCGCTGCTGGCGGTCTCGGTGCTCATCGCGCTGATCGGCGTGGCCAACACGCTGTCACTGTCCACGATCGAGCGGACCCGCGAGAACTCGCTGATGCGGGCGCTGGGGCTGACCAAGCAGGGACTGCGCGGCATGCTCGCTATGGAGGCCGTGCTGGTCTCCGGAGTGGCCGCGCTGATCGGCTCCGTGCTCGGTGTGGTCTACGGCTGGTTCGGCGCGCAGACCGTGTTCGGCGAGCTTCGCGTGGACTCCGGGCTCACCCAACTGGTCCCGGTCTCCGTGCCGTGGCTGAACCTGCTGGCCATCCTCGCCGTCGCCGTGCTCGCCGGCCTGCTGGCCTCGGTGGCTCCGGCCCGGCGTGCGGTGAAACTACAACCGGTCGAAGGACTCGCCGTCGAGTAGGCGGGCAGCCAAACTACTGAAGAGAAAGACGACGACGGGGTCGCCGCGCATCCCAGCTCGGCGACCCCGCCGTTGTCCTCCCGCCCTGTAGTAGGCTCGATGAGGACGATCCACCTCGTCGTGAACCCTTGATTCATGCGACCGAAGGACGACCATGACCGGCATTATTCTCACAGGCGTTGACCGTAGCGAAACCGCCCTCCGAGCTGCTGAGAAGGCAGCCTCCCTGGCCCAGGCTCTGCACACGGAGTTGCACGTGATCTCCGCATTCAGCGTGGACCTGACGCGCACCGTGCGCGCCAACATGAACGAGCGCAACCCCTCCGCCATCGTCACCGCCGTCAAGCGCGCCACCGAAGTGCGTGAGCAAGAGGCCCAGGAGACTGCCGACGCTGTCGTCGCCCAACTCGCCAAGAAATTCGGCGATGTCGCCTTCGTTGCTCGCGCCGCGGAGGGTAGCCCCAGTTCGGTGTTGGTGCGCGAAGCCCAGGAGCACTCGGCCGAGGTGATCGTGGTGGGCAACAAGCGCGTGCAGGGTGCCTCCCGCATTTTGGGCAGCATCGCCCGCTCGGTGGCCGCCGATGCCCCGTGCGACGTCTACATCGCTCACACCCACGAGCGCTAATTCCAACACTGTGATGGCACCCGGACTGAGCTGCTCAGGCCGGGTGCCTCCGTTTGCGTGACGGGCGCAGACCGCTCAGACCAGGGTCGCCAGCTGGTAGATCGCCAGCCCGGTGACCACCACCATGACGATCCCGCCCAGCACGTTGGCCACCACCCCGTTGCGGTGCGAGCCCAGCGACTTGGCTTTATTCATGGTGTAGAGCAGGAACCCGGTGACGATCGGTAGCAACAGACCATTGGCCGCCTGCGCCACGATGATCACCTGAATGGGGTTCACCCCGGTGACGGCGATGACCACACCGATCAGTACCACGGCGACGGCAATGGCGCGGAACCGCTTGGACTTCATGTCGGTACTCCAACCCAGGATGCCCGAAATCGCGTAGGCGGCGCCCAGGGGACCCGCGAGCGCACTCGTCAGCCCCGCCGAGAACAGCCCGATCCCGAACACCCAGTCCGCGGCCGGGCCCAGGAGCGGCTCCAACTGCACCGCCATGTCGGCGGCGGATTCTGCCGAGACGCCATGGACAAACAGCGTGCCCGCGGAGGTGGCCAGCACGGCCAGGGTGATTAGCCCGCCGATCGAGATCGACACCGTGTTGTCGACTTTCGCCCTGCGTAGCGACTTCTCCCGGTCCGGGTCCGCGCCCCACTTTTCTTGCACCAGCGAGGCGTGGAGGAACACGTTGTAGGGCACCACTGTGGTGCCGATCAGCGCAATCGTGGTCAGCAGTGCACCCGCGGGAATCGTCGGCACAAAAATGCCGCGGAACATGGCGCCGAAGTCCGGTTGCACCACCACGACGGTCAGGATGAAGGCGACGGCCATCGCGATCACCAGCACCGTCATCACCCGCTCCACGATCTTGTATGAGCCGGAGAGCAGCAGGAACAGCAGGATCGCGCCCACGATCAGTGCAATCGCCGGGAATGGCAGCGGCAGCACGCTTTCGATCGCCAGCGACGTTCCGGTGGTGTCACCGCCGGCGTAGCTGGATCCGCCCACACCGATCGCCGCCACGATGAGGATGATCATCAGGGACTTAGCGACCGGGTGGTCGAACGTCTCGCGCATGATCTCGCCGAGGCCTTTGCCCGTCATCACGCCCAGCCGGGCGGACATCTCCTGCAGGATGATGGTGGCGATAATGGAGAACACCACCGCCCAGGTCAGGGCGAAACCGTAGTCGGCGCCGGTCACGGTGGCGGTAGTGATGGTCCCGGGACCAATAAACGAAGCGCTGATCAACAACCCGGGGCCGAGCCAGCTGCGGGAGGCTCCCTTGTTCAGGTTCTCGGGGCGAGGTGCGGGTGGAGTGTGATCGGACATGGATTCCTCCTTTGTCCGTCACGACGCTAAACCGCTCTCTGATGCAGGTCAACGGATCATCGACACCACGTGCGCTGTGCCGCCCTGCCACCCTTGACGTGACCCACGCCACCGACGGACAGTAAAAGCCCCATCCCGGATCGACTTTCAGGAGCTCGTCATGCCCGCAGCACTGCACCCGTATCTCAACTTCAACGGCAACGCCCGCGAGGCGTTCGATTTCTACGGCGAAGCCCTCGGCGGCACTCCCACTTACGCCACCTTCGGCGAGTTCGGCGCCCTGCCCGAGGGACACCCGGGCATGGATCTGATCATGCACGGCTCCCTCGAGGTCTCCGATCTCATTCGGCTCTACGTGTCCGACTACATCGAGGGAATGACCCCGGACGGTTTCGTGGTGGGCAACAATGTGACCCTCTCCTTGATGGGCGACGACGAGGAGACGCTGCGCTCCGCCTTCGAGAAGCTCTCCGCGGGCGGAACCGTCCAGATGCCCCTGGAAAAGCAGATGTGGGGCGACACCTACGGCGCGTTCACCGACCGGTTCGGTGTGAACTGGCAGGTCAACATCAGCTCGCCTGCTGGCGAGTAAGCACCTGCCTGGCGTCGGCATCCAGCTCGGCCGGGCGGCCGGTCTCGGCGTCGAGGTTCACCATCACACATTCGGCATACACGCAGAGCTGTCCCTGTTGAGACAACTCGTGGCAGATGGTGTACGACGTACGGCCAATGCGCCCCACCCAGACGGTTGCCCGAACCGGGCGCCCATAGTGCAGGGCGCGAGCGAATTCCACCTCAAGATTGCGCACCACGCGGCCGCCGACTCCAGCACTGCCCGTGCCCGACCACGCCGTGTCGGCTCGCACCCGGGCCTCCTCGGCCAGGGTGAGCACGCGGGCGTTGTTGACGTGGCCGTTGAGATCCTGATCTGACCAGCGCACCTCCAGGTCACAGGTGAAAGCATTCGCGGGCGCGGTGCTCGCAGTCATTGGCATGAGTGAGGTCCCCTTTTCAGTCTCGGGCGGCGCGGATGAAAACCCTGGTGCCAGTGATATCACGCCCGGCGGTCAGCACGCGGCGGGGTGCGCAGAATCCATGCTTCAACTTCGGCGGCGTCAGCTCCCAATGCGGGTGGAGCCTTGTCGTAGCGGGGCGGGGTGCGGCTCATCCCGATCGGGTTGCGCACGGTGGGAACAGTGTCAACTCCGGCGCCCGCGTCGACCACGGGCTCCAGGCCGAGATCCTCAGCGAACCGGACGCCTTCTTGGACCGTCAGGATGGGTGAACACGGAACCCCCGCCCGCTGAAGGCGCTCGAACCATTCCTCTGCGGTGGCGGCATCCAGTGCAGTCTCCAGGGCGGCCCGCAGGTCAGCACGCTGGGCGTTACGCTGTTCCATCGTGGTGAAGCGTGGATCATCGGCGAGATCACTGCGCCGCAAACACTCGACAAGACGGCGGAATTGAGCGTCGTTGCCGCAGCAGATGACGATATCGCGGTCGCGGGTTCGGAAGGGACCGTACGGGAACAGGCTGGGGTGCTCATTGCCCATACGCACCGGGGAGTTGCCCGCGGCCACCGCTCCTTCGGACTGGTTGACCAGGCTCGACAGCGCCGAAGACAACAGATTCAGGCTTACGTGCTGGCCCTTCGCGGTGCCGCCCCGATCGATCAGTGACGCAAGGATCCCCACGGCAGCATGAAGTCCGGCCACGACGTCAAAAATCGCGACTCCGGCGCGCTGCGGAGGCCCATCCGCGCTACCGGTGACATGCATCATTCCGGAAACGGCTTGGGCCAGCAGGTCATAGCCGGGCATGGATGCCCCGCCGTGGGTGCCGAATCCGGTAATGGACGCGTGGATGAGGTGAGGCCAGCGTTCGGCCACTGACTCTGCGTCGAGGCCAAACTGCTGGAGACCACCTGGTTTGAAATTCTCCACGAACACGTCAGCACGATCGATGATCTGATGAGCCATGTTCAGGTCGTCCTGATTTTTCAAGTCAAGCACGATGGACTGCTTATTTCGGTTCACCGACAGATAGTAGGTACTCACGCCATCACGCTGCGGAGGAATCCATCCCCGGGTGTCATCACCACCCGGGGACTCGACCTTGATCACCGTGGCGCCGAGATCTGCGAGCAACATGGTGCAGTACGGACCGGCGAGAACGCGGCTGAAGTCGGCGACAACCACGCCGGACAGGGGTCCGGCGGACGCCATCTCACTATTGCCTGAAGTATCAGGACGAGGAATCTGCATTGAATGTCATCCCATCAAAGTTTGTGTCGGATGTCACTGCGATGCAATCATGGTGATTATTGCTTGTCCAATACCAAAATCGGGCTTCTTATATGACTCGGGAGCATCAATCTGGCGGGAACTCGGAGGCACTATGGAAGTTCATCAGGCGGAAGCCTTCCTCACGCTCGCCGAGGAACTTCACTTCGGACGGGCCGCCGAGCGCCTGCGTATTGCCCAGCCGCCGTTGAGCCGTTTGATCAAGCAATTGGAGAAGGAGCTCGGCGCTTCACTCTTCGAACGGACCACCCGCTCCGTCACCCTGACGGCAGCAGGGGAGGCTCTAGTGAAACCCGCACAGACACTGATTCGAGCCGCAGAAAACGCGCGTCGTGTCGTGCAAAATACGGTGACGGGTGAGATGGGTCAGGTCGATATCGGTTTCGCAGGCGCTTCAACGCAGAGGATCGTCGGCGCGCTGGCTCGGGAAGTGCGCAAGAACCACCACGGCGTCAGTCTTGATTTTCATTCCGCGCAGTTCTCGCACACCGGTCTTCAACGTGTGCTCGATGGATCATTGGATCTCGCTATCGGCCGCTGGGATTTCGTCCCCGCCGAGGTTGATTCACATGTACTGACGGTGGAGGAAGCCCTCGTCGTTGTCCCCTCTGGTCACCGGTTAGCCAATGAGCACGAGGTCCGCATGAAAGACCTAACGAACGACCCTTGGGTGACCCTGCCTTCCGGGCTCGGCGCCGCGCTACAGAATCGACTCAATTCTTTAGCCATGGCCGCCGGCTTCTCGCCCAGAGTCGTGCAGACTGCGCCGGACTCGTGGACTCTGTTGGTCCTGGTGGCCGCTGGCATGGGAAACGCGCTCACCTTGGATTCTGTGCGCGACAATGCCACTACCGACGGCGTCTCCTTTGTGAAAGTCGCTGGCGGGCACACCTCATTGGAGCTGCGCCTGATCTGGCGGAAGACCAACAAGAACCCGGCGCATCCCCGGATCTTGCAGGCCGCTCACCGGCTCTACCCCGCCACGGCCAACTGATTTCAACAGGCTCTGCCCCTATTGATGACAGACGCGAAACAATTGTTGTCGTTCTCCATATAGGAGTCACGGCTGCACCGAGATCCGTTGAATCCACCCCGCATCGGTGCTTGAGTGGCACTAGTCACCCACTGTCGCACTCACCTGAGGAGCATCATGCCGAAGCACGTCACCGATCTCATGAACATCGAGGGTCAGCTCTCCACCTCCGAGCTGGAGGTCCGCGACGCGGTGGCCGATTTCGTGGACCGCCGGGTCCGTCCGAACATCGGCACCTGGTTCGATGAGGCGGTACTGCCCACCGAGTTGCTGCCCGAGATGGCCGAGCTCGGGCTCTTCGGCATGCACCTTCAGGGGTACGGCTGCGCCGGAAAATCTGCCACCGAGTACGGCATCGCCATGCAGGAGATGGAAGCCGGTGATTCGGGACTGCGCACCGTCGTATCGGTACAGGGCTCGCTGGCCATGTCCGCTATCTACAAAAATGGCTCCGAGGAGCAAAAGCAGACCTGGCTGCCGCGGATGGCCGCCGGCGAGGTGATCGGCTGCTTCGGCCTCACCGAGCCCACCGCAGGCTCGGATCCTTCCACCATGGCGACACGCGCGGTGTGGCGCGACGGCGCCTGGGTGCTCTCCGGCGCCAAGCGCTGGATCGGCCTGGCGTCCATCGCTCAGGTGGCGATCATCTGGGCCCAGGTCTCTCACGACGACGCGCGCGCCGCGGGCGCGTTGGATGAGTCCACTGTCAAGGAGGGTGTGACCGAAACGGTGCGCGGGTTCATCGTGCCCACGGATTCCACCGGATTCACCGCTACCCCGATCACCCAGAAGCTGTCGATGCGCGCCTCCCTGCAGTGCGACATCGAACTCACCGACGTCGAGCTCGGCCCGGAGTCTCTCCTCACCGAGAACCCCGGGCTGCGCGGCCCGTTCGGCTGCCTCAACGAGGCCCGCTACGGCATCGCCTGGGGCGCGATGGGTGCGGCCCGCGACTCCGTTGAAGCCGCGATCGACTATGCGGGACAGCGCCTGCAGTTCGACAAGCCGCTGTCGGGATACCAGCTGACCCAGAAGAAGCTGGCCGATATGACCGTGGAACTGAACAAGGGTCAATTGTTGGCACTGCAGCTGGGTCGCGCCAAGGACGCCGGCACCCTGGAGAACCACATGATCTCGGTGGCGAAGCTCGCGAACTGTCGGGCGGCAATCGAGATCTGCCGCGAGGCGCGCACGATCTTCGGCGGCAATGGCATCACCACCGACTATTCACCGCTACGGCACGCGAACAACCTGGAATCGGTGCGCACCTACGAGGGCACCGACGAGGTGCACACCCTGATCTTGGGTCACCAGCTCACGGGCGTGCCTGCGTTCCGCTGAACCGCGAGCAACGTCAGGACTCAGCGGCGTCGACGGCAGTGTCGGCGGTGTCCAGCCATTCACGCAAGGTGACGCTATCGATGATGCCTTGCTGCGGGATGAGTCCACCGGAGGCGATGGTCGGCCCCAGGTAGGGGATCTCGATCAGCTTCTGGTTCTCCGCGCCCGGCAGCCGATCCGCGGCTTGCATGGCTTCTGCCACGCGCAGGGCGGTGAGCTCCTGGGGGCCGTGCACGGTCACCGTGCGCGGCGGGTGGCCCGGCCAGCGCTCGGCGTCTTCGAGCCGGTCCACCAGAATCCGGGCCACACTCGAGACCGACACCGGTGCCATTTTCATCACCGGCAGCGCCACCACCGGGCCGGCCGCCGCCATGGACACCATCACCGGGACCAGTTCGAACCACTGGGTAGAACGGATCACGGTGAGTGCGGTGCGCCCACGGCTGTGCCCACGATATGCGCGCTCCTGGGCCGCTTTCGCCGCGTAGTACGGGTAGCCACGCCCCACTGCAGGTCGGTCGGCCTCAGCAATCGAGACCACCACCACGTGCGGCACCTGGGCGGCCTGCACGGCAGCCATGACTTCCACGGCCGCCGTCGTGAAGAACTCGCGGGCTCGGGCCGCGTTCAGGGTCGTCATGTTCAGCGTGTCGATCACTACGTCACAGTCGGTGAACGCATCAATGAGCCGGTCGCGATCATCCGTGACATCGACCCCCATGCCCCGGTGGATCGGCACCGCCTCGTGAGCGCGGTACTCCAGCTCGCGGACGATCAATGAACCGAGGGTTCCGGTCGCTCCCAGGACGGCGATGCGCATGACCCCCATGCTACGCCCGGGACGTCATCTTCGCGAGAGTTATTGCAACTGATTCTCAGTTAAAGATAGATTGCGAGAATGAATCTCAACAAGACTCACTCATCCCGTCCATCTCACCCATCTCACCCGTCTCGACTGGCGTGGTCCGCCGCGGCATTGTCCTCCCTCTTATTCCTCTCGGCCTGCTCCCCCGGCAGCCCAGCGGCCGAAGACGACACCACCGCCTCCGCTGACACCGCAGGCGACGCCGAAGTCATTCGCGCCGAACCGCGCGAGGTCGCTTCCATTGCCCCGCGCGTGGTGATCAGCCACGAAGAGGGACTGGTCACCCTCGATGGGGAATCCGGAGAAACCCTAGACACCGTGGAGGAGCCAGGGTTCTTCCGGCTGAACAATGCCGGCGATGGCCAGCACGTGATAGTCACCGCGGGCAACGAGTTCCGCGTCTACAACGCCGGCGTTCAGGCACAGCCGCACGGGGACCACTTCCACTACTACGAGTCCAACCCGGGGCTCACCGGCGCGACATTTGACGCCGACTACGCGGGGCACGTGGTGCTGCACAATGGCCGCACCACCCTGTTCGCCGACGGCACCGGCGAGATCACCACCTTCACCTCGGCCGATTTGGCCTACGGCGAGCCGAGTGTGGATCAGACCGGGGCCGACAACCCGCACCATGGCGTGGCCATCGAGCTGACCGACGGCACCATGCTCACCACGCAGGGCACGGAAGAGTCGCGTTCCACGGTGCAGCACATGGAGGTGGCCGAGGACGGCTCCACCGAGGTGCTTGCCGAGACCACCGACTGCCCCGGCGTGCATGGCGAGGCGGCAGCGGCCGCTGAGGAGTCAGCAGAACCGAGCGACGTCGTCGTGTTCGGCTGCGAGAACGGTCCGGTGGTCTTCCGTGACGGGGACTTCCACAAGGTCGACGTCGAGCCCGAGTACCAGCGCTCCGGAAACCTGGCCGGCTCCGAAGAGTCGTCCATCGTGCTGGGCGATTGGAAGGTCGACCCAGATGCCGAGCAGGAGCGGCCCACCGAGGTGGCACTGATCAACAGCCTCGAGGATTCGGTGGAGACCGTGGATCTTGGTTCCTCCTATTGGTTCCGCTCGCTGGCACGAGGCGATGACGGCGAGGCCATGGTGCTGACGTACAACGGCCAGCTCAACGTGATCGACGAGGAAACCGGCGAGGTCACCGAGCGGATCGACGCGATCGAGGCATGGGAAGAGAAGGAGGACTGGCAGCAGCCCGGACCGATTCTCAAGGCTGCCGACGGCAAGGCGTACGTGACCGACGCCGAGAACCAGCAGCTGGTCATCATCGACCTGGACTCCGCCGAGGTGGAGCAGCGCATCGACCTGGACGTGACCCCGGTGGAGATGGCCGTGGTGACGGGCAGCGCCGAGGCCCCGAAGCACAAGGCGTCAGGTAGCGGGGACCATGATCACGGTGACGAAGAAGAGCACGACCACGACCACTGACAGGTCGCGTGAGCTCATTCAGACGCGCTGAGTACCTCGCGAGACAGCGGGGCGAGAGTGATCCCGGGAGCGGTTTTCGTTCCCGGGATCACCCATGTCTGTTCCTCGATTTCAGCGCGCACCCGCAACTCCTGTCCGGCCCAAGCGGGGGCGGGAAGTACGAACATCTCGGCGTGCAGGTCCCAGCCGGGCTCGTTCGCTGCGCTGGTCAGACGACTCCCCTGGTACTGCAGGTGCTCCGGGGCCACACGGATGCCGGTTTCCTCGAGCAGCTCGCGGACCGCCGTCTCGCACGGGCTCTCGCCGGGTTCGGGCTTGCCACCGGGGAACATGAAGGAGTCGGTGCCGCGTTTGCGCACCAGGGCCACCGCGCCGTCGTTACGACGCACCACGACAGCGGAGACGGTGATCGTTCCGGGGACTGCGCTCATGGCAGTCACTGTACCGGGATCAATGCAGGATCAGCGTGGTGACGATGGCGAGCATGATGCAGCCCACCGAGAAATCGATGATCCGCCAAGTACGCGGGGTATCGAGCACCGGCGAGAGCGCGCGCCCGCCCACGGTCAGCACGCCGAGCCACAGCGACGAGGCTAGCACCGCGCCGACGGCGAACATCCAGCGCTGGTCACCGAAGGAGTTGGCCACGGTCCCCAGCAGCACCACGGTGTCGAGAATGGCGTGCGGATTCAGCAGCGAGACCGACAGCGCAGCCAGCACAACGTTGCGCAGCGAGGTTTTCCGCGGGGTACTGCGGCCCACCACCACGGTCATCTGCTGGGTGGTCGGCTGGGTGAGCACCGCAGTGCCGCCGCCGTCGCGAGGCGCTGCTTCGGAGCCGGTATTCGTCGACGGCGCCGGCGCCGGGGTGTCGTCCGCTGAGAGCCCGGCGGCCCTCGGACGCCAGGCGGAGCGGAATGACATGGCGGCGAAGCCGATCAGGTAGGCCACCCCGGCCCACTTCAGCACCATGAGCAGCCACGGCGCTTGCTCCGAAATCACGCCCACCCCGGCGGTGCCGGCGAAGATGAGGATCACGTCCGAGACCAGACAGATCGTCACAATCAGCGCCACCCGGTCTCGCCGGATGGACTGACGCAGCACATACGCCGACTGCGCCCCGATGGCGACGACGAGGGCGAGAGCAGTGAAGAATCCGGTCACGAGGAAGGTCATGGCTCCACGCTACGAACGGATGCGCATCCGCACCAGCGCAAGATTCTTCAGGGTATTAAGCTTTACTTCATGAACACGGATCACCTGCGTGCGCTGGCTGCCGCTGTGGATGAGGGCACCTTCGACGCCGCCTCCGCCCTGCTCGGCATCTCCGGCTCCGCCTTCTCCCAGCGCATCAAGGCGCTCGAGCGCGACGCCGGGCAGGTGCTGCTGGCTCGCACCATCCCGGTCACCGCCACCCCGGCCGGGGAAAAGATGCTGCGCCTAGCCCGTCAGGTCATCGCCTTGGAAGACGACACCCGACGCGCCCTGGGCCGGGGCACCGGTGGGCGAACCGTGCTGCCGGTGGCGGTCAACGCGGATTCACTAGCTACTTGGTTCGTCGAGGTGCTACGCCAGGCCGCCACCTGGGACGACGCCGTGCTGCAGCTACACATGGAGGATCAGGAGCACACCCACGACCTGCTGCGATCCGGGGCTGTGGTTGCCGCGATCACCGAACATCCGACTCCGGTAAGCGGCTGCACCGTCACCCGCCTGGGTACCATGGACTACTACCCAGCGGCGGCCACCGCCCTGCTGAATCAGTTTCGCGACGGCGACGGCAGCCCCGACTTCGGACACCTCCCAGTGATCGACTTCGGAACCCGCGACGGCTTACAACGATCCCGGTTATCCGAGCACGCCCGCACGATCGGAGTACCGCGGCTCGACCCGCCGCGCCACCTGGTGCCATCCTCCGAGGCGTATCTGCGCGCCGTCGAGGCCGGCCTGGGCTGGGGCATGCTGCTCACCGATCAGATCCCACCCAGCGTTACCGAAGGCACCCACCCTGATCTGGAGCTGATCACCGCGCTGAACCCCTCCCGAGTCACCCTGCACTGGCAACGCTGGACCTCCGGCACCCCCGCCTTGGACCGCCTCACCGAGGCAGTCCACCTGGCCGCCCGCCACATGCGCTGAGCGCGCCTGCTGGCCACCCACGGACACTCGCCGTCGCACTTTTTTCAAATTTTGATCACCTGTAAAAGGAGGAGTACGGTGGAGATGGCGTTGCCCGTTCGGGCACACCTCGAATCCTGATCGCCCACGCAAGGGCGGTCACCGCAACGGAAAGAGGAATACTATGCAGATCACCGCCGCCATCACCCGGGGCACCGGAGAACCCTTCGAGATCACCACCCTGGAGCTGGATGACCCCCGCGCCGGGGAAGTGCAGGTCAAACTCACCGCCACCGGCATCTGCCACACCGACGCCATCGTGCGCGACCAGGTCTACCCCACTCCCCTGCCCGCCGTACTCGGCCACGAGGGCGCCGGCGTCGTCGAGAAGGTCGGCGAGGGCGTCACCACCGTAGCCCCCGGGGACAAAGTAGTGCTGGGGTTCAACTCCTGCGGCTCCTGCCAGCAGTGCCTCGGCGGCATGCCCGCCTACTGCCAGCACTTCTACGACTACAACTTCTCCGGCACCCGCCCCGATGGCACCACCGCCCTCTCCGATGGCGAAACCGCCGTTTCGTCCCACTTCTTCGGTCAGTCTTCCTTCGCCAGCCACGCCAACGTCTCCGCTCGCTCCGTGGTGAAGGTCGACGACGACGCCCCGCTCGAGCTGCTTGGCCCTCTGGGCTGCGGGCTGATGACCGGCGCGGGTTCCATCATCAACTCGCTGTCCGTGGGGGCCGGTGAGTCCGTGGCGATCTTCGGCACCGGTGCCGTGGGCTCCGCCGCCATCATGGCGGCTGCCGCCGTGGGTGCCACCACCATCATTGCCATCGACCTGGTGGATTCCCGCCTGGAGCGCGCCCGCGAGTACGGCGCCACCCACACCATCAACTCCGGTTCCGAAGATCTCACCGCGCGCCTGGCCGAGATCACCGCCGAGCAGGGCGTCAACGTTGCCCTGGACACCACCGGGATCACCGCGGTGACCCGCCAAGCGGCCGATGCGGTGGGCATTAAGGGTCGCGTCGGACTGGTCGGCGCACCGGCACTGGGCGATGAGGCCACCTTCGAGGTGGGTGCCTCACTGCTGAAGGGGTGGTCGTTCCGCACCATCATCGAGGGTGACGCCGTGCCGCAGGACTTCATTCCGCGGCTGGTGCACCTGTGGCGCAACGGACAATTCCCGATCGAGAAGCTGATCAAGACCTACCCGCTGGATCAGATCAACCAGGCTTTCGAAGATTCGAAGTCGGGTGAGACGATCAAGCCGATCGTCACCTTCTGATCAGGAACTCAGGCCGCGCTGGGTGCGGCGCAGCTGGGCCAACTGTTCGGCCCGCTGCCGTCGCACCATGCGCGCGTCAATGATCACCAGGGCGATCACGACAGCGAAGCCGAGCAGTGCGAGCCCGGCCACGCTCCACGCCTCGCCGGAGGTGTCGGGCAGGAACAGGTTCCGCGCCTCATCCTGCCAGGGCCAGAGGGTGCGCAGCCCGCCGATCATCACCCCGGTCAGTACCGCCAGGGTGAGCGTGTGATAGTGCTCCAGCAGCCATTTCAGCACCTTGACCACCACGATCATCCCTAGCACCGCGCCCACGAAGAAGATGCCCAAATAACCGAAGTCACGCTCATCCACGGCGCGCAGCGTGGGCTCGTACAGCCCGAAGGTCAGCAGCAGGAACGATCCCGAGAGCCCGGGAAGCACCAGCGCGGATATGGCGACGGCGGCGGCCGGAATCAGCACCAGCGGGCTGGGATCGACGTCGGTGGGCGGCAGCGAAACCAGGAAGAAAATTCCGACCGCGGCAACCACCCCGAGGGCAAGATGCCAGGGGCGCAACCGGATGTGGGTGGAGTCTTTCCCCAGAATTTCGTGCTGCACCCGGCGGAACGTCAGGTCCTCGAGCATCATGCGGGCGGGTACGGCCACTGAGGCCAGCACCATGCCGAAGAACAGCCCGCGCATGGTCACCGGGTGGTTTTCCATCGCGTCGGCCATCGGCCCGGCCACGGTGAACACCGCCAGCAGCATTCCGATCGCTACGGGTAGCACCACGCGCCAATGCACACGGGCCAGCTCAGCGGTGAACCCGGCTTTGCGGTCGGGACCGGTCACCAGCTTCCTGAACGCCGAAATCACGGCCGAGGCGGAGTCGATGATCTGGTGGTAAATCCCCACCACCAGGGCCACCGTGCCACCGGAGACGCCGGGCACGGTCTCGACGGCGCCGATGAGCGCACCGCGCACCAGATTGCCGACCACGGAAGTGCGGCGGTGGGGCGGCGTGGTGTTCTCAGGGGTCTCAGTCATCGTGCGGGGCTCCTCGGCGGCTGGGGTGGGCACGGTGCCCCAGTCTATCGATCTCGTGCCGGAACTCCGGGCTGGTGTGATGCGTGACGCTACGCGCAGCGGCATGACAGGCTAGGGGCATGACTATCAGGGTGTTGCTGTGGGGATTCGGAGCGATCGGGCGCCAGCTGGCGGATCAGTTGCGTCCGGAGCGTGAGTCCGGTGCGATGCACCTCACCGCGGTGGTACGCGACGTCGAAGCGCATCGTGAGCGGGGTGATCACGGGGTGGACCTCCGCCCGGGCGTCACCAACGTGGACTGGCAGGCGGCCCTGGACGACGTCGATCTGGTGGTGGAGTGCGCCGGGGTGTCCCCCGCCCGGCAGCGCGGCCCCGACGTGATCGGCTCCGGGCGCGTCCTCGTGCTCGCTTCGGTGGGGGCACTAGCCGATCCTGACACCGCCCGGGCGTTGCTGTCGGGCCCGGGGCGGCTGTGGGTCACCCACGGGGCGATCGGCGGATTCGACGTGCTCGCCTCGGCCGCGGAGGCCGGCGGGCTCGATACCGTGCGGATCCGCACTCGGAAGCTGGCATCGTCGCTGATCCGCCCGTGGATGGATACGGAGCAAACCCAGCAGCTGCGTCGCCTCGCCCCGGGCGAGGATCCGGTGACCGTGTTTTCGGGTCATCCTGCCGAGGCCATCGAACTGTTTCCGGGCAATGTCAATGTGGCGGTCGCCCTGGCCTGGGCCACCCGCGGCGGGTTTCCCGGTGACGACGTCGAGCAGTTGGCGGCGTCGTTGCAGCGGGTCGAGGTTGAATTGTTGGCCGATCCCGACGCCGAGTTGAGCACGCACGAAATGAGCGCCTCCGGGCCGGCGGGTCGGTTGATGTTCAGCTTCGAGTCCGCGCCGAGCCCGGAGAATCCGAAGACCTCCGGGCTCACGGCCCTCTCGGTGGCGCACACTCTGCGCATCGCCCTGGATCAGCGCAGGTCGGTGACGGAGACGAACTCGTAATCCAGCTCTTGGAGCCCTTCGACCATCTGGCGCAGGTAGTCGTGGTCGAGGAACGGGTGGAAGTAGAAGCTGGCGGTGGATTCGCGCACCACCAGGTTGTTTTCCGCGCGTTTCAAGAGTGACGATGGCGGCCGTGGGGCGTGGTTGTTTTGCTCGACTTCGGTGACGTTCTCGATGTTCTCCGGGTAGACGGTGGATCCGTAGATATCGTTTACCGAGTACGGGAACACCTGGCTGACGCTGTTTTCCGGGGTGATCTCGCCGTGGGAGATGGAGCCGCCGTAGTACTCGACCTGGTCGTAGCGGGCGTCGTATTCTTCGGCCATGGCCAGGTAGGAATTGATGGACCCGGAGTAGTGCGGGGTTTCGAAGACGGTGGGCTCGCCGAGCCCGGCCTCGATCATGATTTCCTTGCCGCGCTCCATGCGGGCCTTGTGGTCGTCAATGGAGTCGGCGGCAACCGGTCCGAGCTTACGAATCCAGGAGTCCTGCTTGCATTCTTCCCATTCGTAGGGCGGTTCCTCGGTAGCCGAGCAACGGTGGGCGTAGAACTCGTAGTCCTCACCGGAACGCACCGAGTAGGGGTTACGGTCCGAGGAATATTGGTGCGTGGTGCCGTGCTGGATCAGGGTTCCGCCTCGCTCCTGCATGTACTTCAGCGCCTCCACTACCTCGGGGGAATCCAGCAGCGACAGTCCGTAATAGTCATCGCCGTCCGGGGTGACGTCCACCATCACCGGCACCACAGCCACTTGGAAGGGCACATCAACAGAGGAGAGGTAGTCCGCAATGTCGCGCAGGTGCTGGGGGTTGGCTTCCGGGCCCACGTCTTCGAATCGCACCGCGGCCTGGCGGACGGGCTCAATGTCCGAGTCGAGTAGCTCGTAGTAGAGGTCGGAGTAGATGGTGTAGAGCCCGTTGGTGTTGAGGTAGTGGAACGGGATCTCGGTGACCACGGTGAGGTTATCCGAGCGGAACACCCAGGGGGCGCTGGTCTCGTCGAGGCCCTCGGCGCACACCACTGGCTCGTTTTCCTGGTGGCAGTATCCGGTGGCCAGCACGTCGACGTCGTCGGAGAGCTCACGGGGCACGTTGACGGATCCACCGGTTTCCACCGCACGGGTCACGGTGTGCTCACCGTACTCGAGCTCGTCAACCACGGTGCCGTCGACGGCGACGCGGTTCATCGGGTCCCAGCCGTACTGATCCACGAAGGAGACACCCGCTTCGGCATCACGGTCGGCGAGCTGGGACACGTTGTAGCCCAGCCACATCACCGGTACCTCTCCGGCCCGCACGTCGTCGAGCAGGGCGGTCGGCACCTCGGTGGAGTAACTCGCGCCGACGTAAATCAGGGCGTCGTAGGCGTTGATGTCGCCGGCCTTGTACTCGTCCAGCTGCCGGATCTCGGTCATGCCGAAGTGGGTGGCCAGGTTAGCCGCCAGGATGGCGTAAATATCGGCCTTGACGTCTTCGGGGGCGTTTTCGTCATAGACCACCAGGGTTTCGGTGCCGCCTTCGTTGCCGTAGCGGGTGTCCAGGATGGGGCTGGTGTCTTCAGCGGCCACGCCGGCGGGCACACCGTGGATGAATTCCTCGGTGAGCGCGGAGTTTTCGAAGGGAACCAGGGAATCGTCGGTCACCCAAAAGATGGCGCCGACGGCGATGATCGGCACGAGCAGGGCGGCCGAAATCCATCCGAATTTTGTCTTGCGGGAAAGTCGATATGACGGACTGTCCATGATGTTCTATCTGTCCTTGTGTACTGGAGCGTTCGTGGTGGGCTGCGGCCTAGCCGGTGGTGCGAGCGCAGTCGGGGAGCTCGAAATCGGAGAAGCGCACGCGCGCGTCTTCCGTGTAGAGGCCGATGCTGCCGAGAAGGTAGGGCTGGTCTTCGTCGGTGTAGGTGACGAGTTCTTCCCCGTCGACGTACACGGTGGCCGTGGCGCCGTCCTGTTCCACGGTGACGCGATAGTCCTGGCCGATGGGGAAGGTACGGTCCGAGCCGGAGGCGAGGAAGCGCTGGTTCCCGGGGTAGTCGGCGTCCTGCTTAGACAGCTCCCAGCCATTGGGCTTGAGCACGATCGCATAGAAGTGGGTGTCGTCCGTGAAGTTCCACAGCACCCAGCCGACTTCCCACACGTTGGGCTCGCCCTGTCGGACGGCGGCCTCGGTATGCACCGTGAGGGAGAATTCGGGGCTGTCGCACTGACCGACGGTGTGCACCAGCCCGCCGTGGGTGACGTCCCAGGATTCTGCGGATTTCGGTTCGAGGGTGACCGACGATTCATCCCCGGTCACAGTGCCGTGCCCGTTATAGCGGACCTGCCAGGTGCCGTAGGTTTCCCCCTCGTGCCATTCGTTTTCAGCGCGCGTCATCATGACGATGACCAACGTGACGACCAGGATCAGGGCAGCTACCGCCGCCCAGATCGCGGTTCGCCGTCGGGTGCGTGCAACCATGCGGTAGGCCCCTCGCTTCTCGGTCGTCATCATGGTCATCGTCCTCACGCCTTGGCGTGGTGGTTCACCGGGTCTTCTGCGGCATCTTCGACGGCGTGCTCTTCGATGCGCTCGGTTTTGGACCAGCCCATCTCACCGCGCAGGGTCTTCCAGGTGGCGCGCCATCCGGCGAGGAACCACAGTGTTGAGTACAAGGTGAACACGTGCATTAACAAGAACGTTTTGATCAGCCCGCTGCCGTCGTGGCGGTTCTGTTGCCAATAGACGAGCCCGTACAGGAGCGGCACACCGAAGGCAATGAGGTACGCGGTGATCCACCATGGCGAAAACTGCAGGGTCATGGTGGCAGCGGCGACCACGAGGTAGCCCGACCACATCGCGAAGGCGATCGACATCAGCGAACCAAGCAACAGCAGGATCGGCGAGCTGAGGTGGTAGGTCAGGTCCACGCGCCGTCGGCCCGAGAGATTACGCATGACCCACGGGATCATGGTCCAGCTCTGCAGGTGCCCCTGGAACCAGCGGGTGCGCTGTTTCACCCAGCGATTGATATCTTCCAGCCCCTGCTGATGCACGGCAACGGAGGATTCAAACTCCGTGTTCCACCCGTTGACCATCAACTGCACGCCCAGATCAAGATCTTCGGCGAGGCTGCGCGACCATGGTTTTTCGCCCAGCATGTTCAGCGCCGCCAGGCGGACGAACTGGCCATTGCCGCCCAGGCCCACGCTGTTGAAGTGACGCCGACCTCGCTGGAACACCTTCGTGTAGAGCACGAACTCAATATCCTGCATGCGTGCCAGCAGGTTGGACGAGCGGTTGTTGATGCGCACGCCGATCTGCACGGCACCCAAATCAGGGTCGATGAACAGCGGCAGCACCTTGTCCATGGACTCGGGGTCGAGTCGACCGTCGGCATCAATAACGCAGACGATCACACTCTGCGGGTCCACACCGGGGGCCACCAGACCGCGGCGGATCAACGGCAGGGCCGCGTTCAGCGCCTCCCCTTTGCCCTGACGGGCATTCGGGGCCACGCGACGCAGGAGTTTCACGCGCTCATCCGGGTGCGCCTCCACGATCGCCGCCGTGTTGTCGTCAGAGCCATCATCGATCACCAGGAAGGTCATCCGGTCGCTCTCAAAGGAGCTGAGGCGATCGAGGCTGTTGCCGATCACCCGTTCCTCGTTCAGGCAGGGGATGACGAAAACGACGTGCGCCTGCTCGGCAAAGGCCGCAGCCGCTTCAGTATTCTCATCCGCCGGGCGACCTTTGCGCTCAAAGCGCGACAGAATCAAGAGCGTGACACCGTAGGCGACGGCACTGACGATCAGCAGCAACGCGATAATCAGGACCACATCGACCCGGTGGCCGAAAAGCATGATCACAGCGATGCGCCCCCTTGAGCGCTGGACGGCTGGAACGTACGGCTAGGTGAGCCGTAGCTGTGCTTGGCGGCCGAGGTGCGCGCAAACGCCGGTGCGGCAGATCGACCCTCGAGAACCGGCGCCGACACGGTCACCGGGCCCTTCGATGGAGAAGCAGGGCTATCGCCGTCGCGACCGGTGGTAACTGTCTTCGGGGACAGCCGGTCACGCAGAGCGAACAGCAGCAGTGCGCCGCCGAAGAAAACGACATAGGCCGCGAACAGACCTGCCGAGAGCGTCATCAAGAATCGCCCGACGGTCATCATGATGTCGAAGCTCGTCGATGAAATTTCGCACGCCTGATCCAGGCATTCTGAAACGGGAGTCACAGTGATCTATTCCTCTGGAGTATGGAGATGAGGGCGCGGCGAACCACGGTCTACCGATGCCGGAGCGAGTGTTATGCCATTGAACTGAGTCACCAGGTGATTCTTCAATTAAAAATAACATGAAGACGCCAATAACGGTGGGTCTTCGGAGAAGTGTTACGCGCACCGAATTCGCATCAGGAACATACTGGCAAGTAGCATTAAAGTACTGACGGGCATCCTAGGCAGGCGCGCACGACCGTCAGAGCAGATCACCCAGCGGCGCTCGCACACCCACTCATGCCGAATTGACACCATGCCACACGGCACGGAGTCGTTGAGTTGCTCGCGGCAGCCATCGCCCCCTTCATTGGTGTCTTACCGCCCCTGCCGTCATGACGGGCGAGGCATGTTTTGTCCAGACACCACTACAGACGAGGCCGCGAACAAATCCTCACGAAAAAACTTCATCAGATCTTCAGTGAATCGCGTCACAAGCCTGAGGATCGTTGCAATACTGCGGGAGCCGAGATGCTCCACCGCTGAAAAAGCTCGTGCAATAGATCGTCAATATCGGGGTAAACACGCTGTGATCCGGTCGCCGACCGCAAAACCCAGGTATCTCCCTGTACGCTGAGCGCCCACCCTCGGGGCAGCTGGGCGCGCAACGCAACCAGCACGGTGTTTTTCACACCGTGCTGGTTGATCAGGGCGGTGGTCGCCGAGACCGGTCGACCACCTCCGCAAGCGCCACACATTAGGGCATCACGTCGCCGCTGTTCGGCCCGAGGGTTTGCCCCGTGTAGAGGTCGCCACCAGGCGATGAGGCGAGTAACAACGCGGTCGGCGCCACTTCGGCCGCGGTACCGAAGCGTCCGATCGGCAGCTCGGCTTGTTTCGTCTGCTTCCATTCCGGGCTCAGCCCGTCGACCAACGGAGTCTCGATCGGACCAGGGGCGATGGTGTTGACCAGGATCTGATGCGGCGCCAGCTCCAAGGCCATGGCCTTGGTCATGCCGATCACCCCAGCCTTGGCCGCCACATAGTGGGTCAGCCCCACCCCGCCCTTGATGCCCAGCTGCGAGGCGATGTTGATGATGCGCCCGCCGCCGCGCTCGATCAGATGCGGCAAGGCCCAGCGCGACGCCAGGAAGACACCGCGCAGATCCACCGCAACCGTGCGGTCGAATGTCTCCACGCTCATCTCCGCCAGCGGGGTCTCATCCAGAATTCCCGCCGCGGCGACCACGATGTCGATGCCGCCCAGCAGCTCCGCTGCCCGGTCGATGCCGGCGCGCACGGAATCGGAGTCCATGACGTCCACGGCGACCGCGTGGGCGGCGCCCCGCTCGGACAGCCGCTCCGCCGTGGCCGCAGCGCGCTCCTCGTTGAGATCGAGCACGGCGACGGCCGCGCCTTCGGCGATGAACAGGTCGGCGATGGCCTCACCAATACCGCTGGCCGCCCCGGTGATCACCGCCGTTTTGCTTGTCAGGCTCTGTTCTGCCATCAGTTCTTCACTCCTTGGGTCTGGTTCTGTGGGGTCACCGGTCGCCGCGGGAGCTCAGCTCGGCCAGCGGATGGTGAGTCCGCCGTCGACGATCAGTTGCTGGCCGGTGACATATGTGGAGTCATCGCTGGTCAAGAAGCGGATGGTGCGAGCGCATTCGTCCACGGTGCCCACGCGGCCCCAGGGGATGATGTCACCGGCGGCGTCGAGCCCGTCCTTGCCCAGCGAGTTCTTCTCGTCCAGGGACTGCGGGCTTTCGATGAGTCCGGGGATGACCGCGTTGACACGGATGCCGCGCGGCGCCAACTCCACCGCCAGGGACCGGCACAGACCGAGCACCCCGGATTTCGCCGCGGCGTAGTGGGCGTGTTCTTCCCAGCCGTAGACGCCGCCGGCGATCGAGGAGGTAGCCACCATGGCCCCGCCGTCGTGCATCTCGGCCGCAGCGGCGCGGAAGACACGGAACACCCCGTTCAGATCGACGTCGAGCATGTCGTTCCAAGCGGCGTCGGTCATCTCGTGCAGGGCGTTGCGACGCAGGATTCCCGCGGCCGCGACCGCAATGTCCAGGCGACCGAATTCCCGCACGGCTGTCGCCGCCATCTCGGCACAGTCCGCTTCGGAGCGGACGTCCGCCGGCACGGCCACGCAGCGACCTCCGGCCTGTTCCACGGCGTCGATCGTGGCTTGGACGTCGTGTTCGTCACCGGGGAAGTAGTTGACCACGCTGTGGGCGCCGGCGCGGGCGTAGGCGATGGCGAGTGCCTGGCCGATCCCGCTGGCGCCACCCGAGATCAGGGCAACCTTGCCGCCCAGTCCGTCGTCGCGTGTCATCGGGTGTGCTCCTTCGTTGAGTGTTCGGGGGTGGGAGGGGTGTCGACCACGGTCAGGGCAGCCGCAGATTCGTCGGTAGCGGTTTGGTCGATGCGTCGCGTGCCCATCATGCACAGGGCCGCCAGCAGCAGTCCGATGGTGCCGGAGCACAGGGCGGCCCAGGTCATCTCGAGTCCGAGGAAGAGCAACAGGCTGAGCAGCCCGGATCCGACGATGCCACCCAGCGGGGCCATCACGTGGGCCACATTGGTGCCCATGCCACGCACATGGGCCGGGAACGATTCGCCCATGTAGTAGAGCAGCGCGGCGAAGGGTCCGGTGAGGAAGAACAGGGTCAGGCCGTAAAGGGCCATCACGAACCAGGTCGAGCCAGGCACCAGCAGCATGATCAGCGACGACGCCGCTCCGGCAAGCCAGCCCAGCACCACGGTTTTCTGGCGCCCGATCGCATCACCGAGCCAGCCGTGGAAGAGGTAGCCGACGAAGCCGACGGCGTTGGCGCCCACCAGGATGACGAGTGCGTTTTCGAAGCTGACACCCTTGGCCTCAACGAGCACCGTAGTGCCGAGCACCGAGAAGACCTGGATGCCGATCCAGCTGAAGAGCCATGCCGCCGCCAACAGCGTGGTGTGCCGCCACAGATCACGGGTGAAGACGTCCTTCACGCCGGTGCGTGCGTGTGATTCTGCCTCCAGACCGTGCTGGTCCAGCAGTCGCTGGGCACCGTCGTCGTCGCCCACCTCCTTGCGGCGTCGCGCCTCCTTCATGGCGGCGAACACCGGGGATTCAGGCAAGCGAGTGGCCCAGAGTGCTACGCACAACGCCAGCAGCCCGGCCACGGCGAAGCTCCAACGCCAACCGATCACGGGCAGCAGCAGGGCCGACATGCCGGCAGCCACCAGGGCACCGATCGGGTAGCCGGCTTGGACCACGGAGTAGAAGAGGCCCTTGTTCTTCACCTTGCGGTAGATCTCGGAGAGGTAGACCGCGTTGACGACTTCCTCGGACAGCGAGAGCCCGGTGATCGAGCGGATGATGATCATGGTGACCGCACCGGTGGCCATACCGGTGAATCCGGAGGCCAGGGCCCCACCGAGCATCAGGATCACCAGGGCATTGCGGCGTCCCAGCCGGTCGATGATGGAGCCTACGACCAACGAGACGATAAAGACACCTACGTGGGCCAGCGTATTGATGCTGGTGGACTGGGCGGTGGACCAGCCGAAGTCCTCGGCGATGACGGGCAGCAGGGTGCCGAATAGCGTGAAGTCGTACACGGAGACGACCCAGGCGACGAAACAGACCAGGGAGACTTTCCGAATCAGTTTCGGCGTCATCTCCACATCCCACGGGGCAGGTGCCGTGGACACAGGTGTGGTGCTGGAGGTGGTCATGGTGGCTCTTTTCGGTGAGCTTTCGGGGGAGTCAGGCTTCTCGAGTGACTACTGGGCGCGAGGGAAACGCTGTGCGAAATCGGCGGCAACGTCCTTCATGAAGGCGAATTCGACGCCGTCGTGGGAGGCGATGTGGTCGAAGAGGCGCTCCAGCATCAGCAGGTTCTGCGGGCGGCCCGACACATCGGGGTGAATGGTGATGGGGAAGACGGCGTAATCCATCTCGCGGTAGACCCAGTCGAACTGGTCGCGCCACAGGTCCTCGATGTCGCGCGGTGAGACGAAACCGTGCGAGTTGGCCGAGGACTTGATGAACATCATCGGGGGAAGGTCGTCGAGGTACCAGGAGGCCGGGATCTCGATCAGGTCTGTTTCCTGGCCACGGACCAGCGGCTTCATCCACTCGTGGGCGGAGGCGGCGTCGTAGTTGATCTTGGTCCACTCGTCGCCGACGCGCACGTAGTACGGGGTGTGGTCGTCGTGCATCAGCGAGTGGTCGTAGAGGAAGCCGCGCTCGGCGAGCAGTTCGTTGGTGACGGTGGAGAACTCCCACCAGGGGGCCACGTAACCCACGGGCTTGGTACCGGTACGGGTGGTGATGAGATCGGTGCAGTAATCGAGGATCTCCTCTTCCTGCGTGCGCGTCATGGCCAGCGGGTTCTCGTGCGAGTAGCCGTGCACGCCGATCTCGTGGCCCGCGGCAACCACCTGGTCGAACTGTTCCGGGAAGGTTTCGATGGAGTGGCCGGGCCAGAACCAGGTCACCGGCATCTCGCGGCGCTGACCTAGCTGTAGCAAACGGGGGACGCCGACTTCACCAGCGAACAGGCCCCGGGAAATATCGCCGGGAGAGTCCTCGCCGCCGTAAGAACCGAGCCATCCGCCGACAGCGTCGACGTCAATGCCCACGG
The DNA here is from genome assembly GCF_029637705.1 of Citricoccus muralis. Taxonomy (NCBI): domain Bacteria; kingdom Bacillati; phylum Actinomycetota; class Actinomycetes; order Micrococcales; family Micrococcaceae; genus Citricoccus; species Citricoccus muralis. Next base: position 3,024,580 of record NZ_CP121252.1, read on the forward strand.
AAACATAGATCTTCTTCGTCATGGTGACTCCTTACTCAGATGGGTGTTGCGGGGTGCATGATGGTTTGAGGTCAGTGGCATCGGCCGCAAAAGCCGCGGCCACATCTGGTTCGCGGACGCCGTGGGACAGCAACAGCGCCATGAGCATGCGGGCTTGGAAGGGGTGCAGTGCACCGGTGGGGATCGCTCCGGCGGCCACCAGATCCACTCCCCCGCCGTTGCCATAGATTGGAACCACGGGGCCGTAGGGCACACGGGTGGAGAGAGCGACGACGACGCCGGCAGCGCGGGCACGCTGCACCGCCTCGACGTAGCCTGCGCCCGCATTGCCCGAGCCCGTGCCGGCCAGCACGATGCCCTGGGTACTGCGCTCCACCAGCAGATCGAGCAGCTCCGGGTCGGAACCGGGATAGATCGGAACGATGTCGACCCGGGTGGTGTCGAATTCTGCACTCGGGCGCCCTAGGGTTGCTCGACGCACGGGGTCGGCGACTGGCGAGAGCCGGCCGGAGTGCACGCGTCCCAGCAGCGCACCGCCTGCAAAGGGAGCGCTGGCCAGGGTGTGCATTTTCGCGGTCTGTGTGGCTGCGCGTATCTCGCCGTCGAAGCAGATCACGGCACCCCAGTTCTGGGTACGTGGATCGGCCGCTGTGTGCACGGCATCGGCCAAATTCCGTGGACCGTCGGTATCGGTGGCATCGGCGGAGCGCTGGGCGCCGGTGAACACAACCGGCACGCGCTCGGCGAGCACCAGGTCAACCAGAAATGCGGTCTCCTCCATGGTGTCGGTGCCGTGGGTGACGACGATGCCGTCGTGCTCAGGCCGAGCGGCTTCGTCGAGTACCGACTCGGCGATCAGCCGGATGTCACGCAAGGTCAGCCGATAGCTGCCGGTGGTCATCACATCGCGGGAGCGCACGGTCACCTCGGGATCCACACCGTCGAGCAGGTTCTCGACCGGCTCGGACGCCACGGCGCCGTGCCCGTCGACTGCACGGGAGGCGATGGTTCCGCCCGTTCCCAGAATTTTGACCGTGGTCACGTTGTGTCGCCCTGCTTTCTGTGGCTGTTGAACCTATGGGCACACGCTTACCCAATCGAATGCCGCAAACGTTTGCGTAGCGTGTGCAATGATGACATTAGCTCACGAGTATGTGAGGCGCAACACAAAAGTTTTCGAACGTGTTTCGAGCGTGTAAAGGTTTCAGTGTGAACAGTCGGTCCTCCGTCACCCTCAAAGCTCTCGCCGAAGAGCTGGGCCTCAACGCCTCCACCGTGTCTCGGGTACTCAACAACCCGGATGCCACTGATGGGCGCTGGGCCTCACCGGAGACCGCTCAACGCATTTTGGATTTGGCCCGCGAGCGCGGATACTCGAAAAATCCGTACGCCGCCTCGCTGCGCACCGCGAAGTCGCGGATGATCGGCGTCGTGGTCCCGCGCCTACAGGACTTCGTGCTGGCGACCATCTATGAGGGCATCGACGAGGCTGCCACCGAGCAGGACTACTTCACCGTGGTGGCCAACTCCCTGGACCACCAGGAGGCGCATCGGGCCAAGGTGGAGAAACTCTTGGACCGGCGTGTGGACGGGCTCATTCTCGGCGACGCGCTCTTCGAGGACCCTTACCTGGATGAGCTGAAGGACCGCGGCATCCCGTTCGTGTTGGTCAACCGACGCTCCACCGGACATCTTTCGGTGACCTGCAATGACTACGAGGGCGGGCGCCTCGCCGCCCAGCACTTTCTGGCCAGCGGGCGCACCAGTTTCGGCGTGATCGCCGGCGACCTGCGCGCCTCCACTGCGCGCGACCGCCTCGCCGGATTCCGCGCGGCCCTTGAAGAAGCCGGACACACCCTGCCGGAAGATCGAGTGATTCCGGGCGGGTTCGACGCCGACGCCGGACGTGCCGCGGCCGAAGAACTCATCCAGCGCGGGCCCCTGCCGGAAGCCGTATTTTCCGCCAACGACTTCTCCGCCATTGGTGCCATCGGAATTTTTACCCAGCACGGCGTGCGCGTGCCCGAGGACCTGGCCCTCATCGGGTTCAACGACACTCCCCTGGCTTCGGCGGTACACCTGACGACGGTCCGTTCCCCCATGCATGAGATGGGCCGCACCGGGTTCCAGGCCCTGATCGATCTCCTCGCCGGCCGCGACGTCGCCGCCCAGCAGCTGGCCCCCGAAATGGTCATCCGCGCCAGCGCGTGATGGCCACGAGTAGCCCTAGTGCCCCGGGGCGCCCCGCTCCGAGATAGTTCCCGTTTCCTCATCGAAGTACTGCATCGACGAGGCCGAAGAATTGATCAGCACACGAAATTTTGCGCCAGGCAATGCATGTGGATGCCGAGGATCAACATACGCTCTACGCAACTGTTTGGTGATCGCTGCAGCAGCCGAGCGTAGCAACTCCACGTCCCGAGATTTCACCGGATCAGCTGACGGGACCACCACTCCCAAGCCGGCTACCACCGCGCCGTCAGGTCCATAAATGGGCGCCGCCATGCCTCGCGCGAGCGGATGAACAAAGCCGTTGGCGATCGCCACACCTCGACATCGCACCTCGTCCAGCACGCTTTGCAGCTCCGCCACGGTGCGAGGGGTGGCATCCGTGTAATGCCGAATCCCGGAATCGACGAGTTCTTGCAGGAATTCCGTTGACTTGTTCAAGAGCAAGACATGCCCGATGGCAGAGGCCCCCAGGCTGATCCGTCCGCCCACGACGGTGGCGTTGACCACCGCGTCATGCCGCGAGAGTCGGTCGAGATACACCACGTCATATCCACCATCCACCCCCAGCTGCGTATGCTGCCGAATCTGGTCCTGCACCAGGCGCATCAGGGGCGCAGCGATTTCCCGCAACCCCAAGGCTCGTGGTGTCCGCGCGGCCAGCTCCCACAGGCGCAACCCCAATTGATACGAACGATCCGGCAACCGTTCAAGCAGGCCTTCGTACTCCAACTCGGCCACCAGTCGATGCGCCGTGGAGATCGGGAGCTCTGACCTCCTCGCGATGTCTGACAACGTCAAAAAAGCAGTGCCCACCGCAAAGGCATCAAGAATGCGCAGATGCCGCCCCAAGGCAGACACCGGCCCTTCGCGTCGTTGCGGCACATTCTCCTCATTTCCGGTGACTGGAAACCTTGCATCACCATCTTACGTGATGCATGTCACAGTGGGCTGGCGACGCGTCAGCGTCATTCACCACCACTTCGGCGGATCGGAGGAGTCCATTGCACGACAGCATCTATCAACACGGCGATGATCTCGTCATCACTCAGCGCACTCCGGTGTCTGACAGTGTCGTCGAGCTCACTCTGCAGCGCGGAAATGGCGGCCGACTCCCAGACTGGGCCCCTGGTGCTCATATTGATCTCATTCTGCCAAGCGGCCGCGTACGGCAGTATTCCCTGTGCGGTGACCGCTGGCAGGCACACCAGTACCGAGTGGCCGTACAGCGAGATCCTCGCGGTTCCGGAGGCTCACAGGAGATCCACGACCAGCTCAGGGTCGGCGACCGGGTTCGCTTCGGCGGGCCCCGCAACAACTTCCGGCTGGCCCCGGCCACTGAGTATCGCTTCATTGCCGGCGGAATCGGCATCACCCCGCTGCTACCGATGATTCAGCAGGCAGAGCATCTGAACATCCTCTGGCGTCTGCTCTACCTCGGCCGCGATCAGCGACGCATGGCCTACCGTCAACTGGCCTCTCGTTATTCGAACCAGGTCACGGTGCACACCTCAGGCCATGGCCACCGTGCCTCCGTGAAGCAGTGGCTGGGCACACCAGACCCGCACACCCTCGTGTACGCCTGCGGGCCGGAGCACTTGCTGGACGCTCTACCGGATGAATGTGCTGTCTTGCCGCCGTCACAGTTGCGCCTCGAGCGATTCAGCAGCCCCCTGGCAGATGTGCCGGTCAGCCGGGAGTCCTTCGACATCGTGCTGTCGCGCAGCGGTCGCCGCATCACCGCAAAGAGCTCCGACTCCGTCGTGAATGTGCTCTCGGACGCGGGCATCGACGTCATCACGTCGTGCTCCCGTGGTGTCTGCGGCACCTGCGAGGTGGGCGTCATCGAGGGGCGTGTCGATCATCGCGACGCGCTGCTCGACGACGACGAACGATCCCGCAACGACTGCATGTTTCCGTGCGTATCCCGGTCCCTGTCTGACTCTCTTGTCCTCGATCTCTGAAAGGATTCCCATGACGTCGCTCGCCGCCTCTCGCTGCCCGTTCTCGGGAGCCACTGGTGCTCCATCATCATCCGCGGATGGTCCCGCTACTCATGAAGCACCTCGGATCGCATCGACGGCAGCCGTCGTGGACGTTGATCCCTTCGACGAGGCTGTCCTCGCCAACCCCCACCCGATGCACGAGCAGCTGCGTGAAGCCGGCCGTGATCTCGTGTATCTCCCCCAGTACGACACCTACGCGGTGGCCCGCTACGAGGTGGTCCGCGAAACCCTGGAGAATTGGCAGGATTTCGCCAGCGGTGCTGGCGTGGGCCTGAGTAACTTCAACCGGGAGGAACCCTGGCGCGCACCATCTCTGCTGCTGGAAGCAGATCCGCCGCGCCACGATGCACCGCGGGCCGCACTGGAGAAGATCCTCGGTCCTCGGCGGTTGCGCCATTATGAGTCGGGTTGGATGGACACGGCTCACCGGCTCGTGGACTCGCTGCTGGGTCAGGGAATCGGTAGCACCCGGGAGCTGGATGCTGTTACCGCCATCTCGGAGGTGTATCCGCTGCAGGTCTTCCCCGATGCGGTGGGCCTGACGCAAGGCGGGCTCGAGAATCTGCTCCCTTACGGCAACTTCGCATTCAACGCCTTCGGTCCACGCAACCGCCTCGTCACCGACGAGATGGAGTCCATCAAGCCGGTCATGGCCTGGGTTGCCCAACAATGCCCGCGCGAGGCATTGTCAGCGGAAGGCTTCGGTGCCGACATTTGGGCACGGACGGATCATCGCGATCTCACCGAGGAGCAGGCCCCGATGATCGTCCGGTCCCTGCTAACTGCAGGCGTCGACACTACGGTGTACGGAATCTCCGCGGTGCTGTATCACCTGGCGTCGAACCCGGAGCAGTATCAGCGCCTCCGCAACGATCCGAGTCTGGTTCGCCGGGCTTTTGAGGAGGCGCTCCGCTTAGAGTCCCCGGTCCAGACCTTCTTCCGGACCACCACCCGCGAGGTGAGTATCGGCGGCACCACGCTTCCCACCGACCAGAAGGTCTTGATGTTTTTGGGGGCCGCCAATCGTGATCCGCGGCGCTGGGAGAATCCAGACGCTTTCGACCTAGACCGGAACCCCTCCGGTCATGTGGCCTTCGGCAGCGGCATTCATCAGTGCGCCGGCCAGCATGTGGCGCGGCTAGAAGCCGCCTGCATTCTTATCGCCCTGCTGGAGCGAGTCGAGCATCTCGAGTTCGCCGCCGCACCGGAGCGCAAGATCAACAACACCCTACTGGGATGGGCCTCGCTGCCCCTGCGCCTGCACACCACCTGACCATTAACGCACGTCATCACCACCATCTGAGGGAGAACACCATGTCCACGACCACCACACCCCGTCCGCGCCGCCTCTGGGGAGTCATCGGTCTCGTCTGCGCGGCCTTGGTTGCCACCGGATGCGGCTCCGCCTCGTCTGCACAGGAGCCCCCGGCCACGGAAGGCTCCGCCGCTGGTGGCGACGGCTTCGATGTGACCATCGGCTATTTTCCGCTGGTGCATACCGCAAGCATCGTGCACGCGGAGCAGGCTGGATACCTCGCCGACGGCGGGATTGATGCGGAACTCACCCAAACCGAAGGTGGTGCCGCTGCTATCCCTGCCCTGATTTCCGGCGACGTCGACATCCTCTACAGCAACTACACCTCAGTACTTCTGGCGGCCGAGCGCGGTCTGCCCGTGGTGATGATCTCTGGTAACGATATTGCCGCCGACGATCACGGCATCTTCGTCCCCGAAGATTCCCCCGTCGAGAGCCTGGAAGACCTGGAAGGGAAGAGTTTCGCCGTCAACAATCTTCAGAACATCGGCACCGTCGCGCTCTACGCACAGCTCGAGGAACTGGGACTGACCCGCGACGCGGTGGATCTGGTCGAGATGCCGAATCCCGACATGGCCGCTGCCGCCACGAATGGGAACGTCGATGCGATCTGGCAGGTCGAACCCTTCCAGACCCTCGCTCGTCAGGCTGGCCTGAAGCGCATTGCTGACATGTTCGCTGGCCCCGCCCAGGACATGCCCGTCGGCGGCTGGGTCACCACCCGCGAGTTCGCGGAGAACAATCCGGAAGTGATCGCAGCCTTTCAGGAGGCCCTGCGCCAGTCCACCGAAGACCTGACGGACAACCGCGAACTGCATCTGGAGCTGGTCCCTGAATACACGCAGATCAGCGCCGACGTCGCGGAGGAGCTGGCGCTGCCCGACTACGATGCGGAGCTGAAAGTCGACGCCCTGCAGTCCGGAGCGGATCTGATGGTGGAATACGGGATCATCTCAGAGGAGTTGGACGTGGCCAGCCTGACCGTCGCCCCGTGAATGGCAACCGCGCCAGCGCGTGAAACGTGAACGCTGGCAGGTGCTCCGGAAGGTTCGTTGGTCACGTCAGCTCAGCGATGAGCGCACGGACTCTGCTCTCGATGTCGTCGCGGATGGGGCGCACCGCCTCGATCCCACGCCCTGCGGGGTCATCCAGTTGCCAGTCGTCGTAGCGTTTGCCGGGGTAGATCGGGCAGGTATCGCCGCACCCCATGGTGATGACGACGTCGGCAGCTCGCACAGCATCGGCGGTCAGCAGCTTCGGGTGTTCGTCCGTGATGTCGATGCCCACCTCGTTCATCGCCTCGACCACGGCTGGATTGAGCCGGTCGGCGGGTTCGGAGCCGGCAGAACGAACGTCGACCCGCCCGGCCGCCAGCCGGGTGAGGTAGGCGGCGGCCATTTGGGATCGTCCGGCGTTGTGTACGCGGACGAACAACACCATCGGGGGCTGTGAGGTGGTCATGATGCCTCGGTTTCTTCTGGGTAGGGGTTGACGTGGAACCACCGGTGGGCTGTCCAGAGGGAGACGTAGATGAGGCCGACGAGGACGGGAACTTCGATCAGCGGCCCGACAACCCCGGCCAAGGCCTGTCCGCTGGTGGCTCCGAACGTGCCGATGGCGACAGCGATGGCAAGCTCGAAGTTGTTGCCTGCTGCGGTGAACGCCAACGTGGTCGAGCGCGCATAGCCCAGGCCGAGAACCTTGCCGAGCAAAAGGCCAACGAACCACATGATGCCGAAGTAGATCAGCAGCGGAAGGGCAATGCGTGCAACGTCGAGTGGGCTGGACAAGATGGCTTCGCCCTGGAGGGCAAACAGCAGCACGATGGTGAACAGCAGACCGTAGAGCGCCCACGGCCCGATCTTCGGAACGAAACGCTCTTCGTACCAGTCGCGACCCTTGCGCTTCTCACCGATCCACCGGGTGGCAAACCCGGCGATGAGCGGCACTCCCAGGAAGACGAGCACATTGAGGGCAATCTGCCATACCGAGACGTCCAGTCCCTGGGTATCGAGGCCGAGCCAGCCAGGAAGCACCGTGAGGTAGAACCAGCCGAGGAATGAGAACGCGATGACTTGGAAGATCGAGTTGATCGCGACCAGCACGGCGGCGGCTTCTCGATCGCCGCAGGCCAGGTCATTCCAGATCACCACCATCGCGATACACCGCGCGAGGCCCACGATGATGAGCCCGGTGCGGTACTCGGGCAGGTCGGCCAGGAACACCCAGGCGAGGGCGAACATGACCGCCGGTCCGACGAGCCAGTTCAACACGAGCGAGGACACGAGGAGGGGCTTGTCACCGGTGACGGCCGCGATCTTGTCATAACGGACTTTCGCCAGCACCGGATACATCATCACCAGCAGACCCAGTCCGATCGGCGCCGAAACACCGGCAACTTCCATTCGCGCGAGCTGGTCGGCCAGGGCTGGAATGAAGCGGCCAAGGAGAAGGCCAGCGATCATCGCCAGCCCGATCCAGAGTGGCAGCCACTGATCCAGGGTTGACAACCGTCGCCTCGTCGTAGCCGCAGGCACTGGGGTCTTCGTGGTATTCAGGGGTGTCGTCATATCGGAAACGCAGGGATTAGTGGGCGGGTTTGGTAGCGCGGACCTGCTCGAGCAGCTCAATGCTTGCACTCATCGTCGTGCTCCTTCGTCCTTGGATGGCCAACCATGTATCGATATTCTTCGATACATCGATACTTGTCAATACGTGGCCTAGAATCAGACGCATGACGACATCACTGCCCTTGATCTCCGCTGGTGCGGGTGAGTGTTGCACTCCGGTCACCGGCGGAGTACTCGCGGTCGAAGACGCCCAGCAGTTGGCTCGGATGTTCAAGGCCCTGGCCGATCCGACACGCGTCCGGCTGCTGTCCATGATCGCGGCGCAGTCCGGCGGGGAAGCCTGTGTGTGCGACCTGACCGAACCGGTCGGCCTGTCGCAGCCCACGGTTTCCCACCACATGAAACAGCTCGTCGATGCCGGCCTGGCCACCCGTGAGCAGCGCGGCAGATGGGCTTACTACGCCATCGTGCCCGAAGCGCTGTCCATGCTGAGCAACGCGCTCGCGCCGCACACCGTCCCTGTCGCGGCGGCAACGAGAATCGACGGCCGGGCTCGGGCAGAATAAGAGAATGACTTCACTGCGCATTGCCTTGTTCACCGGTGCCGCCGTCGGGGATGACCCGCGCTGGGTGGACGACGTCACAGTCGTCACCCGGACACTGGCCGAGGCCGGCCACGCGGTGGTCTACGGTGGCGGTCGCTCCGGACTGATGGGCGTCGTCGCCGATACGGCTCTTCAGGCCGGCGCCGAGGTGTTCGGGGTGATCCCGCAGAATCTGGTGGATGCCGAGCTGGCACACCCGGGGCTGACGGACCTGGCCGTGGTGCCGGATATGGGCGCCCGCAAAGCGCAGATGACACTGCTCTCGGACGCAATGGTCGCACTACCCGGCGGCGCTGGCACTCTCGAGGAGTTTTTCGACGTCTGGGTGGGGCAGGTGCTCGGCAACCACCGCAAACCGGTCGCTCTGTACTCCCCCGCCGAATTCTGGGATCCGCTGATCGCTGCGCTCGACGACCTCGTGGCCAAGGGATTCATGAAGCCCGAGGCCCGGGCGGGACTCATCGTGGCGAGCGCCCCGGAGGAGCTGCTGGAAGGGCTGGCCCACTGGGCGCCGCCGGCGCCGCGCTGGGCCGACCGAACGGGCCAGCGCAGCGACAGCGTGACCGAGCCGATGCGCCAGTCGGCGTCGTCGTAGCGTAGAATGGAAAGTACCCATCGACCTGGACCTTCCTCGTTGATGCCGGTCAGCACCACTCTTTTCAGCACCATCCCGGCGCCCTGACGGGCCGCCCACTGATGCCGCTGCAATTTTCCGATGTGCCAGGGCCGGGACTTTTCATCCACCCGGACGGATTATTTTTCGTGACTTCTTCTGTACTTTCTGTTGACGCGCCCGCAGGCTTCACCGACCTCGGTGTGCCCGCTGTTCTGGCAGCGGCCCTCACCCCGCGCGGCATCACCTCCCCCACCCCGATCCAGCAGACCACTCTGCCGGACTCGCTCGCTGGGCGCGACGTGCTCGGCCGGGGTCGCACCGGCTCGGGCAAAACCTACGCCTTCTCGCTGCCGCTGGCGGCACGGCTCATGGAAGCCGGATCCGGCCGCACCCAGCCGGGCCGTCCGCGCTCCCTCGTGCTGGCTCCGACCCGGGAGCTGGCCCTGCAGATCGCCGAATCCCTCGACCCACTGGCCGAGGTGGCCGGGCTGAGCGTGACCACCATCTTCGGCGGCGTCGGGCAGAACCCCCAGGTCAAGGCGCTGCAGCGCGGCGTCGACGTGATGGTGGCGTGCCCCGGCCGCCTGCTGGACTTGATGGGCCAGGGCCACGCGGATCTCTCCGGCATTGAGGTGCTGGTGATCGACGAGGCCGACCACATGGCCGACATGGGCTTCCTGCCGATGGTGCGCCGCATTCTCAACCAGGTGCCGCGCCCTGCGCAGAAGATGCTGTTCTCGGCGACCCTCGATGCCGGCGTCGGGGTGCTGGTGGACCAGTACCTCAAGGACCCGGTGACCCACGAAGCAGATTCTGCCGTGTCTCCGGTGGCGAAAATGGATCACCACGTGATGGTGGTCAACGGTGACGACCGCCTGGCCACCCTGGCCGAGCTGACCGCCACCCCGGGCCGCACCATCGTGTTCACCCGCACCAAGCACGGCGCCAAGCGCACCGCCAAGCAGCTGCGCGGTCGCGGCGTGGCCGCCCTGGAACTGCACGGCAACCTGAGCCAGAACGCCCGTACCCGCAACCTGAACGCCTTCCACGATGGCTCGGCCGGAACCCTGGTGGCGACGGATATTGCGGCTCGAGGGATTCACGTCGACGACGTCGCCCTGGTGGTACACGCGGATCCGCCTGCCGAACACAAAGCATATTTGCACCGTTCGGGTCGCACCGCCCGCGCCGGTCGGGCCGGGACCGTGATCACCCTGGCCGGGCAGGAACAGCGCGGAGAGGTTCGCTCGCTGATGCGCGCCGCGAAGATCAACCCGACCGTTCACGCCGACGGCATCACCGAGTCCCTGCTCGACGAGCTGGCCCCCGGACCACGCGTGTTCCTGTCGCCCTCCGAGCTGGAGACCCAGCTGGCCGTGGCGGCTCCGGCGCCCCAGCAGCCTTTCCGCTCCGGTGGTTCGGGCCATTCGAATGGCTCGCGCAACGCCGGACGCGGCGGCGCCCAGCGCAGCGGTTCGCGCGGTCGCGGTCGAGGCCGCTCCGGCGGCGAGGCCCCGGGCGACCGCACGCAAGGTGAGCGCCCTCAGGGTGGTGGCCGTGGCGGCCGGAACCGCGGTCGCGGCAACGGCTCCTCCGGTGGCTCATCCAGCAACTCAGGCACCCAGACGCGCTACAGCACCAGCACCGGTGGCTCCTCCTCCGGAACGGCAGCTCGTTCCGGCGGCCAGCGCCGTCGCACCAACCGCCGCGCCGAAGGCTGAGTGATCAGCTCACGGTGACGGGCTGAGTGTCCGTCAGCGCAGTCACCGTAGCATCGGCCCAGTCCCGAGCGACGTCGGTGGCGAGCAGCCCACCGGCGGCATCATGGCGGCCGTACTCCCCAACCCGCTGAGCGCCGCGGTCGCGCAGCGCGGCGTCGAGAATCTCCGAACCGCGCGAATACGTGGCGTGATAAGAGCGATCACCGAGCCCGAACATCGCGTACCGCAGGCCGGACAGATCCGGGGCGTACTCGGCCAGGCCCGCGTGCAGCGGACGTGCCGAGGCCGGAAGTTCGCCGTCGCCGTAGGTCGAGCAGATCACCACGGTCGGGACGTCAGTGCGCAGATCCTCCGCACCCGTGAGCTGGGCGGCATCCACTAGGGTGACCGCGAACCGGTCGGCCAGATACTGTGCGAGCTCCTCGGCCACCAACTCCCCGTTCCCGGATTCGGTGGCGAACAGGATGCTCAACTCTGGCAGGTCCGTGCGTTGCTTCCCGGATCCCTCCGACGACGCCGCACCGGCGCTCCGCTGGCCCTGCGGCACCGAGGTAGCCGAAGCGGCGATGAGCCGCAGGGTGCGGGCATCCGTGATCTTGGTGCGGGGCCGGTTCCCGTGTTCTCCCGTTTTTCCGGACTCGAGGCGCTCCCGGGCGTCCACCATCAGCCACCCGTCGTAGGTGGTGGACCGAGCCAGATGCGCGCGCAGCGGGGTCAGCCCCGACGCGTCGGAGGCGTCAACAACACCCCGGGATTCCAGGTCGGCGGCGATGGTCTCGGCGAGTTCGCGGGCGTCGGTGCGCTGCGAGGGGATCGTCCCGACGGGGCCGCGGCGCAGCCACCCGGCCACGTACAGCCCCGGCTCCACCCGTCCGGTGCTCGAGGCCTCGGGATCCACGCGCACCAACGGAGCGGTGCCGACCCCGTGCTCGGCCTCGAACCCGATGGCGGTGATCACCGCGTCCACCGGCAGCCGCACCGAATCCTCCAGGCGCTCATGTTCGGCCGAGCTCAGGTGCAGCTGGGACACACGGGACTGGTCGGGGGTGCCTATCACCGCGTGCGGGGCCGTGCCGAACCACCAGATCAGCTTCAGCCCGTCCGGATCTTCACGATCTTCCGATTCCCCGGCCTCACGCAGCTCGGCCACCAGCTGGCAGCGCGGGTCACCGGCGGCCAGCCCGCGAGCCAGCTGAGCCTCGTCGACACCGCGCACCTGATGCCGTAGTCCCGGCACGTCCACAATCTCGCGCAGCATCACCGGGTCGAATTTGGCCTGCTCCGGCTGCGAGCGCCCCACCACGTGCAGGGTGCGCAGCCCGTTCCGCAGCCGGCGGTGCGTTTCGGCGTGCACGTCGGATGCGGCCAGCGCCTGCTCTGATGAGGCCAGCAGGCGCACCACATCCATGGCCACATTGCCGTGGCCGATCACTACCGCCGTCTCGCCCAACTCCGGCCAGGCGCCGTCGTCGTGTAGCCGCCCGTGCTCGATGGGGCACGAATTCAACAGCCGGGTGATCCGCCCCGATCCGTACACCCCGGGCAGGGTCGCGCCCGGCACCGGCAATTCACGATCGGCGTGCAGCCCGGTGGCCACCACCACGACGTCGTGCGACTGCCGCAGCTGGGACAACGAAAGCTCCGCACCCTCGGCCTGCTGGCTGGTCAGCTCCGGGGCACCCACAGCGGGGCGACCGTGAATCGAAACATCCGCCACCGCACCGGGCCGCACCCGCGTGGAGCCCACGAATTCCACGCCGTCGCGCTCAAACAGGGTGGCGAACTGAGAGGCCACCGCTTTGGTGCCCTGATGGTCAGCCGCCACCCCGGTGCGCACCAGCCCGTAGGGCACCGGGGCGGCATCGAGCACGGTGATCCGCGCCTCCGGCAGGCGACGACGCAGCGCCTGGGCCGCATAGCAACCAGCAGGGCCGGCTCCGACCACCGCTACCGCCGGTCCCGCCGCCGTCTCAGGTGCCTCGGGTACCGTCGGCGACGCCGATGCGGGACCCCAGCGCACCGGCATCTCGTCCATGCCGCGGAACACCCAACCGCCCGGCACCGCCGGCCGCTCTGGCACCAACCGCAGCTCCGGAAGCTCCGCGAACAACCGCGGCAACGCCACCTCGGCCACTTCCGCGCGGGCCACCCAGGCGCCCAGGCACACGTGCACGCCCTTGCCGAATGCCAGGTGCGCGCCCTCCCCGGACCGCCGCTGCTCAAACCGCTCCGGATGCGGCCACTGGCTCTCGTCCCGGTTCGCCGAGAGCAGGCAGATACCCAGCTTCGCCCCGGCTGGCAGCGCCACCCCCTGCAGCACGGTGTCGCGGGTGGTCTGGCGCGAATACATTCCAATCGGCGCCACCCAGCGGATTGCCTCGTCAAACACGGCATCCCAGTTCCCGGCCCCGGCGGTGGCCAGTGCGCGCTGTTCCGGGTCGCGCAGCAGCGCCCAGGCCGCCACCCCGATCGCATCGCGCGGCTCGTTGAGTCCGCCGCCGATGGTCATCTTCAGATTTGCCCGGATCGATTCCACCGGCATTTGCTCCTGCCCCGCGGCCAGCAGCGCCGAAATCAGCGACTCGTCCGGGTGCTTCCGGTGCCAGGCGAGCATCTCGTCCAGCGCCGCATCCACCTCACTAAACGAGGCTTCCCCGCGCGCCCACACCTCGGGGTCGTCCGCATAGTTGCCGGTAGCGTCGATCAGGGTCTGGCTCCACCGTTGCAGATCAGCTTGGGTAACGTTGTGCAGCCCCGTGATCGCGCGCAGATTCTCCGACACGTAGGATGCGGCAAAATCCCACACCAGGTCGGCCTCCGGACCCTTCGCCCTCAGCTCGGCCAGATAGCGTTCGGCGTTCCGATGGAAAATCGGCATCCACGCTTTCTTCACCGCCGAGGGTCGCAGCACGGGCTGCCAGGCCCGACGCTCCACCTGGTGAGCCGGGTCGTCCTTGCGCAGCATCGAGTGCCCCATCGCCCGGATCATCAACGACCCCTGCTCATCGGCAGAAAAGGTGCCCTGGTCTAACTCGGTGTCGTGCACCGCGTCGTAGCTGGTCACCAGATACCGGCCCACCGCGGGCACCCAATGCACCCCACCCTCGGCACGCAACCGCTCAAACGTCGGGAAAGGGTCGCGGTACAGCTGGGGAATACTCACCCAGTCAGCCACCGGCGCCGGACGCGCAGAACCGACATCAACAGGCATATCAGCAGTCATTCCAGCAGACGTGGTCATCCGTTTCCTCCACAAGTCACAGTCACCGGGTCGAAGCTCATCCCCGGCGCGTAGGTGCCCAAAAACAGGTCGGCGCCGGCTTCGGTCAGCGTCGTGGTTCCGTCGGTCTCACGCACGACGACGACGTCGAGCCGCGCCCCCGGAACCGAATCCGGAAACGGATCCTCCACCGTGAGCAGACCGTCCATCAACTGCGGGCGCGCCAGTGTGAGGGCGAGCATCCCGTGATGTCCGGTGAAGTGAACGGCCCCGGCGAAGCACCCCGGCTCCTCCGCCATCGCCGGGAAGAAAATTCGCTGGTCGGGATCGATCAGAGCGCCGTCACTCACCTCAATGCGACCATCCTCCAGGCGCTCGAGGTAGCCGCGGAACCGGGCGTGCACGCCCCACAGCAGTCCGATCTGAGTCGTCGTCATACCGTTAACTGTGAGCCACCTCTCAACCGGAGTTCAACTGAGAATCTCTCCGATAAAAACGCACTATTCTTGCGTTATGGATGCAGACTCCTCGTCACCGACCTCCCCGAGCTCCCCGCAGATCACCCTGCGCCAGCTCGAACTCTTCTGCGCCGCCGCCCGCACGGGCTCCTTTACCGCCGCAGCCCAGGAACGCTACGTCACCCCCAACGCCGTGGCCGGCGCCGTCACCGATCTGGAAACCGCACTCAAAGTCCGCCTCTGCGTGCGACGCCGGGCCCGCGGCCTGGAACTCACCGGAGCCGGGGAGGCCCTCCTCGCCCGCGCGCAACACCTTCTCGTCACCGCCGAGGACCTCGTTCTAAATATTGGCGACCACGACGGCGCCCCGCGCGGCCCGGTCCGCCTCGGCTGTTACACCACCCTGGCCGCCACCCTGATACCGCCACTCTGGGAACACGTCAGCGCCCACCTACCCGGAGTGCGGCTCGACATGGTGGAGGGCACCGCCACCGAGCTTGCCGAGCAAGTCACCGCCGGGCGCCTGGACATGCTGATCGCCTACGAGGTCGGCCTCTCACCCGAACTGGCCGCGCGCACCCTCTTCACCACCGAGCCGCAGGTCATCCTCCCCGCCGACCATCGCCTGGCCGCCCACCGCGCCCCGGTCCCCCTGACGGAACTCGCCGAGGATCCACTGATCCTCTTGGACCTGCCACCGGCGGGCGAGAACACCCTGGAGCTGATGCGCCAGCACGGCCTACGCCCTCGCATCGCACACCGCACCACCAGCTTTGAACTGGTCCGCTCCATGGTCGCCCGGGGATTCGGCTACTCCCTCCTTTTTCAACGCCCTCACATTGACGTCTCCCATGAGGGCCGAGCCTTGGCGTCACTACCCACAGAACCAGCCCTGCCAGCGGAGCCGATCGTGCTCGCTCATGACCATCAGGTTCCTCTCACCTCGCGTGCAGCAGCCGTTGCGGCAGCGGCCAGCGAACTTTTCGCGCGCACCCCGCATCAATAATCACAGTTTAATAACAGGTTGCATTCAGACTCCGCCTGGATCCGCATCATGGCGCGGTGCACACCCCGAGCATCTGGCCGATTTTCGCCACCTCCGGTGAGATCAAGTTGCGTTTTGATAACGAGACTGTCACGGTTGATAACGATCTGATCACGAACCAGTCGTCAACCGAAAGAAACACCATGTCTTACCTGACCCGCCGCGCCCGCATCGAAGCCGAGCGCATCGAAGCCGCCCAGCAGGCACGTCAGCACCGCCTCGGCCGCGCCAAGTCCCTGACTTTCGGCCTGGCCGGTGCCGCAGCAGTTGCCGGCGTTTCCGTCGCTGGCATCACCCCCGCCTCGGCCTCGCTGGAGGATACTACCGCTCCCGCCACCGAGCAAACCCAGCAGGGCTCCGCCACCACGGAGACCGCCAGCACCAGCGGCAGCTACACCGTCCGCTCCGGTGACACCCTCTCCTCCATCGCTTCCGCTCAGGGCGTGTCCCTGAACGAGCTGATGTCGGCCAACGGCCTGAGCGCCTCCAGCATCATCTACCCCGGCGATACCCTGCAGCTCTCGGGCTCCGCCGGCACCTCGACCGAGACCGCCTCCACGGGCACCTCCGCCGAGACCACGCAGACGGCGTCCGCCGACCCGGCCTCCACCGAGTCCGCCGGCATGACCATGCAGACCGCCTCCACCACCAGCTCGGCCAGCGGCTGGCAGGGTACGGCGGCATCCACCGCGATCTCGATCGCGAACTCGGGTGCCACCTACTCCTACGGCGGCAACGGCCCGACCAGCTACGACTGCTCCGGCTTCACCAGCGCCGCCTTCGCCGCAGCAGGCATCGACCTGCCGCGCACCTCCGGTGCCCAGTACTCGGCCGCCAGCCAGTACGTCTCCCTGGACAACCTCCAGGTCGGCGACCTGGTGTTCTGGTCCTCCAACGGCTCGGCCTCCGGCATCTACCACGTTGCCGTGTACGTCGGCGACGGCCAGATCGCCCAGGCCCGCAATCCGCAGTCCGGCATCTCGGTCAACTCGCTGGCCCACTACCAGCAGTACAACCCGCCGATGAGCACCGCCGCTCGCTACTGATCTGCCCCACCGGCAGTCCATAGACAACTCAGCCGCCGCCTGTTCCCCAAGACGGGCGGCGGCTTTGCTGTGCCCCGAGTCTTCTGTGATCACAGGTGGTGTAGACGCACGCCAGGAAATCAACGGAAGAAATCTCTTGACCGCTCCTCTCCCTCGGAATACGATCTGAATCACTGATATATCAGTGAAGAGGTGTCACGTCGATCAGGCTGTGCCCCCCTCCAACCGAAAGTAAGAGAGCGCATATGTCGCAGAAAGCGCCGACTCAGGCACACCTGCAGAGCACGGAGAAGTCCTCCTTGCTTCGCGTCGTCACCTACGCGGGTGCGATCATCGCCTTCCTCATTGGCTCCGGCTTCGCCACGGGCCAAGAGATCATGCAGTACTTCACGTCCTACGGATACTGGGGCATCTTCGGTACCGGACTCGTGGTCCTGCTGCTCATCACCTACGTCAGCGTCGAGTTCCTCGTGGTCGGCCAGGCCAAGAAATTCGACAAGCCCAAGTCGATCTTCCACTACTACTGTGGCAAGTATCTGGGCACCTTCTTCGACTTCTTCTCCATCCTCTTCGTCTTCCTGAGCTTCACCGTGATGGTGGCCGGAGCGGGCGCGGTATTCCAAGAGCACTATGGCCTCTCCAAATACATCGGCGGCGTCGCCCTCGCACTGGCCGTGGGTGTGACCGTCTGGTTCGGCTTGAACTCACTCGTGGACGTCATCGGCAAAATCGGCCCGCTGATCGTCATCATCGCGATCGCCCTGGGTATCTACGGGGTCATGAGCAATCCGGGCGGCATCGCCGAAGGCAACGCACTACTGCCCACCCTGGACGTCACCCAGGCCTCGAGCAACTGGTTCATGGCCGCCCTGTCCTACGTCGGATTCTGCATGCTGTGGCTCGCAGCCTTCCTGACGGCCCTGGGCAAGACCGCCCCCAGCCGCAAAGAAGCCGCCTCGGGTGCGGTGACCGGTGGCGTGGCCTTCTCCGTGGCCTGCATGATCGTCGCACTGGGCCTGCTGGCACACATTTCCCGCACCGCCGGCACTGAGATCCCCATGCTGGTTCTGGCGCGCGACGTCGGACCCGTGGTGGCGGGCGCGATCTCCGTGATGATCCTGGCCGGTATCTACACCACCGCGATTCCGTTGCTGTGGACCGTGTCCTCACGCTTCTACCAAGACAAGACTAAGAAGTTCAAGTACCTGACGATCATCCTCGCGGCCGTCGGCACGCTGATCGGTTTGGTGTTGCCGTTTTCGCAGATGGTCAACATCGTGTACGTGATCAACGGCTACGTCGGCATCATCCTGTTGGTGATGATGCTGATCACCACCGTGTTGCGCCTGACCGGACGTCGCAAGCTCGACACCTGACCCACCCCTACAGTAGCGATGCGCGCACCGGCAGGGGTGCGCGCATCGCTGTCTGATCGACGTCCTTACTCAAGGCTGAGCGCATCACCTTGGTTACATTGGGGGCATATCCCAGGAACGCGCAACATCAGGCGGCTGGCCAACGGTCACCGCCGAGGACCGTCCCTAGTCCGCCGAACATCAGGTGATGGCCTCTCGCCGCGCCCGGCGTGGGTCTCAGGACTCGCTGAGCATGTCCAGCACCAGAGGCTTGACCCGGGTGCCGTACAGTTCGATGGACTCCATCATGTACTCGTGCGGCAGCCGTCCGTTGCCGTACTTCATGCCAAACCGGGTCGCGCCCAGGGATTTCACGGTGTTCGCGATCTTCCGGGCCACGGTCTCCGGGCCGCCCAGGTGCAGGGCGCCGTGGCGGACTTCTTGGGCAAACTGCTCGGGGCTGGGGGCGGGCCAGCCGCGCTCGCGCCCAAGGGTACTGATCGCGTTGTGCCAGTACGGGTAGTACCGTTCCATGGCTTCCTCATCGGTGTTCGCAACGAACCCGTGAGAGTGCACGGCCACCCGGCGGGGCGCGAACCCGTTGGCCTCGATCTGCTTGCGGTACAAATCCGCAAAGGGGGCGAAGCGCTGCGGGGCGCCGCCGATGATGGCCAGCTCCAGGCCCATCCCGTAGCGGGCGGCTCGAATAGCGGACTCAGGTGAGCCGCCGACGGCGACCCAGGTGGGTACGCCGTCTTCGTGCGCCGTCGTCGGGAAGATCGACTGGCGCTCGAGCGCACCGCGGGTGGTGCCGGACCAGGTCACCGGTTCCTCACGGCGGACGTGATCGAAGAGCTCCAGCTTCTCCTCGAAGAGCACCTCGTAGTCATTCAGGTCATAACCGAACAGCGGGAAGGACTCGATAAACGAGCCGCGCCCCAGCGACACCTCGGCGCGTCCGGAGGTGATCCCGTCGAGGGTGGCGAAGCGCTGGTAGACACGCACCGGATCATCGGAGGAGAGCACGGTGACGGCGGAAATCAGCTTGATGCGCTCCGTCTGCGCACCGATGGCGGCGAGCACGACGTCGGGTGCGGAGACGGAATAATCCGGGCGATGGTGCTCCCCGATGCCGATGACGTCGACGCCGACCTGATCGGCCAGCACCCCCTCGGACACCAGATTGCGCAGCACCTCCGGGTGATCGAGCACCCGGGTGCCGGCGGCGTCCTGGGTGACGTCACCGAAGGTGTGCAGCCCGAACTCGATGACGCCCTCGGTCAGAGAGTCAGCCAGCGGAGTGGACGGATTCGGGGTGGGCGCGGCGCCGGGGTGCGGGGCGGAAAGCTCAGTCATGCCTATCTCAACCATCCCGCGCGCCAGATCATTCCTTCAAATATGAATTGTCCGTGGGCAAGGTGACCGTGAAGACGGTGCGGCCGGGGCGGGTCTCGATGACGACGTCGCCGCCGTGCGCCTGGGCGACCGAGCGGACGATCGCCAGGCCCAGCCCGGTGGAGCCCTCGGTGGTGGAGCGGGCGGCGGCGTGCGCGTCCATGGCGGCGTCGACCACCAGCTCGCCGAGGTCCACCTGTTTGCGGCGCGGCACCGCCCGGGTGGCAGACTGTTCTAACTGTTCTGGCTGTTCCGCAGCGTCGAGCCGGGCGAGCAGCAACAGGGATTCCACCAGGTCGCTCATGCGCCCGGATTGGAGCATCACCCGCTTCAGCTGGTCGCGCCCGGAGGGGCTGAGCGGTTCGCTGAGCTGCAGCATCTCCGCGTACCCGCGCATGGCAGCCAGCGGGGTGCGCAGCTCGTGGGAGGCATCCGCCACGAACTCCCGCAGCCGACGCTCGGAGTCACTCCGGGCGCTCAGGGCGGTATCGACCGAATCGATCAGGGTGTTCAGGGCGGAGCCGACGTCGTCGATCTCATCGCGGCGCTGTCCCAGTTCAGCGGGCACCCGGTGCTGCTGCAGCGCCACCGGCCACCTGCACGCTGAGCAGCGTGGCCACCGTGGTATCGGCCTCAGCGGAAGACACCCCCACCACCAGTGTTTCGATCGGATCGGAACGCTCCACGGTGAGGTGACCGGCGTCGAGGTTGCCCTGCGCGTCGATGACGAGCGTGACCGAGTCCAGCGGCACGCCGGGGGCACCTAACGGGTCCGGTGCCTCGGGGCTTCCCTCCGGTGGTTCGAGCCGGTCGATGTCACGATCATCGCGCCCCTCGGAGAGGAAGCCCGCGGCGCGCTGCCACACTTCGTCGAGGCGGTCCTGCAGTTGAGTCTCCACCACCCGGGTGGCCAGCGTCATCGTGGTTGCCGTGAGCGCGATGAGCACGACGGCGAGCACGGCGAGCACCCCGGCCACCGTGCGGTTCGCCACCGAGCGTCGCGGGCGCACCCGCTCAGGCTGGCTCGTGCGCTCACGGTTCGTGCGTTCAGGCCGGACGGATGACATACCCGTCCCCGCGCAGGGTGTGGATCATCGGTGAGCGTCCGGTGTCTATTTTTTTGCGTAGTAGGAGATGTACAGCTCCACAATGTTGGCCTGACCTGCGAAATCGTACTGCCACACGTGGTCCAGAATCTGCGACTTCGACAGCACCGCCTTCGGGTTCTCCATCAGATACCGCAGCAGCTCGAACTGGGTGGCGGTCAGCTCGATGTCCTCCCCGGCGCGGGCACCTCGGGCATCGAGGCCCGGATTTTCGCAAGCACCTCGGTGCCGTCGAGTTCGGGCAGCATCCAGTCCAGCACCAGCACATCCGGGTGGAAGGAGCGTGCCGCTTCCACAGCGGCGCGGCCGGCGTGCGCTGTCTTGACCGTCCAGCCGCACATGCTCAACCCCATCGACACCAGGTCCGCGAGCATCGGCTCATCGTCGACGACGAGGGCGCGCACCGGGGAACCATCCGGGTGCTGCAACATCGGCAGTACCTTCTTGAGCTCGGCCAGTCCGGTGCCGGATCCGGGTTCCAGGGGCGAAGCGGAGGAGTCATTCGAGTCATTCGGGGGGACCATGTCCTCATGATCCACGCCCCGGTTGTGGCCAGCAGCGGCGCACGCTGTGACGAACCTGTGCGTCGTCGAGATGAGCTCACCCCCCGACATCGATGACCTTCCAGTTGGTAGGTATTCTGCAGGAGTGACTAACTCCTCCAGGGACGAGGCCTCTCGGCTCATGTCCGACGATCGCATTCGCTACCAGCCCGACCCCTCGGTGATGACCGCGCTGAAGACTCCGCGCATCCTCACCCGCGAAGTCCTCGCCGGCCTGGTTGTCGCCCTGGCGTTAATCCCGGAGGCGATCAGCTTCTCGATCATCGCCGGCGTTGACCCGAAGGTCGGCCTGTTCTCCTCGTTCATTATGGCCGTGACCATCGCCTTCACCGGCGGACGTCCGGCGATGATCTCCGCCGCCACCGGAGCGGTTGCGCTCGTCATCGCTCCCGTGGCCCGCGATTACGGGATGGACTACTTCATTGCCACCGTCCTCCTCGCGGGCGTGCTGCAGATTGTGCTCGCCGTGTGCGGGGTGGCCAAACTCATGCGATTCATCCCGCGCAGCGTCATGGTCGGCTTCGTCAACTCCCTGGCGATCCTCATCTTCATCGCCCAGCTCCCGCACCTCATTGACGTGCCCTGGCTGGTGTACCCGCTCGTCGCCGTCGGGCTGGTGATTCTGGTGGTCCTGCCGAAAATCACCCACGTCGTCCCGGCGCCGCTGGTGGCGATCGTCATCGTCACCGCCATCGTGGTGGTCTTCGCGCTGCAGGTGCCCACCGTGGGGGATCAAGGTGAACTCCCCCGCAGCCTGCCCGAGCTGTTCATCCCCAACGTCCCCCTGACCTGGGACACCCTGGCGATCATCGCCCCCTTCGCCCTGGCCATGGCGCTGGTCGGCCTCATGGAATCACTGATGACGGCGAAGCTCGTCGACGACGTCACCGACACGCACTCGAACAAAACCCGCGAATCCTGGGGGCAGGGCGTGGCCAACATCGTGTCCGGTTTCTTCGGCGGCATGGGTGGATGCGCGATGATCGGCCAGACCATGATCAACGTGAAGGCCTCCGGTGCCCGCACCCGCATCTCGACCTTCCTGGCCGGTGTGTTCCTGCTGATCCTCATCGTCGTCCTCGGTGACGTCGTCGCGATTATCCCGATGGCAGCGCTGGTCGCCGTGATGGTCATGGTCTGTGTGGGCACCTTCGATTGGCACTCCATCAAGCCCTCCACCCTGCGACGGATGCCCAAGAGCGAGACGACCGTCATGGTCATCACCGTGGCCGTCGTGGTGGCCACCCACAACCTCGCCATCGGCGTGATCGCCGGCGTGTTCGTCGCCTCCGTGATGTTCGTGCGCCGCGTCGCCCACCTCATCAACGTCCAGCGCGAGGTCACCGACCACGACGGCGTACCCGTGGCGCACTACACGGTCGAGGGGCAGCTCCTTTTCGCGTCCAGCAACGACCTCACCACCCTGTTCGACTACGCGGACGACCCCGATCGCGTGATCATCGACCTCACACGCTCCCATGTCTGGGACGCCTCCACCGTGGCAGCGCTCGACGCAATCGAGACGAAGTACGCCCGACACGGCAAAACCGCAGAATTCGTGGGCATGAACGAGTACACGACCGCGTTCCACACCCGGCTCACCGGCGAACTGGGCGGCGGAGACTGAGCCTCTCACCGGGGCCAAATACCTCCCTGGCAGTTCGCCTACCTTCCAGTTGGTAGGTAGCCTGCAGGGGTGACCTATTCCTTCATGGACGAGAGCTCTCAGCCCACCACCGACCGCCACGTCGTGAACGCCGCCCTGGAGCTGTTGCGCGACGGCGAGGTCCTCACCATCGACGCCGTCGCTCGTGCCACCGGCCTCACCAAACCCGGGGTGCTGCACCACATCGGATCCAAGCAGAATCTGATGCTGCGCGCCGTCGACGAGGTGGTGGACCGGTGGACTGTCGAGCTACGTCGCTTCCCCTCACAGATGGGGCCGGACGCGGGCGATACCCCCTTCCGTAGCACCGCCACCGCCCGGTTACGCTCCTACCTGGATTTTGCCTGCGTGCATGACTTTGACGCCTCGGATCTTGCCCTGTTCGCCGATCCCCGCCTGCGCGAGCGACTACGCGAACAGTGGGCTCAGCGCCTGCGCCCCTGGCTCGGCCCGCCCGCCGGAGAACGCAGCCCGGCCCAGGTGGCGGTGCGTCTGCTCGCGGACGGCATGTGGTTCAACGCCGCGCTGGGTACGGGCGCCGCCGACCCACAAGAAAAGGAGCAGGTGCGGGTCCTGGGACACCAGCTGCTCGACAGTGAGTCAGCAGCTGCAGCAGAAGACTCGGTAGGAGCCAGCACGCCATGACGATCGGGGCGCTCGACGACGTCGCCGAGGATGTGCCTTCGCACCGATTCAACCGCCGGGGCTGGACCTTCTTGACCGTGGCCATCGTCTGCGAGGTGGCCGGTTCGCTCTCGCTGCGCGGCGCCCTCGATCAACCCGGACTGTACCCGGTGGTCGCGCTGGCGTATGTGTGCGCGTTCGCGTGCCTCGCCCAGGTGCTGCGCACCGGGTTCGGGATCGGCATGGCCTACGGGATCTGGGGCGCCTGTGGGGTGGCGCTGACCGCACTCGGCTCGGCGGTCCTGTTTGGCGAAGTGATCTCCCCGGTGATGGCCGCCGGCATCGCGCTGGTGATTCTCGGCGTCATCTGCATCGACATCGGGGGGAGCCGCTCATGAGCGGGATCGCCGTGGCCTGGGTACTGCTGTGCGGCGCCATCGTGATGGAGGTCGCCGCCACCCTGTGTCTGAGGATGGCCGTGGCCGGGTCGCGCTGGTGGTACGTCCCCGTCGTCGTCGGTTATGCCTCCGCGTTCAGCCTGCTGAGTCTGACGCTGGCCCAGGGCATGGGGCTCGGCATGGCCTACGGTATCTGGACGGCGGCCGGGGTGGCGCTCACCGCGATCGCCGGACGTGTTCTGTTTCAGGAGCGGCTGACCTGGGTGATGACGCTCGGGATCGCGCTGATCGTCGGGGGCGTGCTGCTCATCGAGCTCGGCGCGTCCCACTGAGTGTCTCGCCGCGCGCCCCACTCCTCGCCCCGGATAGGGCATCCTGGTGATATGACCTCGCCCCGTGAAGATCCGCTCGCCCTGGAGAACCAGGTGTGCTTTGCCCTGTCGGTGGCGTCCCGCTCGGTGATCGGGGCATACCGGGAGGTGCTGGATCCGCTGCACCTGACCCACCCACAGTACCTGGTGATGCTGGCGCTGTGGCAGTCCGCCCCGATGGCGCTGAAGGACCTGGCCGCGGTGCTGCGCCAGGAGCCGGCCACCCTCTCACCGCTACTGAAGCGGCTCGAAAATCAGGGATATCTGACCCGCGAGCGCAGTACGGCCGACGAGCGCACGCTCATCGTGGAGCTCACCGAGGAGGGCCGCCAGCTGCGCGAGCGCGCCCTGGAGGTGCCCGAGATCATGCTGGACCGGCTCGGACTCGACGAGGAGGGCTTCGTCGAGCTGCACCGGACCCTGACGAGTCTGTTAGCCGGACTCGACCATGCGCAGCAGCTCCGCTGAGGGCTCGGTGCCGGCGTCGCGGTGCCCGGCCACAGTGAGTCGGGCACGCTCCTGGCGCAGCTGGGCGCGGGGGTCGATGCCGGTTTGCCGGTCCGCCGGGCCGAAAATGCTCAACACAGTGTAGAGCACGGTCCAGCGGATCCGGTACCAGCGGGATAATCCGGTGTGATCGTCACTCAGGGCGGCGGGAACGAAACCCATGGGAGCCTCCATTAGTTAGTACACTAACTATTGTAGGGCATTCCCGACGGCGACTCCGCCCCGAACCAACACGATGCCCAGTGCCAGGCAGAGGGCGACGATCGCCATAGACACGGGGCTGAAGATCGCGGCCAGGCCAAGCACCGGCAACGCGGTGATCCCGGCGACAACCAGGGTGAAGATCAGCACGATCCACAGCGGACCGAAGACGGCGTCGCGCCGCATCTGCTCCAGCTGGGACCGCCCCATGCCGATGCGCTGCAGTCCCCGGTAGAGCTCAGCGCGGTCGAGCACCTGGGCAGCCTGGGTGATCGCCACCGAACACGCAGTCAGCAGGAACGCGATCACCATGGTGAGCAGCACCCCGGTGCGTAGGTCCACGGTGAGATTCAGCTCCTCCGGGGGCAAGGGTCCGGCCGAAGCGGCATTCACCAGCGACATGCCGGCGCCGCCCACCACGCCGATGTAGGTGGTCAGCGCCACCCCGCCGATCTGCGCCCAGGCCTGCTGGGGTGATTCCAACACCGCGCGGGCCGAGACGAGGGCCTCCACGGTGTTCGCGCGACGCAGTTTCCGGCGGGTGATCAGCGCGATCAGCCAGGGTCCGATGAAGTGCAGCGCCACCATGGGTACCGCGAGCGCGGCGAGAATCATGGTCACCACCATCGCAATGGTTTGGGCGCCGACGGCGTTGGCCATCAGCTGAGCCGCCACGATCAATACCCCGGCGATGACGAAGCGCAGCCAGTGCACCCGGGCCGGGCGGGCGCGGGTCCGTACCCCCAGCGGAGTGATCTCGATCCGGCGCAGCCCGACCAGGGAGGAGACCACCGCGATGGCGATGATCGCCAGCAGTACCAGTGCGGTGCCGGGCACACCCAGCCACATGCCGGCCACACCGATGGGCCCGCCGTCGAAACGCAACAGCCCGGCCAGCGGCATCAGCATCAGATACCCGACCACCCCGAGCGCCGAACCCACCGCGGCGAAGGCGGACGATTCGGCGACGGCGAGCAGGCGCAGTGTGGACGAGGAGGCACCCACGAGTCGCAGCGAGGAGAGACGTTCATCGCGACGCCGGGCCAGCAGCCGGGCCGCGGAGGCGGCGAGTTGGGCCATCGGCAACACCAGCAGCAGCACCGCGAGGATCGCGAGCACCCGGTACGTCTCGGCCCGGTCGTTGTCGATGGAGAAGAAGTAGCCCACACCACCGGCCACGCTGAGCCCGAGTGCGGAGACGACGGCGAAGGCGGCCACCGGCAGCACCCACACCCGGCGGTCGGCGAAGACCCGGCCGAGGAACAGATGCAGCACAGTGACGGCGCCGTCGCGCGCGGAGCCGGTGGGAGCCGGCGTCGTCGTGGGGGTCATCAGTGCCGCGCTCATCGGGTGACCTCCTGGTTCGAGGAACAGTGGGTGCGCTCATCGGCGACGATGTGGCCATCGCGCACCCGGATCAACCGGGAGCAGCGAGCCGCCACCTGCGGGTCGTGGGTGACCAGCACCAGGGTGCGGCCGCGCGAGACGGTGGAATCAAGCAGCGCAGTGAGTACCGCATCCGAGGTCATCGAGTCCAGCGCCCCTGTGGGTTCGTCGGCGAACACCACGGTCGGATCCGCAATCTGGGCCCGCGCAATGGCGACGCGCTGGGCCTGCCCGCCGGAGAGCTCACCCAATCGGCGGTCAAACATGCCGTCGAGTCCGAGGGAAGACAGCCACTGCTGGGCGTGAGATTCGGCGGCGGCGCGCGGCACCCCGGAGAGCATGAGCGGCAGCGCGGCGTTCTCCTGGGCGGTGAGTTCGGGCAGCAGCAGCCCCTCCTGGAACACGAAGCCGAGGTGTTCGCGGCGCAACTGGGCGCGGCGCTCCTCGTTCAGGGAGGTGATCTCGACCTGTTGCTGCGGCAGGCTGAGGTGCACCCTCCCGGCGTCAGGGGTGAGAATGCCGGAGAGGCAGTGCATCAGCGTGGTCTTACCGGAGCCGGACGGACCCATAATGGCCACGGATTCGCCCGCGTACAGGCTGAGGTTGACGCCGCCAAGCGCCGTCGTCGAGCCGTAGGTTTTGGTCAGATGGTCTGCGATCAGGACGGGATGCTGTGCTGGGTTCTGGTCTGGAGAGTTCATGCTTCCAGCCTGGTCGACCTACCCCCGCCGCGTCGTCGCCCTGCGGCGTGATTCTCGACGACGACGCCTCCTCCTGGCGATGGACCCGCGGGTCATCCCGTCGTCGTCACCGGTTTCTGCGCCCAATGAATCGCCATGGTGCCGAACAGGTGGGTTTCGTGCCCGATGTTCACGAATCCGGCGTCGTCAAGCAACCCGTGGATTTCGGCCGGGGTCTTGAACCCGCGGGTGGTGGCGGAGAGATACTCGTAGGCCTCGGCGTTGCGGGTGATCAGGTTCGCCAACCGCGGCACCACCCATTTGATGTACGCGGTGGAGAAGGGTTTGATCACATTGTCCGGGGCCGGGGAGGTTTCCAGGGCTACCATCCAGCCGCCGGGTTTGAGCACCCGGAACTGCTCGGCCAGCGTGGTGGGGATATCGGTGACATTGCGCAGCAGGTAGCCGTGGGTCACCGCATCGAACACCCCCTCCTCGAAGGGCAGGTCCATGGCATCGGCCTCGACCCAGCTGATCTGCTCGCCGCCGGGGCGCCGCCGGCCGACCTCCATCATCTCCGGGGCGAAATCTGCGCCGATGATGTGGGCGCCGTAGCGCTGGCGCAGGATCTCCAGAGCGATGTCGCCGGTGCCGGTGGCCAGATCCAGCACGGTGGGGGCATCCGGCAACTGGGCGCGCTCGACAGTGCGGCGCACGAACCGCGGCTCCTGACCCCAGGTCATCACCAGGTTCATCAGGTCGTAGCGCTCGGCGATGCCGTTGAACATCTCGGAAACCTGCTCGCCATGGGCGTCGCGGGCGGGCGGGGTCTGTGCGGGGCGCGGGGATTCACTCACCCCCTCAGGCTACCGCGTTCGACTGGCCCCTTTCTGGCAACGGCACCCACAGAGCTTTAGGGTAGGCTAACCTCATATCAATCTTTATCCACCCGAAAGGCACCGTCGTGTCCCCTCGTCCCCTGAACCGCGCTTCCCGCCGGCTACTGAGCCTGACCGCTATGCTCGCTGCCTCCGGTCTGACCTTGTCCGCCTGCTCCGCTGACGACGACGGCGCCACCGACTCCGCCTCCGCCTCCGAGAACGGTGCCGCCTCCGGCGAGTTCCCCCGCAGCGTCGAGCACGCCTTCGGCACCACCGAGATCCCCGAACAGCCCGAGCGCGTGGCCACCGTCGGCTGGGCCTCCCACGACATCTCACTGGCCCTGGGCGTGGCCCCGGTGGGCATCCCTGAGCAGTCCTACGGCGGCAACGAGGGCGGCGCCACGGATTGGTACGACGACGCCGTCGCCGAACTGGGTGCGGATGCCCCCGAAACCTACGTGGAAGCCGAAGAGCTAGCCTACGAGGCGATCGCGGCCACCGAGCCCGACGTCATCCTCGCCGTGCAGTCGGCCATCACCCAGGAGCAGTTCGACCAGCTCTCTGACATTGCCCCGGTGGTGGCCTACCCGGAGGATTCCCCGAACTACACCACCTCCTGGCAGGACGGCACCACCCTGGTCGGCGAGGCGCTGGGCAAGGAAACCGAGGCCGAAGAGGTCATTTCGTCCACCGAGCAGGCCCTGACCGACTACGCATCCGAGCACGCGGACGTCCTCGAGGGCACCACCTTCATCTACGGCGCCGTAGACCCGGCCAGCGCCGACCCGGTGAGCGTTTATACCGAGGGAGACGCCCGCGTGCAGTTCCTGCAGAGCCTGGGCCTGGAACAGGCGCCGGCCGCCGTGGAAGCCGCCGACGGTGCAGAGGGCTTCAGCGTCGTCGTCTCGCCCGAGAACGCCGCCAGCCTCGAATCCGACCTGCTGATCACCTGGGCCATGGACGATTCCGTGCGCGCGGCCGTGGAGGGTGACGACCTGCTCTCCTCCATCCCCGCGATCACCAACGACGCCTGGGTGCTGCAGACCGACGCCCCGCAGATCTACGCCATCTCGACGGCGACGCCACTGTCTGTGCCGTGGGCGCTGGACAACACCATGCCGGAGATCCTGGAAGCCGCCGAGGCCGCACAGGGCTGATCCGCTGGGATCCTGACGGCGGTGGCCTGGGCATGGAATAGTGCTCGGGCCAATGCCGTTATGCGCCATGAGACCCGGTTCATTCCGGACCGGGAACCACAATGGACGCAATGGAAGGACTCACATGGCTGACTACGTCATCATCGGTGGACACGGCAAGGTCGCACTGCGCGCCGTCCCGCTGCTCGTCGAAGCCGGACACACCGTCACCTCGGTGATCCGCAACCCCGAACACGTCCAGGAAGTGGAAGCCACCGGCGCCACCGCCCTGGTGCTCGACATCGAAAACGCCACGGTGAACGATTTCGCGGAGATCTTCGTGAACAAGGACGCCGTCATCTGGTCCGCAGGCGCCGGCGGCGGTAGCCCGCAGCGCACCTACGCCGTCGATCGTGACGCCGCCCGCCGCTCCATCGACGCCGCACGTCATGCCGGGGTGGCCCGCTACGTGATGGTCTCCTACGCGGGTGCCAGCCTGGAGCACGGCATTCCCGAGGACCACTCCTTCTTCCCCTACGCCCAGTCGAAAGCAGAAGCAGATGCTTATCTGCGCGATTCCGGACTGGATTACACCATCCTGGGGCCGGGCAAGCTCACCCTCGAAGAGCCCACGGGACGGGTGCGCATCGACGACGGCACCCCCGCCCAGAACGAGAACGACGGGCGCGACACCTCCCGCGGCAACGTGGCCGCCAGCATCCTGGTCGCGCTGGAGGAGGACGCCACCATCGGCAAGACCATCAACTATTACGACGGCGACACCGATCTGCGCGAGGCCTTCGCCGCCCTGTAACGGCCTGCCCTGATAGGGCTTGAGACAGCGGTGTGTCGCGATGGGGTATCGAAGCCCTGGCTCGGGCCACCGAGCGGCACCATCTGCCCGAGAGCGCCGAGTGCGCACTGGTTCCTTCATAAAGCCGGTGCCGCACCCGGCGCTTTTTCGTGTTCGATAGGTTCTCGGAGTCGAGCTCTCTGACTTCGATGGATATTCATGCCTCTTCTGATGCGTGCGGGTGCGCGCGAAAATGCTGCTGTTTGCCTGCAAAGTCAACCCCTTTGACGGTATCTGTGGAGAACTTCTTCAGTCACAGAAAATCTGTGGATGAAACGCCTGTACTATTTATGCTCATTCATGTAGGCTGGATGTATCAAACGCTCGACGAGAGCCGATGTAGATCCGGGAAGGCGGTGTGTGCTCATGAGTGCCGTGCGCGTTGATGACGCCGCGCCCACCCGGGCCGAATCCGCCGCCGTCGAGTCGTGGTTTGATGGACTCTCGCTGGAGGAGGCCTTCCGCACCCTGGAACAGGGGCTCCGGGTGGTGTCACGCCGCCTCTCCGCACCCGATGCGCGCTCAGAGTTCACCCAGTTCACGTCGACCAATACAGAGCAGCCCGCGGGCACCCTCCCGGCCCTGCTCCGCGCCGGCGAAACCCTATCCAAGCTGGTATCTGGTGTGACGTCGCGCCTCGATGGCTTCACGACGGAAGTCTTCGCTCAACCGAAGGATCGTGCCGCCCTGTTGGGTCTGCCTGAGAAGGGTAAGGTCGGATTCCGTAACCCCGGTGAATTCCTGCAAGACGCCACGGATATCTCCCGTCACGCCGCCCAACAGCGCGCCCGTCACGCCGAGCATTTCCAACCTCACGCTCCCCGTCGGCCGCACGATGCCGAACAGAACCACCGTGAGAAGCCGGGAAGCGCGGGTCAGCTGGGGCGGTTGCTGCCGTCCATCGCCCAGGGGCTGCAGGATCTTTGGCTCGGCACGGACCGGCTGGCGGTCATCACCCGAGCCGTCGACAAAATCCGCGCGGCTGCCCAACAGCATCACGTGCCCACCCACGAAGTGGACGAATATCTGCGTACCAGTGATACATTCCTGGCGGAGGCAGCAAAGAACGCCTCCTTCGGCGAGTTCAGTGCGGAAGTATCCCGGTGGCGCAACTCGGTGCTGATGAATCTCAGCCCGCAAGACGTTCTCAGCCCCGAGGAGCGCGACGCCTACCAGGATCGCTCCCTCACCTTCCTGCGCCGCGAGGGTGACCTCTTCCTCTGGCAGATGGCCACCACCCAGGATGGCCACGAAATGCTCTCCCTCGTCGATTCCGCGGCGAACAGTCCGCGCTCTCGGTCCTCGAAGAATTGCTCCGAGACAACGGACGACACCGATCTGGAG
Organism: Citricoccus muralis; assembly: GCF_029637705.1. Taxonomy (NCBI): domain Bacteria; kingdom Bacillati; phylum Actinomycetota; class Actinomycetes; order Micrococcales; family Micrococcaceae; genus Citricoccus; species Citricoccus muralis. The sequence goes on from NZ_CP121252.1 coordinate 3,055,877, forward strand.
GCACCCGTCGTCGCAGATGACCGCACCCGAACCCAACGCGCCCACGATGGGTTCATGGGCGTGCTGACCTCTGGGCTGCGCGGTCTCGACAACGGCCTGCCCGATCAGGGCGGAACCCGTCCACAACTCGTGGTGACCGCCGGGTTACTCCCGATGCTGCGCATGGCCCATCACAGCGGCCTACTCCCTGAGACCTTCGACCCCGCGCTCCTGACCGCCGGTTCCTCCCAGGAGCTCCTGGTCTCAGCCGGGTACAGTGGCGCAGCCGGGGCGGGCATGCTGCGGCGATTGCTCTGCAACGCGGACATCCTCCCGGTGGTGCTGGGCACCGAGGGCGAGGTGCTCGAAACCGCGAAGTCACACCGCTTGTTCACCACGCACCAGCGCAAGGCTCTGATTGCCCGCGACGGCGGCTGCGCGATTCCCGGGTGCAGTTTCCCCGCAGCCTGGAGCGAAGCCCACCACATCACCCCGTGGAAAGACGGCGGACCCACCACCATCGACAACGGGGTGCTGCTGTGTACGCACCACCACCATGCCGTCCACGACGGACATTGGACCATCACCATGGATCGAGGCGTTCCCTGGTTCACGCCGACGACCAAGTTGCGTCCCTATCTGACGCATGCGGAGCGCAAGCCTGCCCGCAACACGTACTGGCGCGACCATCCACATCGTTACCTCGACACCGAGGTGAGCCCCGAAGCAACCCTCGACGCTCCGGGGAGCCCTCAGCCTGCGCTGATTCCGGGGATTGAGACACCCGCGGCATCAGCCTCACCAGAACAGCCCTCCCTGCTCACCGGGGAGGAGTGTGTTCTGGTTCCGGTGACCGATCCGCCGGAGGATCCGCTACCGCCGATCGCCACCACGTCGTGTCACTTCCGGAAATGGGAACCGCGTGCGGTGCACCGGCTCAAGGTTCCCGTGCCCGACGACGCCGAACCGGCCGCATAATTCCATTGAACGAGGCCACCTCCAGCCGGCATCGAGACCAGTGAAGCACTCCCGACCCACAGCGGTCGAACCCTACCCTGCCCAGATAAACTGCTCGGGTGGGTCATGACCGGCCTGAATTTATCGAGCGGTTCGCCGACTACTGGGCGATCGAAGGCGCCTCGCGCATCGAAGGCCGCATCGCCGCCTATCTGCTGCTCGATGACTCGGCCGGGGTCAGCGCCGCCGCCATCTCCGAGGAACTCGGAGTGAGTCGAGGATCGGTGTCCACTATTACCCGCCGGCAGCCCCGCCCACACCCGCCTCGAGAATATGCGTGACTACATGGGGTGGTTCGTCGACGACGCCCGACTGCCCGAGGCCTGGGCCCGGTTCAAAGCCGAGCGCAACGGGTAACCCACCGGAACCGGCACAGCTCACCGCGCCAGGGGCACCACCATGGGAGTGCCGGACTGCGGGTCGGCGACCATCTCACAGGCCAGCCCGAACACCTCGGCCACCAGATCCGAGGTCATGACCTCCGACGGCGCGCCCGATGCAACCACCTGCCCGTGGTTCATCACCACCACCTCGTCGGCATAGCGGGCCGCCTGATTCAGGTCATGCAGCACGGCCACCACGGTGCGACCATCGGCCACCATGTCCTGGCACAGGTGCAGCACCTCGATCTGATGGGCCACATCAAGAAACGACGTTGGCTCATCGAGCAACACCAAAGAGGTGTCCTGGGCCAACACCATCGCAATCCACACCCTTTGCCGCTGCCCACCGGACAGCCCCAGCACCGGTTCATCGCGCAACTCCGCCACACCGGTCGCGTCCAGGGCAGACTCCACCGCGTCGTCGTCGCCCGGGGCCCACTGCCGCAACGGCCCGTGGTACGGGTGCCGGCCACGCGCCACTAACGAGCGCACCGTCACGCCGTCAGGTGTCACCGGGTGCTGAGGTAACAGCGCCACTCGACGCGCGATCTCCTTGGTCCGCCACTGCTGCAGCGGTTTCTCCTCCAGCACCACGTGCCCGGACTCGGGCTTCAGGGTGCGCGCCAAGGTTTTCACCAGGGTCGACTTCCCGCAACCATTCGGTCCGATCACCGCGGTAAAACGGCCCGGCGGCACCGCGAAATCCAAGTCCTGCAGCACGGGAGCGCCGCCGTAGCCCACCGTGATGGACTCGGCGCGCAAGGTGGATTGCGTCATATGCTGGTCTTCCTCCATTCGGTCACGAGCAAGTAGCCGAGGTAGGCCCCGCCCACCCCGGCGGTGATGATGCCCACGGGCAGCCCGTCAAACACCTGCTGCGCCAGCAGATCCGCCGCGAGCATGATGACTGCACCGGTGAGCCCGGCCAGTACGAGGTTCGGACCCGGGGCACGCGAGAGTCGACGGGCGATGTGCGGAGCAGTCAGCGCCACGAAGGCAATGGGGCCGGAGACGGCGACAGCTGATGCCGCGAGCAGCGTCGACAGGACAATGGCCGCGGTGCGAGTGCCCACGGCCGAGCCCCCCAACCCTTCGGCGACGTCGTCTCCGAGATCCATCAGTTGCAGCCGCGTGGACCACCATCCGACCACGGGCAGCAGGACGAGCAACGCCACCCCGATGATCGCGGCGTGCCCCAGCGACCGCGAGTTCAGGCTGCCCGCAATGTAGGCGGCCAGCTGGGATCCGTGGTCACGCAACACCACCGCCACCACGTACTGCGTGACGGCAGTGGCCATCGCCGCCACCGCAATGCCGGTGATGATCACCCGCGCCGGGGAGGCAAACCCCAGACCGGTGGACACGTAGACCAACCCGATGGCGGCGCCGGCACCCAGCACCGCGCCCACGGGGGTGGAGAGCCCGGGTGCCATCAGCGTCGCCACTGCCACCCCGGCTCCGGCACCGGCGGCCAGGCCGAGCACGTCTGGGGAACCCAGTGGATTACGGGTCACGGTTTGGAACAGCCCGCCGGAGACACCCAGCGCGACACCGACCCCGATCGCCACCAGCAGCCGCGGCCCGCGCAACCGCTCCAGCACGAACCGGGTGGACGCACTCATCTCCCCCTGCACGGCAGCCACCACATCAACCGGGCCGAGTCCGAGGTCCCCCAGGGTTAGGGTCACCGCAGCCAACAGCACCACCGCCGCCACCAGCATCAACGCCAGTCGGCGGGACCGACGTCGCACCGGAAGCAGCACCGGGCCCAGACGGTACCAGGTGACAGAGTGGGCCATCACACACCCGCCCGTCCGCGGCGGACCGCCAGCAGCAGGAACGGCGCCCCCACGAACGCAGTCACCACGCCGACCATCAGTTCTTGGGGCCGGGCGATCACCCGCGCGACGACGTCGGAAGCCAGCAGCAGCGCGGCCCCGCCGAGCGCGTTCAGGGGGATCTGCCAGCGCACGTCGGCCGGGGCCACCGCCCTCATCATGTGGGGAACCGCCAGCCCCACAAACGCCACCGGCCCGACGGCCGCCGTCGCACCCGCGGCCAACAGCGTCGCGGCCAGAATCCCGCCAGCGCGCACCCAGGGCACGTGCACCCCCAGCGAGGTGGCCACGTCGTCACCGAGCGCCAACGAATTCAGGCCGGAACTCAGTGCGAGCGCGAGCAAAAACCCGAGTAGCAGCGCCGGCGCCACCGCCGTCACGGTGTCAAAACGAGCCCCGGCCAGCGAGCCCACCACCCAGTGACGGTAAGAGTCGAACGCATCCGGGCGCGTGAGGATCATGGCCTGAATGTAGGCGTACAGCACCGCGGAAATCACCGCCCCGGCCAGCACGAGCGGAATCACGGAGTCGGTTTTCGACGGCCGCCCCAACAGGTACACCGCCAGCACCGCGATCACCGCGCCGGGCAACGCAATCCATACCGCCCCGCGCACGCTGGACGCCCCAAAGAACGCGACGGCGGTCACCACCGCAGCGGAGGATCCGGCGGTCACCCCGAGCAACCCGGGCTCGCCCAGCGGGTTGCGCGTGATCGCCTGGATGATGACCCCGGACACCGCGAGCGCCGCGCCCACCAGCGCGCCCATCACGGTACGCGGCACCCGAGCGGCCACCACCTCGCGCACGTAGGCCAGCGAATCGTCCGGGGTACCGGTCACCACCGCCCAGGTATCCGCAGCGCTGATCACCCGCGAACCGAACAGGATGGAACACACGACGGCGACGCCCAACACGAGCGCCGTCACGGTCAGGGTAGCCGCGCCCCGACCAGCCGCACCCCGACCAGCTGCACCCCGGTGCGTCGTCGAGCTACTCCGCGTCGACGTTCTCAATGGCCTCCTCGATCATGGGCTGGTACCGCTCGATCACCCACGGCACGGTCAGCGGGTTGATGATGGACGACGCCGTCACGAACGATTGGTCCTCGGCAGCCACCACGGCGCCGTTGTCGATGGCGGGGATAGAACCGTAGAGCTCCTGCGATTCGATTTCTTGGCGGTTCGCCGCGTCCGAGTAGAAGGTGAAGATCAGGTCGGAATCGTTGAGCATGTCCGCATTTTCTAGCCCGATCATGGCGGAGTCGGTGCCGGGCACGTCGTACTCGGCGAGATCTTGGGCGCTCAGATCGGGGGTCAGGCCGAGTCCGGAGAGCATGGCCACGCGCTGCTCGCCGGGGTAGAACACACCCAGGGTGCCCGGGCCGTCGTTGTAAATGTAGGAGAACGTATAACGAGACCAGTCCTCACGGGCGGCCTCGTCGAACTGGTTCTCTATGTCCTGAATCAGCGTCTCCGCCTGGTCCGCTTCACCCAGCGCCTTGGCCACCACGTTAATCTGTTCCTCCCAGGTGATCACCCAGGGCTGCTCCTCGTAGGCCACGGTGGGCGCAATGTCGTTGAGCACGTCGAACTGTTCCTGGGTGACGCCGGACCAGGGTGCCAGAATCACGTCGGGTTCCAGGGCGACGATCGCTTCCACATCGAGTTCGGTGGAACCGGTGAACTGTTCGGGCAGTTCGTCTCCGGACTCCTCGACGGCGTCGTGAATCCAGGGCAGGTACCCGGTCTCATCCGCGCCCCACGGGTACTCTTCGATGCCCACCGGGGTCACCCCGAGCGCAATGGCGGTCTCGGCTGAACCCTGGCCCAGGGTTACCACGCGCTCTGGCTTGTCGGTGATCTCTGCGGTGCCCAGGGCGTGCTCGATCGTCACCGGGGTGAAGTCGTCTCCCTCAGCACCGGTCTCGGCGCCGCCGTCGTCGGAGGAGCAGGAGGTCAGCGCGAACAGCAGGGCAAGCGAGCCTGCCGCCAACGTTCCACGCGTGCGTGAAGAGATCATGGGGAGGCCCTTTCCGTAGCCATCACAAAGTTGTGCGGCTATGAGTTTAGGTTAGCCTCTCTTAAATTTCAAACGGTTTGAAGCGAGAACTCGGTCGACGGCAAACATCACCCCGACGACGACGAGATACACCACCAGGATCACCCCGACCGTGGGGCCCACCACGCCCCAGCCCCGCCCCGGCACATCCAGGATGTCGTAGGGGTACCAGTCCAGCAGCGGGCCGCGGAAAAGTGTGGCTCCCAGCCACGTCAGCGGCAGGATTGTCGAGGCCAGTATTCGTCGCCCGGTGGTCTCCCCGCGCGGGCCGAACACCAGCCACACCGCGGGCGCCAGCACCGGCAAGACCACATGCGCCAGCGTGTCGTTCCACCACTCGACGCCGACCAGGGGCGAGTCGTCGCGCAACAGCACGTTAAAGACCAGCCCGGTAATCGCGATGCAGCCGATGGAGGCGATGCGCACGACGGCGAACACCGCGCCCCACCGGCCCACCACGCGGCCCGCCGGGCGTACCGCAGCAGCCACCGACGCGATCAGCACCAGCAGGCACGAGGTCACCGTAAAGTACGCGGGCTGATTCGCCATGTGCTCCCACCCGGCGTCGAACCCGCCGGCGTAGCCCACATGGTCGGGTAACTGGCTGTGTTTCCAGCTGCCGATATTCATCGACGTCGACACCGCGGCCAGTGCCACCAATGCGACGACGCCGTGGGCGATCCGCGCCGTCCGGGCCGCCCGGTTGAACTGAACGATCACTCGGTGATCTCGCCGGTCACCACCAGGGTCGCCCGGCCGATCTCGTGGCCGAAGCGGTTGAACCCGAAGAACGCGTTCGAGGCATCCGCGGGAATGTCCAGCTCCGGTACATCCAGGGCGTGCACGGTGATGAAGTAGCGGTGCTCCCCGTGTCCGGCCGGCGGGGCGGCACCGATGAAGCCGGTTCCTCCGCCGTCGTGCTTCAGTTGGAACGCACCCGCTGGCAGCCCGGAACCATCCGCCACCCCGGCGTTTTCTGCCAGCTCGGTCACCTCAGCAGGAATGTTGCCCACCGACCAGTGCCAGAACCCTGATCCGGTGGGAGCGTCCGGGTCGTACACCGTCACCGCGTAGGACCGCGTGCCCTCGGGCGCACCCGACCAGCTCAGCTGCGGGGACACGTCTTCGCCCCCGGGCACCCCGAAGGCCCCGGAATACTGCGCCGCGGGCCACGCCCCGCCATCGGTCACCGTGGTGGAGGTGACGCTGAATTCGGGCACCGTTTCCAGTCGGGAGTAGGGGTCGTTGCCGCGGGAGTGGAATTCGGAGGTGCCAGCGGGTGTGTCGGTCATGATGACTCCTATCTTCGGTATCCTTCGGCCAGAACAGCCAGAGTTTCCTTCAGCCTAAGCCGCCCACCGTGGGCTCGTCACGCGCAGACATACAGCTGGCTTCGCCCCCTGCCCGTCACCACCGGGACCGGTACGGTATGAACAGCAACGGTTAACCCAGCCCGCACAGCACCTCTTTCGAAAGGACCACCGTGAAACTCGGCGTCGTCATTCTTTCCGTCCGCTCCCCGCGCAAGGCCGATTCGGTGAGCGCCTGGGTGCTTGATCGCCTGAACACCCGCGCGCTGGACGACGTCGAGTGGACCACCCTGGACCTGGCCGACTACGACCTCCCCGCCCTGCGCCGCTACGGTCAGTCCGGGGAGGCCGACGCCCCGGCGGATCTGGTGCGGTGGCGCGACGACGTCGATCGTTGCGACGGGTTCCTGTTCATCACCCCCGAGTACAACCGTGCCATGCCCGGATACGCGAAGAACGCCTACGATCTGCTCGATGCACCCTGGATGAACAAACCGGTCGCGTTCGTCTCGTACGGGGGCGTGGGCGGGGCGCGCGCGGTGGATGCCTGGCGGGTCAGCATTCAGCCGTACAACCAGCCCAGCATCGGGCACCAGGTGCTGCTCTACAACCGCTTCGATTTTGAGGGGGATACCCTGAACCCCACCGACCGGCACACCCAGACCCTGGATAAGGTGGTGGACGAGCTGGTGCGGGTCGCCGCGCGCTGAATCACTCCCGATCAACGGGACCTGTGTGGTCCACAGCACCCGCTTGTCGCGACGATGGACCAAAATCCCCCGTTACGAAGGGCAGAAATCGTCATGTCTTCCTCGCACGCCGACGCGCCACGCACCGCCACCCACCGGTCCGATGCCGATACATCCGCCCACGCCGATCGTGAGGTGGACCTGCTGGTGCTGGGCACCGGTGCGGCCGGACTGTCCGCCGCGCTGACCGGCGTCGCCGAAGGCATGACGGTGCTCGCCCTGGAGAAGACCGACTGGATCGGCGGCACCACCGCCTATTCTGCGGGCACCGCCTGGGTTCCGAACAACCCGTATCAGCGGGCCGAGGGCAATACCGACGACGCCGAACGCGTGCAGCGCTATCTCGACACCCTGGTGGGCGAGAAGTCCCCGCGAGAAATGCGCACCGCCTACGTGGAGAACGCCCCCCGCATGCTCGACGCGATGGCGGACCTGGGCGTGCGCTTCCTGCACTCCCCCGCCGTCGTCGATTACCACTCCGAGCTGCCCGAAACCGGTGCCACGGGCCGCGCCTTGGAGCCCGAACCCTTCGACGGGCGCCTATTAGGCCACCGTTTCGCCCATGTTCGCCCGCCGGTGCACGAGTTCGCGCTGATGGGTGGTGAGCTGATGGTCCGCCGTCCCGAGGTCAACACGCTGCTCGGGCTGTTCTCCGGCCAGGCCAAAAAGACCGCTCAAGCCGCCACCACCGCCCTCGGCCTCGGCGTGCGCTGGGCTGCCGACCGGGTGCGCCAGCATCCCCGCGGCACCCGCCTGGTGATGGGCAACGCCCTGGTGGCTCGCCTGTACTACCAGCTGGTGGAGCGCGGCGGCGAGGTGTGGCGTCATGCCCGCACCATCGAACTGCTCCGCGAGACCAGCACAGAAACCGGCGCAGAGACCGGAGCCGTGACCGGCGCCGTCGTCGAGTATCAGGGTCGCCAGCTCACCGTGCGCGCACGCCGTGGTGTGGTGCTGGCCGCCGGCGGGTTCGCACAGTCCCCGCACCTGCGCGCCAAAAACCTGCCCTCACCCACCCCGCAGTTCTCCCGCGCCGCGGAGGGCGTCACCGGCGATACCCATGCCCTGGCCACCCAGATCGGCGCGGCCCTCGGCCCGGACAACGGCGAAAACGCCCTGTGGTTCCCCTCCTCCGTGGGCACCCGAGCCGATGGCTCCATCGCCGTCTTCCCGCACATTTGGGACCGCGGCAAACCCGGCGTCATCGCGGTGAACTCCGCCGGTGAGCGTTTTGTGGACGAGTCGACGTCGTACCACCGTTTCGTGCGCGCTATGTACGCGGCGCATGAGACTACCCCGAGCATCCCGGCCTGGCTGGTGGTGGATTCCCGCACCCTGGCCCGCTACGGGCTGGGCATGATCACCATGCCGCACCTGCCCAAGCTGGCACTGCGACGCCACATCGACTCCGGTTACCTGCACACCGGGCAGACCCTGCGCGAGCTGGCCGAGAACATCGGGGTGGACGCCCAGGGGCTGATCAACACGGTGAGCCGCTACAACGGTTTTGCCGCCACCGGGGTGGACGAGGACTTCCATAAGGGCGACCTGCTCTTCGGGCAGGTGGCCGGCGATCCGAACCACGGTCCTAACCCGAATATCGGCCCGGTGGCAGAGGCGCCCTTCTACGCCATCGCCGTCGTGCCGACCCCGCTGGCCACGTCCCGCGGCATTGCCACCAACCCGATCGCTCAGGCGCTTGACGCCGACGGCTCCCCGATTCCAGGCCTGTACGCGGTCGGCAACGATGCGCAGTCGCCCTTCGGTTCGGAGTACCCGGGCGCCGGTGCTCAGGTAGGTGGCGGCATGACCTTCGGTTGGGTGGCCGCCCGCCACGCGGCCGGGACACGGGACTGACCTTCCGGAAGACCGGCGGGGCCGTGACCCGGATCTCGTCGGTCTCTGCAGGGCACGGTCCGAACATGGCACAATGTTCAAGCGATGGTTGCTCCATTAGTCGCGCCGTCCATGACTCCCGAGAGGAACAGTACCGTGACCCTTCATCCTGATTTCGCCGGCACCTGGGACATCGACCCCGCGCACAGCCGCATTGGGTTCCAGAGCCGGCACGCCATGGTGGCCAAGGTCCGCGGGGCCTTCAACTCCGTCACCGGCTCGGTTCGCTTCGACGGTGACGCGCCCTCCGACGCCGCCATCGAGGTGCGAGTCGACATGGCCAGTGTGGATACCCGCAACGCCGACCGCGACCAGCACCTGCGCGGCGCGGACTTTTTCGACGTCGAGACCTACCCGGAGATGGTGTTCGTTTCCACCGCCGTGGATGAGGTGGAGGAGAACAGCTTCATCGTCACCGGTGATCTGACCATCCGCGATGTCACTCGCCACATCTCGATCCCGCTGGAGATGCTGGGCCTGGAAACCGATCCGTTCGGGCAACAGCGTGCCGGGTTCGAAGGCAGCCGCCGCATCGACCGCAAGGAATTCGGCGTCTCCTGGAACACCCCGCTGGATTCCGGCGGCGTGCTGGTCAGCGACAAGGTGACCCTGGAGTTCGAACTCAGCCTGGTCAAGCGCCGCGAGGGCTGACCGTTCCTCGCGAGGGGGTCCTTACTGCACCCGCACCTCGTGGCGGCGCCCGGACTGACGGGTCACGTCCACGAGGATTCCCGCCGCGCTGAGCGGTACTCCCAGGGCCTGCACGGTCTGCGGGAGGACCTCGTCATGCACACGACGCACGACGGCGGCCACATCTCCGCGTTCCTGCACGGTGACCTGCACCGCCAGCTCGGCGTCGCGGCGTGCCCCGCGCAGCACCGCCCGGGCGGCGACGACGTCGTCGAGCGTTTCCGCGGTGGCGGCCACCGCATCCGTGAGCACGGCCGCATCCATCACGGTGGTTCCGGTGCGCGCATCGGCGTGGAAACGCAGCGTGGCGGCCCGGCGGCTGCGCGGAATCTGGGCGATCACCCAGGCCAGGCCGGCCACCGCGAGCATCACCCCCACCGCCACCATCACGGCGGGCAGCCACGCCAGAGTCTCCACGGTCGTCGCACCCGCCCACGGTCTCGCCTCCGGGGCCAGCAGGGGGTCCACACCAGCGAACACTCCCGCGGCGATCAGCCCCCAGGTCACACCGATGGCCAGCAGCAGCGTGCCCAGCATTCCGAGCAGCACCCGGTTCAGCACTCCGGCACGGGTTTTCATGAGGCCTCCTTCACCTGAGCGGTCACGCGCACCCGCGGCACCCGGGTCAGACCGGTGCCGGCCAGGCGCTGTTCCACGTGCTCCCGCACCTCGGCCACCAGTGTCTCGGTCTCGCGTAGCGGCGTCGTCACCGTCACCACCACCGATCGCGGCCCAGCGGAGGTGCGCACACCCGCCACCCCATCGACCTGTGCGGCCACCGCCGACACCAGCGTGGCCATCCCCTGGGTGAGCAGCAGTGCCTCCACGGGCGTGCGGGTGGCTTCGGTCGGCTCGGGCGCGTCCAGGGGTGCGGCATTCTGTGCGCCCGGGATCACCGCGCACAGCACCAGCACCAGCCCCACCAGCGCAGCCACCACCGCGACACTCCAGCCGGCAACACCGTTCCACGACAGGTCGCTCACCCCGGTCAGCAACTCCGCCACCGCCGGCGGCCAGTCCCCGGTGAACAGCGCGGTCAGCCCCGCCCACAGGGTGGCCCCGGCGATCGCCACCACGACGACGGCAACCACCAGGGACACAGCGGTCCGCGGGGGACGGCGTCGCAAATGTTTCATCGCAGCACCCGCTCATCCGCTCGGCGCACCCGCGGATGCAGGTAGCGCACCCGCACATCCACCTGGCGCACGCGCACCCCGGTCAGCTCGGTCACCCGCTGCGCCAAGCGATCGCGCAGCCGCTGAGTGGTGTCTTGAATCGACGCCGGGAACGGCAGCCCGACTTCGACCTCCAGCGCGGCCGAGGTGCCGGAGAGGTTCACGTGCACCCGTGGCCGGGCCTGCGAATCCCCTTGAGCGCCCAGACCCAGAAAACCACCGGAGCGACCCTCAACGTCCGCCATTTCGGAAGCGCACTGGGAGGCGATCTTCTGCACCACCTTCTCGGTCAGGACCAAGCCACCGCGCTGCGCGGCAGCCGTGCCCGCACCCGCAGGCGCCCCCGGACTTTCGGTCGTCGTCGCACCCATCCCGGTCACCGCCGGTCGGTGGCGCGACCCACCAGGGCACCCAGGTCCAGGCGTCCGTCGAGCACCAAACCCACCACCAGTCCGACGGCGGCGAAGAAGGACACCACCAGGAAGGCCATGAATCCGCCAAAATAGGCCACGATCCCCAGCACCAGGCCGACGATCAACCCCAGGCTCGTCCGGCTCATTCCACTCACAGCAGCACCTTCGTCTCGGACGTTTCCACGTCGTCGTCCTCCGGCAGGTGCACATCGGAGACGTGAATATTCACCTCGATCACATCCAGACCGGTGGCGGACTCGACGCTCGCAATCACGTCCGTGCGGATCTGCTCGGCCACCGCCACCACCGAGGAGCCATACTCCACAATGATGGTCAGATCGATGGCGGCCTGGACGTCGCCCTTCTCCACGGAGACCCCGCCGGCCACGTTCACCTGCGAGCCGGGAATCCGGTTCGACACCGCGTCAAACATGCGACGGGCGGCTGTGCCCATCGCGTGGACCCCGGGCACATTGCGTGCCGCCAGGCCCGCCAGCTTAGCGACGACGCTGTCGTTAATGGTGGTGCGGCCTAACGGGGTCTGCAGCGGCGAGGCGATCTCGTCGCCCACCGTCGTCATTGACGGTTCGACCCTGGTCTCGGTTGCGTCCATGGACGTATCCTTCTCTCTGACTCATGCGCCCTGGTGGGCACGTTCTTCGTCCTGCTCAGCAGCATGCCCGGGGAGCGCTCACAGTACCAGTTCTGCACGGCGGAGGATTTTTCGCCCACGCCCTGTTGATACTTAGAAGTAGTCTATTCTCAGCTGGCATGGTAGGTAGACATACACATTGAACGACACTGAAACTATCATTCGAAACCTCGAAGGGAGGTCGCATGGACGCCGAACCGGATCCGCATCTGGTGACTCTGGTGCTGCGTGCCCAGGACGGCGACGTCGCCTCCTTCGAAGAACTAGTCCTGCGCTATCAGACTCCCCTGTTCCGCATGGCCTACCGCACGCTTAATTCGCGGGTCGACGCCGAAGACGCCGTCCAGGACACCTTCACCTCCGCCTGGACCAAGCTGGACCAGTTGCGCCAGCCCGAGGCGTTCTCCTCCTGGCTGTACCGGCAGTGCGTGAACCGCTGCAGGGACCTGTTGCGCCGACGTGGCTCCCAATCCGCCGCCCTGCTCAGCTCCGATTTACTGGATGAAACCACCGCCACCAGCGCCGCCGACACCGACCCGGTGCGTCAGGCGGAACAGTCGTCGTCCATGGATGAGCTGGGCCGACTGCTGGAATCATTGCCCGAAGAACAGCGCATGGTTTGGGTGTTACGCGAACTGCAACACTTTTCTTATCAGCAGATTGCTGATGCACTAGAAATCACAGAACCCACGGCACGCGGACGCTTAGCCAGAGCGCGCAAATCTCTGGCCGAGGGAATGGAGGGGTGGCGATGAGCACCGATGACATTCTCGAGTGCGGCCGCTCCATCGACGACGTGTGGGACAATCTGGACCGTCCACCCACGGAACACGAGCAGTCCTGCACGTACTGCATCGAGGCGCGACGACGATTCACACGCCTGCGTGACCTCACCGAACAAGCCCGCGAGGCCGACGAGAAGCACGAGATCAGCCCCGAGTTGGCTCAGCGCGTCGTCGATTTCGCCCGCTCCCACGTCCGCCGCGGCAAACCGGTGCCGGTGTATCGCACCCCGACCACCGATCTCAGCTTCAGCGAGTACGTGTTCCTCTCCACCATCCGCCGCGTGGTGGACAGCTATACCGGGGTGCTCGCGCGCCGCTCACGCATTCACGTGGACGAGAACCCCGACGGCGGACGCACCCGGATGAGCATCCGCGTCAGCCTCGTCGTCGACCCCCGCATCTGGCGCAGCGGCTACGACGAGCAGCTGCGCTCCGCTCTCATCCACACCTTCGCCTCCGAGCTGGGCGTGGAGCTGACTTCCGTCGACCTCGTGCTGGAGGACCTGCACTATGATGCCTGATTGCACTCCCGAACCGCTGGATTCCGGTACCGGTTCCGGCTCTCGACCCACCAACACCGAGCACGCCCTGCGGGAGCTGCTGGCCCACACCATCGATGGCGTCGCCGGGGTGTTGCGCCGCGAACCCACGGTCACTGATGTGCTGTCCACCCTCACCGACGGGTTGAGCCGGGCCGCGAGCCGGTTGCGCCCGAGCCGTCGGGCACCGCTCACCGACACCGAGGCTTACGGCTGGACCCAGCGCGACGCCGACCCCAGCCGCACCGACGGTGTGCGGGTCACCCTCGACGACGGACGCGTGTCGGTGCAGGTGGAGGTCTCCGCCCAGCGGGACCACCAGACGCTGACGGTCGCCGCCGATGTGCACGACGCCGTCGTCACCCGCCTCCAGGAGCGCCAGCACGTGGTGGGGTACGTCAAGGTCACCGTCGTGGAGGTCCGCGACGCACAGGTCAGCCCCCGGACTTAGCGGACACATCCCAGGAACCGTGGAGCCGAGCCGCCTAGACTTCCTGAAGAACGACCGACACCGAATCGGAGCAGCCGTGAGCCTGACCCCCTTCCCCTCTTCTGACGCCGCACCGCGACCCTTCCAGCGGCTGTCCCGATCTGCCACCTCGGAGGAGACCTTCACCGTGCAGTCCGGGTCGGGGTCGATGACCTTCACCGGTCAAGAGCTGGAGGCGCTGCGCCGTTCGCTGCAGGGCATGCTGCTGGAGTACAAGTTCGCCACCCGGGAGGTCGAGACGAAGCTGGCGGTGCTGCGAGACGAGTTCAAGCAGCTCCACGATTACAACCCGATCGAGCACATTTCCACCCGCGTGAAGACCGTTGATTCGCTCCTGAACAAGGCCGAGCGCAAGGGAGTCGGACTGGATCTGCCGCGGATTCGCCGGGAGATCACCGACATTGCCGGGGCGCGAGTGACCTGCAGCTTCGTCACCGACGTCTACCGGACCTTCGACCTGCTCGCGGCCCAGGATGACATCACCCTGCTCGAGGTGAAGGACTACATCGCCCACCCGAAACCCAACGGGTACAAGTCGCTGCACGCCATCATCACCCTGCCGATCTACCTGTCGTCCGGCCGGCGAGATGTGACTCTGGAGATCCAGCTGCGCACCATCGCCATGGACTTCTGGGCGTCCCTGGAGCACAAGATCCACTACAAGTACGACGGCGACGTCCCCTCCGGCATGCTCGCCGAGCTCAAAGACGCCGCCGACACCGCCGCCGAACTGGACCAGCGCATGGAGCGCCTGCACCGCGAACTCCACGGCGGCCCCGGCATCCTCACCGCTTAACAACGCCCGAGCACGCTGAAACGTATCGTGCAGAATTTCACCACGTTCGACGGTAGACGCGGACCGGCTCCAGCGACCATGATGGACCGGGAGGGGAACGCGCCACACAACGAGAGGGCCGAGATCGTGCTCGGCCCGAGGAAGGACGCGGTCCAACCATGCCGGTATCCCCCGATTCCCCCACTCAATCCCAGGACGAGTCTGTCGCCGACGTCATCGTGCTCGGTGGCGGGCCCGCAGGCGAGGTGCTCGCCGAACGCGTCGTGCGCGCCGGGCTGAGTGCCGCCATCGTCGAGCATGAACTGCTGGGCGGTGAGTGCTCCTACTATGCCTGCATCCCGTCGAAGGCGCTGCTGCGGCCGCTGCAGGTGGCGTCCACGACGGCGCATCTGCCGGGGGTGGAACCGACCGCGCCGATTCCGGATGCCCTGCTGCGTCGTCGCAGCGACTGGGTGGCCCACTACGACGACGCCGGACAGGCGCGCTGGGCAGACAAGGCCGGGGTGAAGGTGTTGCGCGGGCACGCCCGGTTGGTCGGCGAGCGCCAGATCGAGATCCACCAGCGTTCCGGGGCGCATCACACGGTGACCGCCGGGCGCGCCGTCGTGATCGCCACGGGCTCCACGCCCCGGATTCCCGCGGTGTTTGAGGGCGTTCCGGTGTGGGATCACCGCGACGCTACCGGGGCGCAGGAGGTGCCGGCACGGCTGATGATCGTCGGCGGCGGGCCCGTGGCCTGCGAGGCCGCGACCTGGATGTCAGCGCTGGGCGCACAGGTGACCCTGCTGGTGCGCGGGGCGGATGTGCTGGGCGACGCCGAGCCGTTCGTGGCGGATCTCGTGACCGCCGGCCTGGAAGCTGCCGGCGTCACCATCCACACCTTCACCGAGGTCACCTCGGTGCGCCGTCCCGCCGGAATCGACCCGGGACTGGGGCGCGTCAAGGGCGGGGCGGTGACCGTACGCACCTCGGAATCCGAGCTCATGGAGGCCGAGGAGCTACTGCTCGCCACCGGTCGCCGGCCCGATCTGGACCGGCTGAATCTGGAGTCGGTGGACGTCGACGCCGCCGCGCTGGCCCGCGGGGATCACTCCGGGCTGCCCGACTGGCTGCACGTGATCGGCGACGCCGCCGGTGGCCCCGCACTGACGCACCTGGGTAAGTACCAGGCCCGGCAGCTTGCCGCCCGGCTGAGCGGCGCGAAGACCACCTCCGACGCAACACCGGTCCCGCAGGTGGTGTTCACCGAACCGCAGGTTGCTTCGGTCGGACTCACCGAAGCCCAGGCCCGCGCCGCCGGACACTCGACCGTCACCGCCGAGGTGGACTTCACCGACGTCCCCGGTGCGGCCCTGCTGCGGGATGATCTCACCGGCCGCGCGAAGCTCGTCGTCGACGCCGACACCGGGCTGGTGCTGGGTGCGACCTTCGTGGGTCCCGCCGCCGGGGAGCTGCTGCACGCCGCCACCGTGGCGATCGTGGGTAAAGTCCCGGTCGGCACCCTGCGCCACGCCGTCGTCGCGTTCCCCACCGCCTCCGAGGTGTGGCTGCACCTGTTGGAGAAGTTAGAGCGGGTCTAGCACGGGACTGACACGCCCGCCTGCACCGTCTGATCAGTAGAACAGGTGGGCCATCACCACGATGATCGGCAGGGTGATCACGGTGCGCAGCAAGAAGATCGCCACCAGGTGGTGGAAGCGCACCGGAATCCGCGAGGCCAGCAACATGCCTCCCACCTCCGACATGAAGATCAGCTGGGTGATCGACAGGGCACCGACGATGAACCGGGTCATCTCGGCGTCAATGGAGGCAGCGAACGCCGCAGGCAGCAACATGTCGGCGAACCCGATTAGCAGGGTGGCCGAGGCAGCCTCCGCCTCGGGCACCTGCATCAGCTCCAGCACCGGGATGAACGGGGCGCCCAGCCAGGTGAACAGCGGGGTGTGCTCGGCCAGCATCACGGACACCGTGCCGATCGCCAAGATACTGGGCACCACCACGACCCACATCTCCAACACATTGGAGAACCCGTGGCGGATCACCGTACCCAGGCGCACCTCCGCACCCCGGTCCAGGCCGTTGCTCCACGCCCGACGCAGCATCCCGCGCCGCGGCGGAGCCTCGTCCTCCGGCTGCGGCGTCACGCCCTCGGCGTACTCGTCGGGAATTCGGGAGAGCGGCGGAATCCGCACCATCACGACCCCGGCAATCAACCCGGCCACCACGATGGTGAGGTAGAACGGCAGGAACATGTGTTGCAACCCCAGGTACCCCAGGATCACCACCGTGAAGGTGACGGAGACGATATTGAACGTGGTGCCCAGCACCGCGGCCTCGCGCTTGGTGTAGTACCCCTGCACGTACTGCTGATTCGCCATCAGCACGCCAATCGAGCCGTCGCCGAGCCAGGAGCTCAGCCCCACCACGGAGGACCGTCCGGGCAGGCGGAACAGCGGGCGCATCAACCGGGTCATCAGCGCGCCCACGAAGTCCAGCAGTCCGAAGCTCAGCAGCAGCGGCAGTAATAGCCCGGCCAGGAAGAAGACCGAGACCAGGACGGTGGCGAGATCCAGGATCACCGCACCAGTGTTTTCGCCCCACACCTGCTCCGGACCCACCTGCAGAATGATCAGCAGCGCGAACACCAGCCCGGCCACGCGCACCGCCAGCCACATCCAGCCGACGTCGAAGAGGGTACGGCCCAGATGGTTGTCCAAGAATCCCGGACGCACGGTCCACCACAGCAACGTGCCCACCACGGACACCGCCACCAGGGTGACAATGATCCACGGGACGACGACGCCGAGCCCGGTGGTCAGGGTGTCCGAGAGGAACGCGATGGGGATAGTCACGGAGCCGGCACCGTCGGGCACCGGGACCATGAAGATCAGCACCCCGATCAGCGACGGGAGCAGGAACCACCAGGCGCTGGACGCCCGAGACCGGCTCGGCGGTGTGTCCACCTCGGGGTACGTGTGTGCCGACGTCGACGATGTACTCTCCTTCATCGGATGCCCCCTGTCGCGGTACCGGATCCGTGGCTGGTGCCGTCCAGTCGCACCGGTGCTAGCTCATCCCACTGGTCCCCGGGGCCCGGGTTCTCGGGGGCGCTGCTGCCGCCCAGGTGCCGGACCACGCCCCACACTGCGTTCAATGCGGTGGTCACCGCGCCCTCAGCCCAGCCGGCGGTGAAGGAAATATCGTCGCCGGCCAGGAAGATTCCGCGCTGGTGCGTCTCCAGTTCGTCCTGCATGAAGTGGCCGAACAGCCGCTGTTGGTACCGGTAGTGACCGGGCAGATTGTTCTTGAAGGCACCCATGAAGTTCGGGTCGGCCTCCCAGGACACCGTGATCGGTTCGCCCACGATATGCGAGCCGATGTCCAGCCCCGGGTAGATCTTGTGCAGCGAGTGCAGCATCAACCGGGTGCGCTCGGTGGCGTCCAGGGCCAGCCACTTCAGGGCGTCGTCGTTCCAGGTGTAGGACAACAGCATCGCCGCTGGCTGGTCGGGCCCTTCGTCCAACAGATAGGTGGCACGCGGAAGCCGGTCGGTCAGCGTCATCGACATCACCGGGCGCCCCGTCTCCGGATCGATATCCCGCCAGAACGGCCGGTCCACCATCACGAAGGTCTTGGAGGAGAGCATGTAGTGACTCTTCTCGATCGCCGTCCACATTCCCGCTGGGAACAAGGATTCATCCGTGTAGATCCGGCTCGAGAGCAGCCACGACTGGCAGGTCACGACGGCGGAGGCGAACTCGCGGGTGCGCCCCCATTTTTCGGTGATCCGGATCCCGCCACCAGGCAGCTTTGAGTTCTCCCCGCGGTGGATCCCGGTGACCGCGCCCCGCGGGGTGCCGCCGTGCAGGGAGGCCAGCGAGGTGCCGGCCGGCCAGTGCACCATCTGCGTGGGCACGTGCTCCCACAGTTCCAACGGGAGCCGCTGCGCCCCGCCCACGATGCCGCGGTGCTGGTCGTCGGCGTCGGTAAACACCACGCGCAGCACCTCCAGAATCGAGTTGGTGAAGTCGGTGTCCCAGCCGCCCGACCCGAAGCCGACCTGGCCGAAAGTCTCCAGGTGCTCGAAGCTGAGCTCACCGAACGCCCGCGACGACGCCAGGAACCCGTAGAACGATTCGTCATCGAATTTCACCACGAGCTCGTTCCACAGCCGTTTCAGCGTGGCGGTGTCGCGGGCACGAATCGCGGTCTGCACGGCGTCGAGTTCGGCGTCTTCCACCAGGGCCCGCTTCCAGGCCTCGGCCACCTCGCGGTAAAAGTCCGGCAGATCTTCGGCTTCCTCGGCGTAGACGGTCTCGTTCTTCAGCTCCACCACCGTGGAAGGGGTGACGTCGGCCAGCGGGTTCGGGAACTCGCGGGTTTCCAACCCCAGCTGGTCCACATAGTGGTAGAAGGCCCGGCCTGAGGTGGGGAAACGCATCCCGCCTAGGTCGACGACGACGTCGGAGTTGCCCTCGAACGACTGTGACTTGAGGCGTCCTCCGATCGCCCCGGCCTCGTAGACCACCGGCTTGAGCCCCATTTTCATCAGTTCGTAAGCGGTGACCACCCCGGCCAGTCCGGCGCCCACCACGGCCACCTCGGTGCCGTAGGCCGATGCGGGCACGGAGCCCAGACCTGCGGGGTGGGAGAGGTAATGGTCGTAGCTGAACGGGAAGTCCGGGCCGAGCATGGTCAGCGGTCCGGTCTCGGGTGTCGGCCCGGTCTGTGGTGCGCTCATCGCTGTCCTCCGCTCATGGCTGAAACGAGTTCGTACACCAGGTGGCTGGCGGCGATCCCGGTGAGCTGGGCGTGATCATACGCCGGGGCCACCTCGACGACGTCAGCGCCCACAATATTCAGGTCGGACAGCTCCCGGATCACCCGCATCATTTCCCGGCTGGTCATCCCACCGGCCTCGGGGGTTCCGGTGCCCGGGGCGTGGGCCGGGTCCATCACGTCGACGTCGATGGAGATGTACACGGGGGCATCCCCCAATCGGGCGCGCAGCCGGTCAATAGCAGCGGCGATACCGTGCTCCTCGATGTCCACGCTGCCGGTGATCTGGAAGCCGAGTGCGGCGTCCTCGTCGAGGTCCCGCTTGCCATACAGGGGGCCACGCGTGCCCAGGTGGGCGCTGGCGGTCAGGTCGATAAACCCCTCCTCGGAAGCGCGGCGGAACGGGGTGCCGTGGGTGACCGGGGCGCCAAAGTAGGTGTCCCAGGTGTCCAGGTGCGCATCGGCGTGCAGCACCGCCACCGGGCCGTGCTTCTCGGCCATGACCTTCAGCAACGGGTAAGCGATCGTGTGGTCGCCGCCAATGCATACCAGACGGTCAGCGCGTTCCAGCAGGGCGCGGGCACCGTCGGCCACCTGGGCCACCGCCTCGTCCAGGTTGAACGGGTTGGCCACGATGTCTCCGGCGTCGGCGACTTGAGCGACGGCGAACGGGGAGATGTCCTGTGCCGGATTGTAGGGGCGCAGCAGCCGGGAGGATTCGCGCACGTGGTTGGGGCCGAAGCGCGCGCCGGGGCGGTAGCTCACCCCGGAATCGAAGGGCACCCCGGCCACCGCAATGTCGGCGTGGCCGACCTCGTCCAAGGTGGGCAGCAGGGCGAAGGTGGCGGGCCCGGCATAGCGCGGGGTCTGCGCTGAATCCCGGGGGCCGATCGGGGCAGTGGTATCCGAGTGCGGGGTCATGCAACTCTCCTCAGAAGGTGATCTACAGCACGGTCTTGTGGGTAACCTACGCGCAGAATCCGCGGGCGGCAATCACCGGAACCGCCTCGGAAACCCTCCGAAACCGCGTTTGTGTCGCCACCATCTCACCATCGCACGGCAGGACCGCCAACGATTCTCCATTGTGCCGCGATACTGCTCACTGCGCACATCATCTGCGCCGAATTCGCCGCGGAGTGTGTCCCAGCCCTCACCACGGTAGCGGTCTGCGGGCATACTGGGACCATGAAAATCGCCGTGTTCCAGGAAACCGCCGAACCATTGCGGATCGAGCACAATCTGGGTCTGATCAACGACGCCGCCGCTGCCGCTACCGAGCAGGGGGCCACGCTGTTGCTCACCCCGGAACTTTTCCCGGTCGGCTACGCGCCCGCGCGCGTGCGGGCCGAGGTGAGTGACGACGACGTCGCCGCCGCGCACCACGCCCTGGAGGAGATCGCCCGTCGTCACGCCATCGCCCTGGTGTACAGCCTGCCCGACGACGGCGCCCCCGAGCACCGCGGCATCACGGCCACCCTGGTGGACGCGACGGGTCAGCGCCTGGCCCACTATCAGAAGGTGCACCTGTTCGGACCCGAGGAGCGTGCCGCCTTCACTGCCGGCGATACCCCGCCACCGGTGGTGCACTACGGCGGCCGCGCTCTGAGCCTGGCGGTCTGCTACGACATCGAGTTCCCAGAGATCGCCCGGGCCGCGGCCACCGCGGGTGCGGAACTGTTGCTGGTGCCCACCGCCCTGGCCGGGGATGCCCCCGAGATTCCGCGGCTGCTCGTGCCGGCCCGCGCCCTGGAGAACCGGATGACGGTGGCCTACGCCAATCACACCGGGGTGGAGGACGGGCTCGATTTCGACGGGCGCAGCGTGGTGGCCGGTCCCGATGGCGCGGTGCTGGGCTCGCTCGACGGCGCCCCCGGGCTGCTCGTCGTCGACGTGGGCCCCCGCCCCACCCCCGGACCGGAGGGACCCTGGTATCTGGAGGACCTACGGCCCGAAGTACACCGGACCTGGCTGGATGCCGGATGACGCGCGACGTCGACGAAGCCCTCATCCAGGCGCTGCGCGAGGACGGCCGCGCCACCTACCGCGAGCTCGCCGCCCGGCTCGGGGTGCAGCGCTCCCTGGTCTCCACCCGGGTGCGCGCCCTGCTGGATTCGGGCCAGATCCGCATCGTCGCCGCGGCCGACCCGGCGTTTCTCGGCGACCGCGCCCTCGCCCACGTCTCCATCACCGGTCACGGGGACCTGTCCGCGCTCATCGAGGGGCTGTGCGCCCGCCCGGAGATCCCTCTGGTGTCCACAACGTCGGGTCCGGTGGATGTGGTGGCCGAGGTGCACGCCGCCGATGAAGCCGCCCTGCGGGAAACGCTGCGCTGGATTCGCGGGTTACCCGGCGCGGAAACCGTGCGGGTGAACCTCTACACCGACGTCGTGCGCGGTACTTTCGCCTCGCATTTCACCGGAACCGGCACCGTGGACCTCATTGACACCGCCCTCATCGAGCAGCTGCGTCACGATGGTCGCACCAGCTACCGCGACCTCGCCGAGCAGGTCCGGCTCTCCCAGACGGCGGTGCGGGCCCGGGTGCACCGGATGCTCGACGCCCGGATCCTGAAGATCAGTGCGGTGGTGCGCCAGGATGCCGCTTCCGACCGGGTGAAGGTCGGCGTCGGGCTGAACCTGGGCGGGGACGAGCGGTCCGTGTTGGCAGCGCTGGCCGAGAGCCCGGAGGTCGAGTTCACCGCACTCACCCTCGGCGGGTTCGACCTGATTGCCACGGTGGCCGGGGCCTCCCCGCGCGAACTCTTCGCCCGCTTGGACCGGCTCAAAGCGCTCGACGCCGTGCACCGGCTCACCAGCTGGCTGCACCTGCGCACCGTGAAGGAAGACTACTCCCGCGCCGTCTCCGCCGCGCGCGCGTAGCCGTCAGTCTTTCGCGCCCGCGCGCGTGAACCTATGCCCGCCGCGTCCGGTACCGCAGCAGCAGCTCGTTCCCGCAGCGCAGCACCCCGGTCAGTTCCATCTCGGTGGGCACGGCGGACGTCCCGCGGGTAATCCGCCCCGCCAGCCCGGACTCGACGGTGGGGGCGGCGGTCAGGCACAGCTCGTCCACCGCCCCGGCCGCCAGCAGCGCGGCGAACAGGGTAGGGCCGCCCTCGCAGTGCACCCGGTGCAGCCTGCGAGCACGCAGATCCGCCCGCAGTAACCCCACATCAAGCCCCGTTTCACCCACGACGACGACGTCAGCCACCTCGCTCAGCGCGGCCCGCCGCTCGGCGTGCAATCCGCCCCCGTCAGCCCCGGCTCCGCTGGTTCCACCGCGATGCGTGTACACCACCGGTCGCACCGGCGCCTCGGTGAAGATCGGCGAGTCCGGGTCCAGATCGAGCCGGCCGGACACCAGCGCGAACACCGGCTGCTCAGGCATCCCGCGGTCCCGGCGCCACGCGACGGCGTCGTCGTCGAGCACCATGGCCCCGTATCCCTCTTTCCGCGCGGTGCCGGCCCCGAGCATCACCACATCGGCCTGGCGGCGCAGCAACTCGAACACCGCCTCGTCCCCGGCGGTGCCCAGCGGACCGGACACCCCGCCCCGGGTCACCGCGCCGTCGAGACTCGTCACGAAATTCACCCGCAACCAGTCGTGCGCCTCCCCCTGACGCTCAGGAAACGCGTAGTGCTCCAACAGCTGCGCCGGGCTCAGGTCCTCGGCCGGGTCCGGCCACAGCCGGTCGATCCGCACGTTCTCGTCCTTCGTCCCCATCAGATCCGCCTCTTCCGGTCAGTACGCTCACACATTGTGGGTGGGATGCGTGTTGTGTTCCAGGCGCACCGGGGTCCTCCACCCCAGAATCGCCTCGGTCATCCGGGCGGCATCCACCGCGGCGACGACGTCGTGCATCCGCACAATCCGCGCCCCGGCCAGCACGCACGCCACCATCGCTGCCACAGACCCGGCCCCGCGCTCGTGTTTCGGCCGGTCCAGCACCTCGCCGATGAAGTCTTTGTTCGACACCGCCGCCAACACCGGCGCCCCCAGCCCGACCATCTCGTCCAGCCTGCGGGTCAGCTCCAGGGAGTGCAGCGTGTTCTTGTCCAGGTCATGCCCCGGATCGAGGATGATCCGCTCGGCCGGCACCCCGGCGTCGATGGCGCGCCGCATCCGCACCTCCAGAAAGTCCCGCACCTCGGTCACGACGTCGTCGAACCGCGCCGCCGGTTTCTCCTCCCGCGGCGGCCCCACACTGTGAGTGATCACCACGTGCGCGCCCGATGCCGCCACCACCTGAGCCATCTCCGGGTCGCCCAGTCCGGAGGTGTCATTCACGACGGCGGCCCCGGCCTGCACCGCCGCCCGAGCCACCTCGGCGCGGTAGGTATCCACGGAGATCACGACGTCGGACTCGGCCGCCACCGCTTCAACCACCGGGACCACTCGGTCGATCTCCTCGTGCACCGATACTGCGGGCCCGCGCCCGAACGGCACGCCGCCGATGTCGATCCAGTCCGCCCCCTGCTCGGCGGCCCGCAGCCCTGCCGTCACCGCCCGATCCAGTTCGAACGTGACTCCGGCGTCGTAGAACGAATCGGGGGTGCGGTTGATCACCGCCATCACCGCTATCTGGCGGGAGAAGTCGAAGGTGCGCCGCCCGATTCTGCGCACCTGTTGCTCAGGCCCTGGAGTCGTCCGGCTCATGGGCGCACCAGCTCGGCGAACCGGTCCAGGTCGATATTGCCGCCAGAGAGCACGACGCCGATGCGCAACGGTCCCTCTTCGGCAGACCCAGCAGCGCCCGCAGACCCAGCAGCCAACCACGCCTGGGCTCCGGCCAGGCCCAGGCATCCGGTCGGCTCGACCACCGTTTTCAGGTAGGTGGCCATGAACCGCATCTGATCCACCAGTTCGGCATCCGAAACGGTGAGGATCCCGGCAGCGTGGGCTTGCACCACCGGGAACGTCACGGCCCCCACCTGGGCGGTCTGCGCGCCGTCGGCGATGGTCTGCGGCACCGGAATCGTCACCCGTTCGCCGCGCTCCAGCGACTGCTTCACGTCGTCGCCGGCCTCGGGCTCCACCCCGTACACCGCGCACTCCGGGGCCACCGCAGCCGCCGCCAGCAGCGACCCCGCCAGCAATCCGGCCCCGCCGCAGGGCACCAACAGCGCGTCCAGCGTGGCCCGGTCAGCACCGGACATCTGCGCGACGTCCTCGAACAGCTCCAGGGCGGCCGTGCCCTGACCCGCGGCGATGTGCGGGTGATCAAACGGCGGGATGATGTGCCCGCCGGTGCCGGCGGCGAGCTGTTCCGCCATCGCCACCCGATCCTCGGTGTAGCGGTCATAGGGGACCACCTCCGCACCGTAGCCGAGGGTGGCCTCCAGCTTGGCCGCCGGGGAGTCCTCGGGCATCACGATGGTGGCGGTGCGCCCCTGCAGGCGGGCAGCCAACGCCACCGCCTGCGCGTGGTTGCCAGAGGAGTAGGCCACCACCGGGTCCCCGGCGGGTAGCCGGTGCAGGGCGTTATAGGCGCCGCGGAACTTGAACGCGCCGATCCGCTGCAGGTTCTCGGCCTTCAAAAACACCTGCACCTCGCGCCCGGCCGTCTCGCTCCACCCCCGGTTCAGTCGCGTCGAGGTGAGCACGGGGGTGCGGTGGGCGACGCCGTCGAGCACGTCCGCGGCGGATCGGACGTCGTCGACAGTGGGCACGGCCGAGACGGCAACAGAATCAGCGGGAAGAGCAGAATCAGACATAGCCTTCAGCCTAGCCGCGCGACGCCCACCCACCGAAGAGGCCGTCACTGCGCGGTGTATCCGCCGTCCACGGGAATCGACACCCCGGTGAGGTAGCTCGCTTCGTCCGACGCCAGATACGCCACGGCCGCCGCGGTGTCAGCGGTGGTGCCCAGCCGACCCAGCGGAATCTGGGAGACCACCGCCGCCAACGCGCCCTCGGGGTCGTCCTGGTCGGAGAGCCAATCCTCGATCAGCGGCGTCTTGGTCATGCCGGGGGCCACCGCGTTGACCCGGATCCCGTGCGGGGCCAGCTCCACCGCCGCACCGCGCGTGTAGGCCAGCAGCGCACCCTTCGAGGCGGTGTAGGTGGTCAGGGTGGCCACGCCCACGCTCGCCAGGCGGGAAAGCACGTTGATGACGGCACCGCCCCGTACCGAGAGCGGCTCGACGGCGGCGGAGGTCATCGCCATCGCCGCGAACGTGTTGATGGCGAACACCTCAGAAATCTCGGACACCGGAGTATCGGCGATCAGACCCGCGTGCCGACGCCCCGCGTTATTGACCAGCACGTCGAGCCGACCGAACCGCTCCAGCACCTCGCCCACCACCTGCGCCGGTTCGCCGGGCGCGGTCAGGTCGGCGGCGATCGCGAGCACCGGTCCAGACTCCGACTGCCCCACCCCGTCGTCGTGTCCCGAACCAGCCGTGCGGCTGGTCACCACCACCTGGAACCCGTCGGCCGCGAGCCGCTGGGCGATGGTCAGCCCGATCCCGGAGGATCCGCCGGTCACCAGCGCCACGCGCCTCTCATCCGATCCTGTGCTCATCGTGCCTCCCTTTGCTCGAGTCCTGGTCGCTCCCGGATACTCTTCACACCTCCGGGCTGCGGTGCGTGAATCGGCCGCCCACCATGGTCGCGTCCACCGGAATCGCATGAATCTCGCTGACGTCGACGTCGACCGGATGTTCCCGCAGCACCACCACATCCGCGAGCTGGCCGGGCACCAGCCGGCCCTTGTCACGCTGCCCGGTAACCTGCGCCGACCCCACCGTCGCTGCGGCAAGGGCCTCCTGAACCGTGATCCGCTGCCGGTGCCCGTACTCCCGACCGGCTTCAGTGAGACGCTCGACGAACGACTGGATGCCCCGCAACGGCGCCCCGGCGGTGACCGGCCGATCCGAACTGAGCGCCAGCGGCATGCCCGATTCGAGCACGCTGCGCGCCGGTTGCGCCCATTCGGTGCGTTCCGGACCCACCGCGGCGCGGATGCCCTCTCCGAACGTGCTGATGAAACTGGACTGCATCACGCAGGCGACGTCGAGCCGGGCCATCCGATCAATCTGGTCGGGCCGCACCACAATCCCGTGCTCCACCCGGTTCGGCACGCTCCGCGCCCCATCACGACGGCGCGCCTCCTCGATGATGTCCAGCGCCAGATCCAGAGCGGCATCCCCGACGGCGTGCAGGGCTACAGACCAGCCAGCGGCGTAGGCGGCAAGCACGCGGGCCCGCATCACCTCCGGGTCCTCCTGCAGGTAGCCGTGTTGACCGGGGCAGGCGTCATAGTGTTCGGTCACCTGCGCCGTGCGCCCAAGAATCGACCCATCGGTGAACACTTTGACCGGTCCCAACTGCAGTGCATCGTCACCCCAGCCGGTGCGCAGCCCGCCGCTGAGCCCCTGCCGCTCCGGTTCGTCGTCGTGCCCGCCCAGGCTCTGCAGCACATCGATGACCGGCATCACCTGCATCCGGGTGCGCAGGGTGCCGGCTTCACGCGCCGCCTGATAGCCGGCGAGCTCACCGGGTGCGTGGCCGATCCACCCGCCGGCCACCCCGGCGTCGGTCACGCTGGTCAGCCCCTCACGTGCGTACTGGGCGGTGGCCAAGTCCAGGGCGCGAGCGATGGTGTCGATCGAACTGGGCAACAGCAGGTCCTGGATGAGTTTCATGGCGCGCTCTTCGAGCACCCCCGTGGCACGCCCGGTCTCATCCACCACGATCCGCCCGCCGTCGATCTCCCGGTCCAGGTGCGCCCCCACCCCGGCTCGCTGCATGCCAAGCCCGCTGAGCTGGCAGGAGTGTCCGGAGGCGTGCTTGATCCACACCGGCCGCCCGTCTGAGGCCTCGTCCAAGGCGTCGGCATCGGGCACGGCCCCGCCGATCAGCACCGGGTTGAACCCCGAGGCGATCACCCATTCCCCCGGGTCGGTGTCTGCCGCCCGCGAGCGCACCACCCGGTACACGTCGTCCAGGCTGCGCACCGCCGATAGGTCCGCCTCGATCAGGGTCATCCCGTACCAGACCGAGTGCGCGTGCGCGTCGTTGAACCCCGGCAACACCGTGCGCCCACCCAGCGACACCACCTCGCGCGCGGTCAGCCCCGCGGCGTCGTCGCCGATCGCCACCACGCGCCCGTTCAGCACCGCCATACGGTCCACCTCTGCGGGCGAATCAGTGCCCGGACCAGCACCCGTAACCACCCGGGCATCGCGCAGGATCACATCAACCAGCATCGCGCACCCGATCATGCACCTCGAGGATCGCGTTCGCCAGCCGGTCCACCGCCGCGGTGGGCACCCCCGCCAGGTTGATCCGCCCCGAAGGCACGCCATACACCGCGTGGTCGATGCGCAGCCGGGCCATC
Organism: Citricoccus muralis; assembly: GCF_029637705.1. Classification (NCBI taxonomy): domain Bacteria; kingdom Bacillati; phylum Actinomycetota; class Actinomycetes; order Micrococcales; family Micrococcaceae; genus Citricoccus; species Citricoccus muralis. The sequence continues at coordinate 3,083,764 of NZ_CP121252.1, forward strand.
TGTTCCGGGCTCAGCGGCAACCGCAAGAACATCCCCCGCTGATCCGCCAGCGCCGGCCATTCTGGCGCGTCCGAGGCCGCCGTCAACCCCCGCACCAGCCCTTCGCGCAATCCGGTGATCCGCTCCCGCATCTGGTCCAGCTCGGCACGCCACTGCGCGCGCAACCCGTCGTCGCCGAGCACCTCCGCCACCACCCGGGCACCGTGCGAAGGTGCCTGCGAGTACGCCGCCCGGGCGATCACCTCGAGCACCCCGTGCACGTACGTACCGCGCTCCGGGTTCGACATCACGGCGACGGCGCAGCCGGTGCGTTCGCTATACAGCCCCCACACCTTCGACGCGCTCACCGCCACGAGTCCCTCCGGCACGATCTCCAGCATCCGCCGCATCCCGGCCAGGTCCTCTTCCAGTCCGTCGCCCAGCCCGAAATAGGCGTGGTCAATCAGCGGGATCACCCCGGCCCGGTTCATCTCGTGTCCCAACTGCTCCCACACCGCCACGGGCATGGTCAGCCCGGTCGGATTGTGGCAGGCACCCTGCAACAGCAACACGTCCCCGGCCCGCGCGCCCCGCACCGCCTCGACGACGGCGTCGACGTTCAGATACCCCTCATTCTCGATGGCGTACTCCTGGATCCGCAGCCCGGCCGCCTGCAGCACCGGCACATGGTTCACGTACGCGGGAACCCCCAGGTGCACCGTGCGCTCCGGGCCGGTGATCGCCAACAGCTCGGCCAACAGCCGCAGCGCCCCCGTCCCGCCGACCGCCTGCAGCGAGCGCGCCCGCTGGGTCAGGTCGCTGTCGCCCAGTACCAGGTCGGTGATCCCCGCATTGAACTCGATATTGCCCGACGGGCTCGTGTACTCCTTGGTCGCGGCGATCGAGGCCAGCCGCAGCTCCGCCTCCTGCACCGCCTGCGGCACGGGGCACACCCCGTGCTCATCCCGGTACACGCCGATCACCAGGTTCAGCCGGTTCAAACGCAGGTCGGCGGCACATTCGGCCGTCAGCGCCCACAGCGGATCGAGTTGGAGGTCGGGTTGCGTCAGGAGCATGAGATCGCCTCGGCTTCCGGGTCGCGCCGTCGAGCTTTGCGGTCAGCCTAGTATGCAACCACCCTCGACGAAAAGATGCACCGCCCGATGTTCACCCGCGTGTTCCCCGCCACTTTCTTTAACCGGTGCTAGCTCCTAGCCTGGAAACAATGGCACTCAGATCCGTGCGTTTCTGAAGAAGCGTCGTCATCCACGTCGAAGAGAGGTCCAGCAGATGAGCAACACCGACCTGCACCCCCCGACCACCGCCACCGCCCCCCTCGTCGACGGACCCGCCCTCTGGCCGGCCCAGGCGCATACCCCCAGCGTGCTGGGACGTCAGCTCGTCATCGAGCGCGGTGAGGGTTCCTACATTCACACCACCGACGGGCGCCGTCTTTTCGACGGAACCGCCGGGCTCTGGCACGCCAATGTGGGGCATTCCCATCCGGAGTTGGCCCAGGCTGCATACTCCCAGATGCAACGGCTGGAGACTTATCACACCTTCGCCCGCTTCACGAACGATCAGGCCCAGGCCCTGGGTGAGCGCCTGGCCAGCATCTCGCCCATCGAGCGCTCCAAGGTGATCCTGAATTCCGGAGGGTCCGACGCCATCGACGTCGCCTGCAAGCTGGCGCGCCGGCATTGGCAGCGCGAGGGTCGACCCAGCAAGCAGCTCATTCTCAGCCGCGAATTCGCCTATCACGGCCTGCACGCCTATGGCACCTCGATCGCGGGCCTGGAGTTCAACCGTGAAGGCTACGGCACCGAGTCGCTCGTCCCGGAAACCGCGCGGGTTCCCGTGCACGACGCCGACGCCCTGGAGCGCATCATCCACGAGATCGGCGCCGACACCATCGCCGCCATCGTCACCGAGCCCGTCCAGGGCACCGGCGGGGTGAATCCTCCCGCGCCGGGTTACCTCGACAAACTGCAACGGCTGGCCCGTGAGAACGACATCCTGATCATCCTGGACGAGGTGATCACCGGGTTCGGCCGCACCGGCACCATGTTCGCGGCCGAGCGCTACCAGGTCGACCCCGACATCGTGACCTTCGCCAAGGGGGTCACTTCCGGCTACGCGCCCCTGGGCGGCATTCTGATCAGCCCCCGGCTGTGGGAGCCCTTCTACCGGGACTCACCGGACACCCCGGTCTTCCGGCATGGCTCCACCTACGGCGGTCACGCCACCTCCGCTGCCGTCGCCCTGGCGCACCTGGACCTGCTGGAGCGCGAGCAGCTGATCCCGCGCGTCCGCGAACTAGAAACGGTGCTGGACCAACAGCTCTCCGCCCTGGCCGAGCGAAACTCCGCGGTACAGGACGTGCGTGTGGCGGGCCTGCTCGGCGGCGTCACCCTGAATGAAAACCTCTCCGCAGAACGGGTGGCGGACGAGATCATCGAGCTCGGGTTCATCTCCCGGCCGCTGCGCGGCAACACCCTGCAGATCAGCCCGCCATTCATCATCAGCAACGACGAGCTCATCGCTTTCGTGAACGCCATCGACGAGGCCATCACCACGGAAATGACCCGGTAGCCGCATCGAGCATCAGCCACCCACCAGCTACGAGGCACCCAGCACAGACCAACCAATACACAGCAACCCACGCGACGGCGGGGATCCGGGTGAGGGCGGCCAGCTGGTCGGCGTCCGTGCCGCCGCTCACGCTACCCCGCCCCGACACGGCACGACGTCGCGCCCGCTGCAGGTCCACCACGGCTCGGGGCGCGATCAACAGCAGCGACCACACCAACAGGTACGCCATCCCGGTCAACATCGGCCCAGGGGCCAGCCACGACACCGCCGCAACCGCCACCCCGGTGGCCAGCACCACCCACAGCCCGTACAGGTTCCGGATCAGCACCAGCATGACCGCACACAGCAGCACCAGCAGCCACAGCCAGCCGGCGGCGTAACCGAGACTCACCAACCACGCGCCACCCAGGCCCAGTAGCGCCGGCGCCGGATAGCCCGCCAGCAGGGTCGCCACCATGCCGGGCCCACTCCGTCGCCCCCGACTCACCGTCACCCCGGAGGTGTCGGAATTCAACCGGATCCCGCTGAGTCGGCGTCCCACCAGCACCGCGACCAGGGCGTGCCCGGCCTCGTGGATCAGCGTGCCCACCTGCCGCACCATCCGGTATCCCAGCGGCGTCCACGTCACTACCAGCGCACCCACGCCGAGTGCCAGCACCACCAGCCAACTCAGCGGCGGCTGCACACTCGTCGCCCGCTCCCAGATCTCCATCACCACGCCACCAGATATAGCAGTCCCACCTGATCCCACGCTCTACCCCCTGCTGCGCCGCCTCGATAAACAAGGGCACCTCACTAGCGAGTGGAACACCGAAGAATCCCGACCCCGCAAGTTCTACCGCACCTCCGAACAGGGCCTCCGCCTGGCCGACACCCTGCACAGCGACTGGCTCGCACTCACCACATCCCTCACCTCACTCACCCCCGAGGGCTCCCCTGAAACATCTGGAGCATCGTCATGAGCGCCACCCTGACCGACCGCTACTGGGCTTGCCCGCAAGTTGTGGACATGTTCTTAGTTCATCAGGCCGTTGCCTGAAGTCTTTCTATCTCACCGGCTGACTGCTGTTCCCTAAGGGAATGTTCGTATTCCACCGGCGGGAGCATCCCGAGGGCCGAATGCAGTCGCCGACGGTTGTAAACCTGCTCAATCCAATGAACGACCCCAGCACGAGCTTCAGCCCGGGTAGCCCAGACACGACGGTCATAGAACTCGGTTTTCAATTTGGAGAACACGCTCTCTGCCATCGCATTATCGAAGCAAACCCCGGTCCGGCCGACTGACTGAGCCAAGCCCAAATCCCAACAGACTTTGTACGTGTCTTCACTGGTGTACTGGGCCCCTCGATCCGCGTGAAATACCAGGCCATCAGGCTTGTGATTCTGCCGGACCAAGCACGCTCTTCGCAGCGCGGATTCAATCAGCTCGGAGTTCTGCACCCTCGACATCGACCAGCCCAGCACGCGCCGGCTATGGGCATCGGTGACCAGGCACAGATACAGCCATCCTTCCCCGGTACGTAGATACGTCACATCACTGATCCAGACCTTGTCCAGTTCGCCTTGATCCCAGGTGCGCTTCACCCGATCTGGAATGCGATGCGGGCGTACTCCAGCGATCGTGGTCACCGGGGAGAACATTCGTGGGCTGATCCCTTCCAACCCCTGACGACGCATCGACGCAGCCACCGTTTTCCGATTGACGTTGATCCCTTCTCGGCCGAGTTGAGCACTGATCCGAGGCGCTCCATACACGTGACCAGACTCGGCATGAACGTCGCGAACCTTCGCGTCGATCTGTCGTTGACGTGCCGCACGCGGCCCGGGAGGACGACCTTCGCGACCGACCCAGGCGTAATAGCCCGAGGCGGAGACTCCTAATAATCGCGCCATGCGCTTGATTTGGTGATTGTGCTTCTCCACGTGCATCAGTTCAAACCGTTCCGGTCCTGACGCTTCTGCGCGAAGAAGCTCGCGGCTTTTCCCAGGAACTCATTGTCCTTTCTGGCCTCGTAGAGTTCCTTCGTTAGCTTCGCGTTCTCAGCTTCAAGCTCCTCGACGGTGCGTCGTTTCGTTGGCTGGCGAGACTCGCGCTCGATCTTCACCCACCGGCCAAGTGACTGTTCTCCAACGCCGATCTCTTCGGCGACAGCTCGGATGCTGCGATCGGTATCGATCACCAATCGAGCGGCTTCTCTTTTGAATTCCGGGGTAAAGCTCCGGCGTTTACTCGTCATGGTTCTCATCGTGACACCTTCCTGGTAACAGCCACAGCCGCCACCTTGCTCAGATGTCCACTAATTCAGGGTAAGCCCACTACATCGCGGCCACCGTGAAGTCACTGCCCGCCTCAGTCCAGGAGGACGTCCGCACCGAGCTGGAAGCTTCCATTCTCGACGACGTCGACGCCCGCATTGAGGCCGGAGAAACCCCGGAAGAAGCCGAGCGCGCCGTCCTCACTGCCCTGGGTGACCCGGCCGTCCTCGCCGCCGGGTACTCCAACCAGCCTCTGCACCTCATTGGCCCCCGCTATTTCATCGCGTGGCGCCGACTGCTGAAACTGTTGCTCATCATCGTCCCGATCTGTGCCTTCGGCGGGGTCGCCTTCGCCCAGGTACTGGCCAACTCCTCCCCCGGCGAGGTGGTCGGCCAGGCCCTCGGCGTCGCCCTGGCGTCGGTGGTGCATGTGAGCTTCTGGGTCACCCTGGTGTTCGTGATCTTCGAACGTACCGGTGCCGATACGGGCACCACTTGGGACGTCGACCAGCTGCCGGATTGGCAAGACCACGGCACCGGTCGCTCCGACCTGATCGCCACCCTGGTCTTCCTGGGACTGGCCCTCGGTGCCGTCCTGTGGGATCAACTGCGCGGATTCATCCACGTAGACGGGGAATCGGTTCCGATTCTCGCGCCGCAGTTGTGGCCCTGGTGGATGGTCGGGTTACTGGGATTGCTGGTACTTGAAGCAGTTTTCGCCATCGTGCTGTATCGACGACGGCGCTGGAGCACAGCTCTCGCCGTGGCCAACACCGCCCTGGCGATCCTGTTCCTCAGCTGGGCCATGACCCTGCTGGGGCGTGGCGACCTGTTCAGCGCCGAGCTGATCGAGCTGGCGCTGAGCAACGGGGTCAGCCAAGACACGCTGCGCACCCTCGGCGTGATTCTCGGATTCGGCATCGTGACCATCAGTGCGTGGGACATCACCGACGGCTGGTGGAAGACCCACCGCATGGGCCAGCAGATTGAGAAAGTTCCGCTGATAACCTGATGAAAATGCGCTCCCCACGCGCGTCACCCGTTTCAGCAGCACCCCAAAGGACCCACCGATGAGCTCTCTCCCGACACGATTCACTCTCCTCTTGTCGGATGGAGCTACACAGTGATCACCGGGGAACTGAAATCCAAGATCGACCGCGTGTGGGATGCCTTCTGGTCGGGAGGCATCAGCAATCCGCTGGAAGTCATCGAGCAGATCACCTACCTGCTGTTCATCCGCCGACTGGACGAGATCCAGACCCTCGCCGAGAATAAGGCACGGGTCACCGGCAAGCCGATCGAGAATCCAGTGTTTTTGGCAGGCCAGACGGATCTTCGGTGGAGCCACTTCAAGAACACCTCCCCCGAGGTGATGTTCAAGATCATCGGTGACGAGGTCTTTCCGTTCCTGCGTGGAATGGGCGATGGCACCACATACAGCCAGCACATGAAAGATGCTCGCTTCACCATCCCCACCCCGTCCTTGCTGTCGAAGGTCGTCGACATGCTCGACGGCATCCCGATGACCGACCGCGACACTAACGGCGACCTTTACGAATATCTGCTGTCGAAAATCGCCTCGGCTGGCGTGAACGGACAGTTCCGCACCCCGCGCCACATCATCGACCTCATGGTCCAGATGACCGCGCCGACAGCGGTCGATGAGATCTGCGACCCCGCCTGCGGCACCGCTGGATTCCTTGTCTCGGCGAGCGAGTACGTCCGCGAGACTCACAATGATGCGCTGCTGGATGCCACACAACGGCGCCATTTCCACCATTCGATGTTCCACGGCTATGACTTCGACTCGACCATGCTCCGCATCGGCAGCATGAACATGCTCATGCACGGTATCGAAGCCCCGGATATTCGTTACCGTGACTCACTTTCTGAGGGTGCCGCTGGGGATACCGAGAAGTACACGCTCATCCTCGCCAATCCGCCTTTCGCTGGGTCTCTGGACTACGAGTCAACCGCGAAGGATTTGCAGAACACGGTCAAAACGAAGAAGACCGAGCTGCTGTTCCTTGCCTTGTTCTTGAAACTCCTCAAGACTGGCGGTCGCGCTGCGGTCATCGTTCCCGATGGAGTACTGTTCGGCTTGAGCTCAGCTCACAAGAAGCTGCGCAAGACGCTCGTTGAAGACCAAAAGCTGGATGCCGTCGTCAAGCTTCCCTCTGGCGTCTTCCGCCCCTACGCCGGTGTCTCGACCGCCATCCTCTTTTTCACCAAAACGAACGATGGCGGCACGGATAACGTCTGGTTCTACGATGTGCGTGCCGATGGGTTCTCTCTGGACGACAAACGCAGCCCCGTTGAAGCAAACGATCTGCCGGATGTGCTGGCTCGCTGGCAAGCGCGAGATGCAGAAAAGGATCGCGCCCGCACCGACCAGTCGTTCTTCGTGCCCAAGACGGACATCGTCGCGCAGGGGTATGACCTCACTATCAACAGGTACAAAGAAGTCGTCTACGAAGAAGTCGAACATCCCGCCCCGCTCGACATCATCGCCGACATCGAGAAGTTGGATGCCGAAATCGCTGCCGACCTCGACGAGCTGAAGGCGATGCTCTCGTGAAAACAGTTGTCCTCGGCGATCTAATTCGTCCGGCGGGACGAAAGGCGGGCGCCGACACCAACTTCCCCGTTTACTCAGTGACCAAGCACTCGGGATTCGTACCGAGTTTGGAGTACTTCAAGAAGCAGGTATTCAGTCGCGAAGTCACCGGATACAAGCTTGTCGAGCCCGGGGACTTTGCTTATGCCACCATCCATCTCGACGAAGGATCCATCGGCATTGCACCCGAACGTGGACTCATAAGTCCGATGTATACGGTGTTCAGCGCTGACGGATCTCGCGTGGACTCTAACTACCTGATCCGGTTCCTCAAGAGCCCCCGGGCACTCGCGCATTACCCTCAGCTAGGCAAAGGCGCTATCCACCGGCGCAAATCGATTTCACTAAGCGCGCTCGGAAATCTCCCCATTCCCCTCCCCTCGATCCCCGAGCAGCAACGGATCGCGGCGCTCCTTGACCGAGCCGACGCGATCCGCACCAAGCGCCGCCAGGTTCTCGCCCACCTCGACTCGCTCACCCAGTCGATCTTCCACGACATGTTCGGTCACCCTTTTTCAAACGAACGCCATTTCCCGAAGGAGTCGATCGGCTCGCTCGCGACTGTGGAGACTGGCAACTCACCATCCCGCGCTTCCGCCGAGAATTTCGGCAATGCGATCGAATGGATTAAGTCTGACAATCTCGGCAATGTCATCGCGACGCGTGCAATCGAAGGGCTCTCCGAGACCGGAATGAGACGCGCTCGAATCGCCCCGGCTGGCTCCATCCTCGTCACCTGTATTGCAGGCAGTGCTTTAAGTATCGGTAAGGCCTCCATTGTCGATCGCCCTGTCGCTTTTAATCAGCAGATCAATGCGATACTCCCTTCTGATTCCATCGACGCCATGTTCCTGCTCGGTCAGCTAAAAACATTCCCTGAGCTAGTCCGTGGTAGGTCGACCGGAGGGATGAAAGGTCTCGTCAACAAATCAGCATTCGCCTCGATAGAAGTCCTTGTGCCACCCCGAAAAACCCAACGCATTTACGCTCAACGCATGCAAGTACTTATAGGTTTACGACAGGCCACCCTTCATGCACTCACCGCCGACGATGACCTCTTCGCCTCACTTCAGTCCCGGGCATTTCGGGGAGATCTCTAAACCAAGCCATTCAGGTAGCCACTTATATCGCCCGCGATAACCCTTGCACTACAGTAGAGATATGGATATTCGGGCTGAGCGACTTGCGGCAGGCATGAGCCAGTCGCAGCTGGCACGCGCCGCAAAGGTTTCGCAACCGAATATATCCGCCTACGAGAACGGCCGCCGCGAGCCCAGCCCCGAGGTGCTAGAACGACTGCGCCGCGCTCTCAACGCGCCACCAATGCACCGAATTGACCAGCACCGCGCCGACATCCACCGCCTCGTTTCCGAGCACCGTGCCGCCGCGCCCCGCATCTTCGGATCAGTGGCACGCGGTGACAATACCGCAGGCTCCGACCTCGACCTACTCGTCGACTTCACGCCGGATGCCAGCCTGCTCGACATCATCGGACTCCGGCTCGACCTGGTTGATCTACTGCACATCGACGTCGATGTGGTGGACGTCGATTCACTTCGTGGGGAGATGCGCGAGCGGATACTCAAGGAAGCCGTCGCCATATGACCTCGGAGGCGGCGAAAACGCAGGATGCGGCAACACGCGTGGTTGCAGTGTGCGACGTGATTAGCGACATCGTCTCCGCAGGCGAGGAGAAATTCCTTGCGAACGTCCAAACTCAGTGGGCCGCCCAGATGGGGCTCATCCGCATCGGCGAAGCTGTATCGAAGATCCCTCTTCCCGTGCGTGAGCGCTTCCCCGCCCAGCCATGGCGAGCAATCATCGACATGCGCAACTTTGCCGCCCACCAATACGACGACCTCAACCAACACCGCGTATGGCGCACGATCGTGAGCGACGTGCCCGCGCTGCGCACGTATCTCATCGACACCGTCATCCCTGGGGTGGATACATGAGCAACTTCGCCTTCCTGCGAGAGACGATCCCACAGCTGTTCACCGACGCTGCCCGGGCGGAGTCCTATCTCGCGTCCGATCCGCGCTCGGCGTGCTTCTACAGTCGCCGCGCTGTCGAGCTCCTAGTCGACTACCTCTACGACGTGCTGTCGCTACGGGAGCCGTACCGAAGTGACCTTGCCGCGAAGATCAGTGACGCCTCGTTCAAAACACACGTGCCACCAGCCATCGGACAAAAGCTCACGGCAATCAGGCGCATGGCAAACACGGCCGTCCACGACACTCGGCAGATCAGCCAAGAAACGTCACTTGCAGTGTTGCGAGAGCTGTTCAACGTCATCGTCTGGGCGTCCTACCACTACTCTCCTCGGCCTGATGTGGTGCCCCTCCAGGCGCGGTTCGACCCAGCTCTAGCCGCCCGTTCAGCCCCGCTCTCACGCGAGGAGATTTCCCAACTTACGGAAAAATTCCGCGAGCAAGATGAGGAGCACGCCCGTGTGCTCGCCAAGAGGGATGAGCGGCTCGCGGCACACGAGGCCGAAATCGCCGAACTTCAGGCGAAAATCGCTAAGGCCCAGGCGTCCGTCGCGCCAGACACCCGGGACTACGACGAAGCCGCCGCGCGCGATCAGTTCATCGACGTTCTCCTGCGCGAGGCCGGCTGGCCCTTGGACCAAGACCGCGATCGCGAATACGAAGTCCAAGGTATGCCCACCGCTGAGGGGCGTGGCTTTGTCGACTATGTGTTGTGGGGTGCCGATGGTCTGCCGCTTGCGGTGATCGAAGCGAAGCGCACGGCAATGTCGCCGGACGTCGGGCAGCAACAGGCGAAGCTCTATGCCGACTGCCTGGAGCGCGAGTTCGGACGCCGACCAGTGATCTTCTACACCAACGGCTACGTCCACCGCATCTGGGACGACGCGGGGGGCTACCCGCCGCGCGAGGTTCAAGGCTTCTACACACGTGACGAGTTGGAATTACTCATCCAACGCCGACGCACAAAGCAACCGCTGTCGCCCCAGCCTGTGAACACTGATATCGCAGGGCGTCCGTACCAGGTGCGGGCGATCAAAGCCGTTAGCGATGCCTTCGATCGTCATCAGCGCGAAGCACTCCTGGTGATGGCCACTGGCTCCGGGAAGACCCGCACCACGATCGCTCTGGTCGATCTGTTGCAGAAAGCCAACTGGGTCAAACGAGTGCTGTTTCTTGCCGACCGTACCGCGCTCGTGAAACAGGCTGCGAACGCCTTCAAAGCCCACTTACCTGGGTCGACTACCGTCAACCTTGTCACCGAGAAGGCCGTCGACGGGCGCGTCTACGTCTCGACCTATCCGACCATGATGAATCTCATCAACGAGGTCGACAACAAACTGCGGCGCTTCGGACCAGGATACTTCGACCTCATCGTGATTGATGAGGCGCATCGCTCCATCTACGCCAAGTACGGCGCAATTTTCGACTACTTTGACGCCATGCTGGTCGGCCTGACTGCCACCCCGAAGGACGAAGTCGACCACAATACCTATCGACTGTTTCACCTTGAGGATGGTGTCCCCACCGACAATTACTCGCTCGATGAAGCCGTGGACGAGGGGTATCTCGTGCCTCCGCGTGGCGTGAGCTTTGACGGTGGCTTCTTGCGCGCAGGAATTCAGTATGCCGACCTGAGTGAGGAAGAGAAGGAACAATGGGATTCCCTTGACTGGGGAGATAACGGCCCGCCCGACGAGGTCGGGGCCGAAGAGATCAATCGATTCCTATTCAACGAAGACACCGTCGATAAGGTCCTCGAGACGCTGATGGTACGCGGCTACAAGGTGGCCGGCAGCGACCGTTTGGGTAAGACCATCATCTTCGCGAAAAATCAGAAGCATGCCGAATTCATCCAGCGTCGCTTCGACCTCGCCTATCCGGAGTATGCGGGCCATTTCGCCCGTGTCATCACGCACGGCACCCCGTACGCGCAAAGTCTCATCGACGACTTCTCGGTTCCGGACAAGGCGCCGCATATTGCGATCAGCGTCGATATGCTCGACACCGGAATTGATGTGCCCGAGGTTGTGAACCTCCTGTTCTTCAAGATGGTGCGATCCAAGTCGAAATTCTGGCAGATGATCGGCCGCGGCACACGATTGAGCCCCGACCTCTTTGGACCAGGAGAAGATAAACAAGACTTTCTCGTCTTCGATTTCTGCGGCAATCTCGAGTACTTCGGCCAAGACCTTCCCGGCTCGCAAGGCCAGATCCAAAAATCGCTCTCACAGCGATTGTTTGAGGCCCGTCTCGGGCTCGTGACCGCACTGGGCGACGCTGAGCCAGAGTTACGCACCTCGACCGCAGCTACGCTACATTCAATCGTCGAGGGGATGAACCTCGACAATTTCGTCGTACGTCCCCACCGTGCGGCAGTCGAGGAATTCGCCGAGAAGGATGCGTGGAAGCAACTCACGCCCGCAAAAGCCGAGCGGCTGCTGCCCATCGCCGGGCTACCCACCTCAGTCCGCGATGACGACGAGGACGCCAAACGATTCGACTTGCTGATTCTTCGTCGACAGCTGGCACAACTCGATGGGGACGCGATACTCGCCGAACGGATCCGAGAAACCGTCCAGCATATTGCGACATCCTTGCTCAGCAAGCTAGCAATCCCGTCTGTGGCGGAGCAGAGCGTTCTGCTGGAATCAATAGCTGGCGATGAGTGGTGGTTCGACGTGACACTACCGATGCTCGAACTTGCACGACAGCGGGTTCGTGGCTTGGTGCGCTTTATCGAGAAGACCCAGCGGAGTCCCGTATACACAGATTTCGAAGACCTCTTGGGGGACGGTGTAGAAGTCGATTTTCCGCGCATCACCCCAGGCACTGACTTCGTACGCTTCCAGTCCAAGGCAGAAGCGTATCTTCGCCAGCACTTGGAACATCTTGCGCTGCAGCGGCTCCGCAGAAATAAGCAACTCACTCCGGGCGATCTCTCGGAGCTCGAAGGCATGCTCGTCGAAGCCGGTGCCGGACCTATCGACATCGTTTGGGCGAATGAGCAAGGCGGGGGCCTCGGGATCTTCATCCGCGGTCTCGTCGGACTCGACCGGGCCGCTGCCGCTGAAGCATTCAAGGACTATCTGGATGAGACCAGGTTTACCGTCGATCAGGTCCGTTTCGTCAATCTCATCGTTGACGAGCTGACGCGCAACGGTGTGATGGACCCAGAGCGCCTGTTCGAGCCTCCATATACCGACCATGCACCAATAGGACCGGATATGGTTTTCCCTCAATCTGACGTGGAGGTCATCATCGATACCTTGCACGACATACGCAACACCGCCGTGCCACCAGAGGTGGCGTAGCTCCCCTCAGAAGGCGTGCTCGGCTTAGAAACCGCCTGAATCGGTGGCCATGTTGGAGAAGCGCGAGTAGTGGCCCTGGAATCCGACCACAATGGTCTTGGTGGGGCCGTTACGGTGCTTGGCCACGATCAGGTCCGCTTCACCGGCACGCGGTGATTCCTTGTCATAGATGTCTTCACGGTGGAGCAGGATGACCATGTCGGCGTCCTGCTCAATCGAGCCGGATTCACGCAGGTCGGAGACCTGAGGCTTCTTGTCGGTGCGCTGCTCAGAACCACGGTTCAGCTGGGACAGCGCGATCACCGGCACCTCGAGCTCTTTGGCCAGCAGCTTCAGTGCACGCGAAAATTCGGCAACTTCCTGCTGACGGGATTCCACGCGCTTGCCCGAGCTCATCAGCTGCAGGTAGTCGAGAATCACCAGCTTCAGGTCGTGCTTCTGCTTGAGTCGACGGCATTTGGCGCGGATCTCCATCATGGACATGTTCGGGGAGTCATCGACGAAGAACGGGGACTCGTTGAGCCGACCGACGGTCGCGGCGATCTGGGTCCACTGCTCATTACGGATGGTGCCCTTGCGCAAATCCTGCAACGCGATCGTGGCCTCGGCCGACAGCAGACGCATGGCGATCTCGTTCTTGCCCATTTCGAGGGAGAAGAACACGGTGGCCATGTTGTTCTTGATGGCCGCTGAGCGGGCGAAGTCCAGGGCCAGAGTGGATTTACCCACTGCGGGGCGGGCAGCGATCACGATCATCTGACCGCCATGTAGGCCCTGGGTCAGCTCGTCGAATTCATAGAAGCCGGTGGGCACACCAGACATGCCGTCCCCGTGGGATCCGGCCGCTTCGATCTCATCCACGGTGTGCTCGAGAATGTCCGCCAGGGCGACGTAGTCCTCAGACTGACGCCCCTCGGCCACCTTGTAGACCTCGGCCTGGGCCTCGTTGACGATTTCCTCGACTTCGCCGTCCTGGACGTAGCCCATCTGCGCGATCTTGGTACCCGCGCCCACCAGGCGTCGCAGCACCGCCTTCTCACGCACGATTTCAGCATAGAAACCGGCGTTGGCCGCGGTGGGCACCGACTGCACCAGTTCGTGCAGCGTTGCCGCGCCACCGACGCGCTGGAGCTCCTGGCGCCGGTTCAGCAATGCGGTCACGGTGATGGCGTCGGCGGGCTCCCCGCGGCCATACAAGTCGATGATGGCTTCGTAGACTAGCTCATGACCAGGAGAGTAGAAGTCGCGTCCGCGGATGATTTCCACGACGTCGGCAATCGCATCCTTGGAGAGCATCATCCCACCCAGTACCGAGCGTTCAGCATCGAGGTCCTGGGGAGGGGTGCGGTCATCGCGTGGGGCGCCGGAGCTTTGGGCGGAATCAAACCGCGTAGACGTCACTGTTGCTTGATTCCCTTCCCCGAAACCCTCGCTCCGGCACCCTCACGCTTGGACCCCAAGAGCAGGAGGATGCACGCCGGAATACTGGTGCCAGCAGGCCGGCCAATATCCACTCGCTCAGGGGGAATACCACGTGACACTACTCGGCTTAGACATATCACTCAACCGCGTGTCGACCCCAGACTGTGGATAACTTGTGAATTAAGTACCCACATGTGTGAAGTGTTTGGGGATAACTGGTGGAGAACCCGTGTCACTCCGTGCACAACAGCCCTCTGACTTGGGATTTTGCAGAACCTGGTGTGTGGACTCAGAGAATTTTTGCCCCAGTTTTTCCGCCTTGCACTAGGGGATTTTGTGTGGCAGTGGGAGTGGAACCGGGGCGAACTCCACAACGTAGTACGTTTATCCACAGCCTATCCACACCTGTTAATCCCGGAATAAAGCCAATGCTGAACACAAGGTGTCTGAACTTCGAACACCTGATGGAACACCGGTGCTCAGTTCCGGTTCTGCGTGGAACTTATTTTTGCTTCGGAAGGACAGGTCTGGCACCAAAAATCGCTTGGCCCACACGCACCACATTGGTCCCTTCAGCAATGGCCAATTCGAAGTCGCCGGACATCCCCATCGAGAGCTCACCGGGACCGATCAGCTCCGGTGTGGATTCCCTCGCGTCGTCGCGCAGCTGACGCAGTAACTGGAAACAACCACGCACCTGCTCGACGTCTTCGGAGTGCACAGCAAGCGTCATCAGACCGCGCACCCGCAAACGAGAGAACTGCGGCAAGGTTGCCAAAAATTCTGGCAGCTCATCCGGGTTCAGCCCCGACTTTGCTTCTTCGGCCGACGTGTTGACCTGGACGTAGACGTCCAGGGTGCGGTCCTCGGCCTCCAGGCGGCGTTCTAAGGCCTCAGCGACCTTGATCCTGTCCAAGGCCTGGAACTCGTGCGCGTAGCGCGCCACGTCGCGAGCCTTGTTGGTCTGCAGAGGTCCGATGACGGCCCAGTGGAGGTCCAGATCGGAGAGCTCTTGAGCCTTGCGGGAGACTTCTTGGACTTTGTTCTCTCCAAGTCCGGTCATGCCCGCTTCGATAGCGAGACGCAGCCTTTCCGATGGCACAGTTTTCGAAACGGGCAGCAGCCGGATTTCCGAGGCATCCCGGCCAGCCCGCTGTGCAGCAGCGTCGATGCGTGCACGCACAGCATCGAGGTTCTCCCGAAATTCGGCAACTGATTCCGGAGTGGGGTGTGGAGCTGGAGTGGCAGAGGTCGACATGGCCATGACCTTAACACACCAGAAACAGAACCAGGGCAGGAACCCGATTCGGGTTCCTGCCCTGGTTCTTAGCGTGAAACGCCGCGGCGCCTCAGCAAGTGGTCTGAGCTACGTCAGTTCACTTCTTCTTCTTGATCGCGACAACCTGCAGGCTGATCACGGCGAGAACGTCGTCGTGCAGACGCACCTGTGCCTGGTAGTTCCCGGTGGCCTTGATGGGCTTGGGGATGGTCACCTTGCGCTTGTCGATCTGGCCGAGACCAGCGTTCTCGACAGCGGTGGCGATGTCAGCGGGCTTCACGGCGCCGAAGAGGCGGCCGGATTCACCAGCGGTCACGTCGAGACGCACTGCAGTGGACTGCAGCTTCTCGGCCAGGGCCTGAGCATCTTCGAGGTTCGCGATCGCACGGGTCTTACGAGCCTCGCGGATCGCCTCGACCTGCTTCTCCCCACCCTTGGTCCACGCGGTAGCGAAACCGCGGGGCACCAGGTAGTTGCGAGCGTAGCCGTTCTTGACCTCTACGACGTCACCGGCAGAGCCGAGACCGGATACTTCCTGAGTCAGAATGAGCTTAGCCATCTGTATCTATTTCCTTCCTCGACGTCTCGATCAGCCGCGGCCTGCGCCGGAGTAAGGAAGCAGGGCAACCTCACGGGCGTTCTTGATGGCCTGGGCGATCTTGCGCTGCTCCTGCACGGACACGCCAGTGACGCGACGTGCGCGGATCTTGCCGCGGTCGGAAATGAACTTGCGCAGCAGGGCGACATCTTTGTAGTCAATGACCTCGATGTCGGCCGCCTTCAGCGGGTTGGACTTTGGTTTGGGCTTACGAATTTCAGCCTTTGCCATCGTGGTGCTCCTTTGAGTTGGGGAGCCCGCAGATCAGTCTGCGGGATGGGTGAATATTGGGTGTAACTAAGGGGAATGAGCTGTTCGGGTTAGAACGGGGGCTCGTCGTTGCGCGGGGTATCCCACGAACCAGCCGAGGGGGCGCCACCCCATGGGTCGGCCTGGCCACCACCGGAGTTGCCTCCCTGGTTGCCACCGCCCCAGCCGCCGTTGCCGCCGGAAGACTGGTTGCCGCCACCCCAGCCGCCGCCGTCATTCCCACCGAAGCCGCCTCCGGCGTTGCCGCCCGAGTTGCCTCCGAAGCCTCCGCCGCCGGAGCGGGGAGTGCGGGTCACTTTGGCGGTGGCGTAGCGCAGGGACGGTCCGACCTCGTCGACGTCGAGTTCCCAGTTGGTGCGCTGTTCGCCGTCGCGGGTTTCGAAACTACGGGCGCGCAGGCGGCCCTGGACCACCACGCGCATACCCTTGGTCAGCGATTCCGCGACGTTCTCAGCGGCTTCACGCCAGACGGAGGCACGCACGAAAAGCGTCTCGCCGTCCTTCCATTCGTTGGACTGACGGTCGAACGTCCGGGGAGTTGAGGCCACCGTGAAGTTCGCGACAGCCTGCCCCGACGCGGTGAACCGCAATTCGGGATCGGCAGTCAGGTTACCCACGAGGGTGATCACTGGTTCTCCGGCCATAATGTCCGCTCCTTTGGTGCTTCCGTGTCTCTGGCGTGTATCAGCTCAGTGTCTTGACGCAGTCACAGCGTCGAGTCACTTGGCGGAGATCTTCTGCTCTTCCGGGCGGATGATCTTCGTGCGCAGGATGGTTTCGTTCAGGCCGAGCTGACGATCCAGTTCCTTCGAGGTCTCCGGAGTGGAGGAGAAGTTGACGACCACGTAGATCGCCTCTTCCTTCTTCTGGATCTCGTAGGCCAGGCGACGACGGCCCCAAACGTCCACATTCTCCACGGATCCGCCATCTTTGGTGACGACGTCGAGGTACTTGCGAATGGTCGGTTCAACGGTGCGCTCGTCGACCTCAGGGTCGATCAGCACCATCAGTTCATATGCACGCATGCGAACCCACCTCCTTCGGGCTTTGCGGTCACGGTCTTTCCGTAACAGGAGGTTCTAGTTAGTGCAGTGGTCTGCGCAGTCCCCGGCATCAGCCAGTTTCAGAGCGCAGAAAACCTTGATCATCTTACCCGAGATCAGACCCGGCAGGAAACCGAGAATTCAGCTAAGGATCAGGGCCCGGAGAAGAACGCCGTGGTGACCAGGCCGAGGCTACGCGGATCCTCGGCCCCGCACATTTCACGGGCGGAGTGCATGGAGAGCAGCCCGATGCCGACGTCGACGGTACGGATTCCCAGCCGGGTGGCGGAGATGGGGCCGATGGTGGAGCCGCAAGGCACCGTGTTGTTGGAGACGAACTCCTGGAACGGTACCTCCGCGGCGGCACACCACCGACTAAAAGCCGCGGCGCCGACGCCGTCGGTGGCATAGCGCTGGTTGGCGTTGATCTTCAACAGGACTCCGGCGTTGGCACGCGGGTGATTGGCCAGGTCGTGGCGCTCCGAATAGTTGGGGTGCACCAGGTGCCCGCAGTCGGCGGAGAGCAACCAGGAGTCTCCGAGTACCCGAGAGCGTTCGGAGACCGTGGTGATGCCCAGCGCTTCCAGGATGCGACCCAGAATTTCTTCCAGCAGGGGCCCGCCTGCGCCGGTGCGGCTGGCGGATCCGACCTCTTCGTGATCGAACGCGGCGAGCATCGGGATGACCGGGGCATCGTCGCCGTAGTCCGGCAGTTGGGCGTTGAAGCCGCTCAGTGCGGTGACTCCGGCGTGGACGGAGGCTAAATTGTCGAGCCGGCCGGAGGCGAAGAACTCGTCGCGGGCACCGAAGCGTGCCGGACGCTGGCTGTCGATCAGCACGATGTCGGCCCCAGTGACCTCCTCGGCGGTGAGGCCCACGTGGCGGGCCAGCACGGTCATCACATCGGATGCCTGCTCACCGGCCGAGAAGATGGGGTGCAGATGACGCTGACGGTCCAGGGTCAGGCCGTTGTTGACCTCGCGGTCCAGGTGGATGGCCAGCTGCGGGATCCGGGCCATGGGGTCGGTATGCACCAGGTGCGTTTCGCCATCGTCGCTGATCAGCCGCCCGGCGAAGCAAAGGTCGCGGTCCAGCCAGGAATTGGCCAGCGGGCCTCCATAGACCTCGACTCCGGCCTGGTTCCAGCCGTCCGTGGAAGTGGAGGGGTTGGGCTTGAGTTTGAAGGTGGGCGAATCGGTGTGGGCGCCGAGAATGCGGAAGGCCGGCAGCTGTTGGGTGCCGAGCTCACCGCCGGGCAGGGACCAGGCGACGACGGCGCCGTCGCGGACCACCACGTAGCCTCCGGCTTCGGAGGGGAAGGGCTCGGATTCGTTGAGCCGGCGGTAGCCGGCCGCTTCGAGACGGCGGGCTGTTTCTTCCGCTGCGTGATAGCTGGAGGGGCTGGCGGTGATGAAGTCTGAGAGATCGTCGAGGTAGGAATCGGTGGAGTGCTCAGTGGGGCTCGTCACGCTCATGGTTCTACCGTAGCCGGTGGACTCCTCCACACGTAGATGCCGGGCGCGGGTCGTCCACACCAACAGCGGTGGCGACCTTCCCGCCCATTGTCGCCTCGGTAGATTCCTGGACCATTCCGAGAACCCACTGGTCTCCGATCCAGAGACTGGGCAGAATGGAGGTATGTACGTGTCGGTGGAAGTGTTGACGGTGGTGATCTCCGCGGTCGCCGTGGTGGTGACCATTGTTGCCTCGACCTTCTCTGGTTTCGCGTGGTTCATCAAGCGCATGGACCAAAAGTTCGAGCAAGTGGACTCCAGATTTAAGCAGGTGGACGCCCGTTTCGATCAGATGGACGCAAAGTTCACGCAACGCATCGACTCCCTCGAGTCGAGAATGGACGCCCGATTCGACCAGATGGACGCGAAGTTCACACACCGCGACGACGCGCTCGACTCCAAGTTCACGCAACGCATCGACTCCCTCGAGTCGAAAATGGACAGTCGGTTCGACAAGATGGATCAGCGTCTCGACGGACTCCAGGGTGAGCTCACCGAAGTGAAAATCGCCGTCGCCCGCCTCGAGGGACCGCAACGTCGGATCGAGATCGCCCGCTAAATTCGGGTGTCAACGTCGGCCGTCGTCGATCGAATCAGCCAGGGCGCCCGATCGGCTGCCCCATCATAGGGGCCGCCCTGAGGATCATCAATGGACTGAGCCGCCAGATCGCCCGGGTCCCAATGCGTCGCGTTGAGCTTCCGGGTCCCCACCGGCACCGTCGTGGGACGCTCGGACTGGGCAGGGAGACTCCGGCGCACCGGGTCGTCTTCTGGGCGCAGGATCTGCTGCACCACCCGCACCATCAGATAAACGGTGGCAGCCACATGAGCCAGCACAGCCATCACGTAGATCGACGAGTCCAACTGATGCACGTTCTCATGTCCCGAGACCTGCGAAGACAGATGCGCCCAGATGGCAAAAAAATGCAGAACTTCGGCCAACTGCCAGATCAGGAAATCCCGCCAATTCGGCAGGGCCAACGCCACGAGCGGCACCAGCCACAACACGAACTGAGGCGAATAGACCTTGTTGCACAGGATGAACGCGGCCACGATCAGCAGTGCCAACTGAGCGAAACGAGGCCGGTGGGGAGCCAACACGCCGAGCAGGAAAATTCCGCCACAGCACAGCACGAAAGACACCACCGACAACGTGCCCAGACTCGCTCCCGTCACCGCTAGCGCGCTGCCATCGGGAAGCACCTCGTTGTAGATCTGCCAGATAGAGGACCACCCCGGCGGGCGCTCGGAGGAGAAGGTGTAGAACAGCGACCAGGCCTCGGGGTTGGCGATCATCAGCGGCAGATTCACCACCAGCCACGCGACGACGGCGCCCAGCACCGTCCAGGCCAGCGGGGCGAAGCGTAGACTCCGCACGGCCAAGATCAGCAGCGCCCCCAACAGCAACATCGGGAAGACTTTCATCGCCGCACCCAGACCCAGCATCACACCGGCCCAGCCGGGCTTGCCTCCGCCAAACAACCACATCCCGAGCATCATCAGGGCCACCGCCCACATGTCCCAGTTGATACTGCCGGCCAGGATGATTCCGGGCGCCACCGCTACCATGGCCGCGTCCCAATACCGGCGCCCGGCGGACCGGGCCGTGACTATCACCGTGACCACCCACAAGGCGAACACGAACAAGAAATTCACATCGAAGTAGATCAGCGAGGCGGACGCCCCGAAACTGGGCAGCGTCTGGGCGATCATTGCCGTCATGGAGGCCACGAGCGCGGCCAGCACGGGGTATTCGAAGGTGGAGCCGTCAGCGAAAGGGGCCAAAGCATTCTCCGCCAGGCCGCGCCCGGCGTAGAGGGCAGTCCAGTCGGAATAACAGCCGGCGAAGTACACATCGGGCTGGCCCCAGCCGTTGATCCGGCAGAACGATTTCTGCAACACGGCGACGACGGCGGCCAGGGTGGTCAGCAGAATCAGCACCCGAAAAGGCGTGAAAAAGCGGGCCGCGCTCCGGCCCGGAACCGTGTGCGCACCCACGGGTCCGCCGATGCCACGGCGCAGCGCGGCAAGCAGACGGTCGTCCTGGGTGGGTGACACCGCGGGCAGGCGCCGGGGAGGTGACTCGGGCATGCCGCCAGTCTAGACACCGGCGGTCGATCTCATCCTGAACGTGTCATCACTCACGCGGCGCGCGCTTAACTACACCAGAAGGCGTACAGTAAGAAAGGTTTGTTTCCACGTTTCGTCTACATCAATCAACGGCAACGTCGCCGTCGCCAAAGGAGTACCGGTGTCGAAGAACCCCATTCGCGTTGCGATCGCAGGCCTGGGCAACTGCGCCACGTCCCTCATCCAGGGTGTGGAGTACTACCGCGAGACCTCTAGCGAGGAGAGCGTTCCCGGCCTGATGCACGTACAGTTCGGCGACTACCATGTCTCGGATCTCGAGTTCGTGGCTGCGTTCGACGTCGACGCGAAGAAGGTCGGACTCGACATCGCGGACGCGCTGGGCGCCTCCGAGAACAACACCATCAAGATCGCTGACGTGCCTGCGACCGACGTGAGTGTGCAGCGCGGCCCGACCCTGGACGGCCTGGGCAAGTACTACCGCGAGACCATCGAGGAGTCCGACGCCGAGCCCGTCGACGTCGCCGAGGTGCTGCGTGAGCGCCAGGTGGACGTGTTGGTCTGCTACCTGCCCGTGGGTTCGGAGCAGGCCGCCAAGCACTACGCACAGGCTGCTATTGATGCGAAGGTCGCCTTCGTCAACGCTCTGCCCGTGTTCATTGCCGGCACCCCGGAGTGGGCGCAGAAGTTCACCGACGCTGGCGTGCCGATCGTGGGCGACGACATCAAGTCCCAGATCGGCGCCACCATTACCCACCGCACCATGGCTGCGCTGTTCGAGTCCCGCGGCGTGACCGTGGACCGCACCTACCAGCTCAACGTAGGCGGCAACATGGACTTCAAGAACATGCTCGAGCGCGAGCGCCTGGAGTCCAAGAAGATCTCCAAGACCCAGGCTGTCACCTCGAATGTGCGCGCCGAACTGGCCGACGACGACGTCCACATCGGCCCGTCCGACTACGTAGCCTGGCTGGACGACCGCAAGTGGGCCTTCGTACGCCTGGAGGGCCGCAACTTCGGCGACGCCCCCGTCTCGCTGGAATACAAGCTCGAGGTGTGGGACTCCCCGAATTCGGCCGGCGTGATTATCGACGCCGTGCGCGCCGCGAAGATCGCCGCCGACCGTGGCGTCGGCGGTCCGATCCTCTCGGCGTCGTCCTACTTCATGAAGTCCCCGCCCGTGCAGCACCACGACCAGGAAGCGCACGAGCTGGTGGAAGCCTTCATTCGCGGGGAGATCGAGCGCTGATCGCGTGCAGGTGGTTCACCGGGCCGTGACCGGTCTCCGGAGCCACCGACAGTTGCCAGTCCGCGGCGGCCACCAGCGCCTCGTGCAGGTAGTCGCGTCCGGCGCGCACCGCGTCCACCCATTCCGGCACCCCGAGTCGGCCCCCGGTATGGCAGGCGCGCCCGGCGTGGGCGGCGATCGCTGACGACAGGGTGCAGCCGGTGCCGTGCGTGTTGCGGGTGGTAACTCGCGAGCTACTCAGTTCGGTGACGCCGTCGCGGTGCACCACCACGTCGGTGACCTCCGATGAGCCGGCGTCGTCGTGAAGAGCCGCGGCAAGGTGCCCGCCCTTCATCACCACCACCGGCACACCCAGCTCGTGCAGCGCCCGACCCTGTTCCACCATCTGTGCCCGGTTCACGGCGGGCTCGGTGCCCAGCAACCGGGCGGCTTCGGGTAGATTCGGCGTCAGCACATCCGCCAGCGGCAGCAGTAATTCGCGCAGGGTATGGGCGGCATCGTCCGAGGTCAGCGCGTCACCAGACGTCGCCACCAGCACCGGGTCAACCACCAGGGTGCCCAGGTCCTGACGCCGACGGGCTATCAGTTCGGCCACCGCGGCAACCACCTCCGGGCTGCCCAGCATGCCGATCTTCGTGGCATCGATCGGCACATCATCCAGCACCGAGGTGAGTTGAGCGACGACGTCGGCCGGGGCCACCGGGATGACCTGCTGCACGCCCTGGGTGTTCTGCGCGGTGAGCGCGGTGAGCACCGAGGCACCGTACACGCGCAGGGCCGTGAAGGTTTTCAGATCGGCTTGAATGCCCGCGCCCCCGGAGGAATCCGAGCCGGCAATGGTCAAGGCTGTGGGCGGGCGCATGCCACCTCCTCGCGCAGTCGAGCAGCGGCAACGCGCGGGCTCGGCGCGGAAGCAATCGCGGACACCACGCAGATCCCGTCGACTCCGGTGGCCGCGACCGAGCGGGCGCGCTCTCGGTCAATGCCGCCGATGGCGACCGCGGGCAGTGCGGGCGCCTCGGGGTGCTGGGAACAGGCTGCGTCGCGAACCCGGAGCCGATCTCGCAGGCCATCGATCCCTAAAGGCTCGGCGGCGTCGGGCTTAGTGGCGGTGACCCAGACGGGGCCAATGCCAATCACATCCGGGCGGGCATCGCCCTCGGCCCGGGCAGCAGAGTCCACCTCAGCTGCCGAAGAAGTGGACAGCCCGATCAGCACTTTCTCGCCGAGGACGCCACGGGCTCGGGCGACAGAATCGTCGGACTGGCCCACGTGCAGGTGGCAGCCGGTGACGCGGGCGACCTCCAGCCGGTCGTTGACGAAGAGGGGGACCTGTTCGAAACGGGCCACCCCCACCTCCTCCACGATGCGGGCCCGGCAGGCGCGCACCAGCTGAATCAGAGCATCGTCGTCGAGGGTTTTGTCGCGTACCTGGATGACGGTCGCACCCCCAGCCACCGCCGCGGCCGCCACCTCGGGCACTCGGGCCGGGCCGCCGGAATACCCGGTGTCGGTGACGTGGTAGAGCGACCAGTCAATGGCGGCGGCGCGCTCGGCCCGCTCGCGGGGGCTCATGCGTGCTCCTCCACCGTGACCAGCTCGCCGACCCGTTCCGGAGTGAGCTCGTGGAGGGCATCCATCCAGGCCACGCTGAAGCTACCGGGGCGCACGGTGGTCTCGGCCGCCAGGGTGCCCGCCGCGGAGAGCAGGGCATGGGCGGCCAGCACGGCGTCGTGATCGGAGTGAACCTCCACTCCGAAACGCACGGCCCCCAGGGCCGCCGCCGTCACCGCGCCCAAGGAACATCCGGTGCCGATCACCTGTTGCATCACCGGGTGCCCGCCGGTCACCTGGCTCACCCGCCCCAGCGAGACGATGGCGTCACTCGGTCCGGACACCGCTACCACGGCCCCGGTGCGCTCGGCCAGGGCCCGGGCGGAGTCCAGCACGGTCTCGACGGCGTCGGTGGCATCCACCCCGCGGCCCCCGGAACCGGCCCCGGCCAGCGCCAGGATCTCCGAGGCGTTGCCGCGGATCGCGCTCGGCCGCCCCTCCACCAGCTCGTGAGCCAGCCGGGTGCGCACGCTGAGTCCACCCACCGCCACCGGGTCCAACACCCAGGGAGTCTCGGTCTCGCCGGCGGCAGCCACCGCGGCACGCATCGCGTCGGCTGTCGCATCGGAGATGGTGCCGAGGTTGACCAGCACCCCGTCGGCCACCCGCGCGAATTCGGGGGCCTCTACCGGGTGCGCCACCATCGCCGGGGCCGCACCCACGGCCAGCAGCACGTTGGCGGTGATCTGTTGGACCACCGTATTGGTCAGGCACTGCACCAGCGGCGCCCGTTCGCGGAGCAGATGCAGTTCGGGAAACGTCGTCATCAGTTCATCACCAGCCCGCCGTCAACCACCAGGTTCTGCCCGGTGACCGCCCGGGATCCCTCACTGGCGAAGAACAGCACCGCGTCGGCGAACTGGGCGGGGGTGGTGACCTCGCGCAGCGGCGTGGCGGCGGCAATCGCGTCGAACACTTCGTCCGGAGTGGCCGACGACGCATCCGTGCTGCGCAGCAGTCCGCCGGAAACCATGTTCACCCGCACCCCGCGCGGACCCAACTCGGCGGCAAACGTCCTGGTCAGCGCCAACAATCCCGCCTTCGCCGCGGTGTAGTCGTGGTATGGCACCACCGGATTCTGCACCAGATTCGTACCCACATTGATCACCCGGGCCTCCCCGGCCTCCTCAAAGTCCGGCAGCGCGGCTTGGATCAGGTGCAGTGCACCCTCCACCGCGCCCTCGTACTGGCGGGCAAAATCCGCGCCCGTGATCTGCTCGACGCTGGGCCGCGCGTCCCCGTTGAAGGAGAAGTCCACCAGGGCATTGTTGACGACGACGTTCACCGGCGCCCCGAACCGTTCACGCCCGGCACTCACCAGGGCCTGCACCTCGTCACGGTGGCGCACATCAGCCCGGACGGCCACCGTTCGATCCGGGTGCCGCGCCACCAGTTCCTCGGCGGCGTCTCGGCTGGAAAGGTACCCGATCACCACCCGCGCTCCGGCTTCGAGAAACGCCTCAGTGAGGTGGCGGCCCAGGCCGCGAGCGCCTCCGGTGACGACGACGATGCGGTCACTCAGGTCAGGGGCGGCAGAAACCGGTCGGGACGCAGTGCCCGGGGTGGTGGGAGGAGAGGCGACGGTAGCTGAGGTCACGGTGGGCCTTTCTGACGGTGGCCAAGAGAGACCACCGGGATGCGCAAACCGACACCTCGCTGTGGACGTCCCTTCGCCAGTACGAACTGGATCAGGTTCAACGGGTGTTATCTCAGCCGCCCGGATCCCACAAGGATCGGCGGCACCCCGCGTCACTTCCCACCACTGTAGGCCACCAGGCCCAGTGCGCGGAAGGGCGCCGGCCAGGTTACTGCTGCGGCGCAGACACCGAGCCGCAGCTGCGGGTCAGCTCAGCCCCGAGATCTGACCGTCGACGACGCTCATCCCGTCGGCGGCGGGACGGCGCGGCAGCCCGGGCATGGTGAGAATCTGCCCGGTCAGCGCCACCAGGAATCCCGCACCCGGACGCCGTCGCAGTTCCCGGATGCTCACGGTGAAGCCCTCGGGCGCCCCCATCCGTGCAGGGTCATCGGAGAACGAGTACGGGGTTTTCGCCATGCACACTGGCACCCGGTCCTCACCCGCAGCTTCCAGGTCAGCCAGCTGCCGCGCCGCGAGCGCAGAGTATTCCACGCCGGCCCCACCGTAGATCTCGGTGACGATGCGCTCGATCCTCTCCCGCGCCCCGGTCTCGGGCGTGAACAGCCCCTCGGCGGTGCGCCCTTGCTCCAGGGCGGCGCGCACGTGCCCGGCGAGCTCCTCGGCCCCCGCCCCGCCGTGTGCCCACACCTCGGTTACCGCACAGGCCACGCCCTGGTCCCGGCACCAGTCCTGTAGCCAAGCCAGTTCGGCGTCGTCGTCCTGGGTGAAGCGGTTGATGGCCACCACCACCGGCGCCCCGAAGCGTTGCATGTTTTCCACGTGGCGGCCGAGATTGACGACTCCGGCCTCCAGTGCGGCCAGGTGTTCCTCTAGGCCGGCCGTGCCCGGATCGTTCAGCGTGGCCAATCCCATGCCCCCGTTGAATTTCAGCGCGCGCACGGTGGCCACCACCACGACGGCGTTGGGCATTGCGCCCGCGGTCGGCCCGGTGATCTGCATAAACTTCTCCGCGCCCAGATCCGCCCCGAACCCCGCTTCGGTGACGACGACGTCGGCGAGCCGGCGGGCGGTGTTCAGCGCGATGATGCTATTCGCTCCATGCGCAATATTGGCAAACGGTCCGCCGTGCACCACCGCCGGGGTGGCCTCCAGGGTCTGCACCAGGTTCGGCAGCACCGCGTCTTTCAGCACCACCGCCATAGCCCCCTGGGCGCCCTGCTCTCCCAGGTCGGCCACGGTGCGCTCCTCGCCGTCGTGGGTCCGCCCGATGATGATCCGACCCAGTCGCTCCGTGAGGTCCTCCAGGTCGGCGGCGAGGCAAAACGCCGCCATCGTTTCGGTGGCTACCGTGATTTCGAAACCGGTCTCGCGCGGCACTCCCGAGGCCCGACCGCCCAGCCCGTTCACCACCTGGCGCAGGGAGCGGTCGTTCACGTCCAGGGCGCGGCGCAGGGTGATGGTGCGCGGATCCAGGTCGAGCTCGTTGCCGTGGTGGAGGTGATTGTCGATCAGCGCGCACAGCAGGTTGTGGGCGGAGGTGATGGCGTGAAAGTCCCCGGTGAAGTGCAGGTTGATCGCATCCATCGGGGCCACCTGCGCGCGCCCGCCACCGGTGGCCCCGCCCTTCATCCCGAACACCGGGCCCATCGAGGGTTCGCGCAGCGCCACCATGGCGTTGCTGCCGGTGCGGCGCAGCCCGTCGGCCAGGCCGATCGTCACGGTGGTCTTACCCTCGCCCGCCGGGGTGGGACTGATAGCGGTCACCAGCACCACGGAGGCCTCCGGCTCATCCGACGCATCCAGCTCCCCCAGGCGCGCGACGTCGATTTTCGCCGCATGCCGACCATAGGGGATCAGGGCGTCCTGCGGAATTCCCGCCCGCTCGGCGATCTCCGCCATGGATCGCAGGGTCACGGATGCCGCCATCTCTGCGTCACTCATGACGCCAGTCTAACGCTCAGGCGCCTGCGGATGTGTCCGATCTCACGTGGGTGACTCGACGACGCCGGACGCCTCCGCACTGGCACGTTCCAGCGACCCCACCGGACGGCGCAACCGGCGCACGGTCGCCAGCAGCACCAGGGCCACCAGCACCGCCACCCCGAACACCACGGTGCCCACCGGCCAGCGCGCATAGGCCCGGGAGACCGCCTCGAACCCCACGAATCCGATGGTGGAGTAGATGGTCGCCCACGCCGCGCCGCCGACCACCAGTGCGGGTAAGTATCGCCAGGCCGACATCCGAGTGGCGCCCGCGCTGAGGTTAGCCAGGGTCTGGAACCCGATCGTCAGGAAACTCACCGCCACCACCGGGGCGCCCCAGCGGTTAATCCGGGCTTCGGCCGTGAGGTACGACGGCGAAGCGAGCAGCTTCTCGGCGCGCTCAAACCGCGCGGCACCGCGGCGCACCAGCCGGCCCACCACGTAGGTCGCCCCGGCCCGGGCGAAAACAATGCAGAACAGCGCCAGCCATACCCAGACCAGCGGCATGTTCCAATTCAAGGGGTTCACCTCTCCAGGGTATCCGGCGACAGTCCTATGTGCCGAAATGAGCCGAGCCTGCCCTCACTCGGCCCGCCTCACTCCCGACTCCACCGCTCACGCAACGTGGTCTCCCGGTATTCGCGCCGGAACCGACCCCGGCGCTGAAGTTCCGGCACCAGCTGCTCCACCACGTCCTCCAGCGACCCCGGCAGGGTAGGCGGCATCAGGTTGAACCCATCCGCCGCCCCGGAATCCACCCAGTTCAGCATCGTTTCAGCCACCTGCTCCGGGGTGCCTATCAGCGTGGCGTGCCCACCCCCGGCCGCCAGCAACCCCAACAGTTCGCGGACCGTGGGCTTCCGGGTCTCGATCATCCGCAGCACCGTGGCATAGCGCCCCACCGGCCCCGTGAATTCCTCCACGGGCGGCAGCTCCGGCACGGGCGCATCCAGCTCCCAGTCGGAGGCATCCTGACCCACAAAGAACGACAGCTGACGCAACGATTCCGCCACCGGCAGCAGCGCATCCAGTTCGGCCCGCCGCGCCCTGGCCTCCCGTTCGGTGGAGGCTACCTCGGTCACCAGGCCCGGCATCACGACGACGTCGTCCGGGTTCCGGCCTGCCGCGGCCACACGACGTCGCAGATCCGCCCGATACCGTCGGCCCGCCTGCGCATCCCACGCCACCGCGTAGATCCCCTCCGCGTAGCGTG
Source organism: Citricoccus muralis (assembly GCF_029637705.1). NCBI lineage: Bacteria > Bacillati > Actinomycetota > Actinomycetes > Micrococcales > Micrococcaceae > Citricoccus > Citricoccus muralis. The sequence continues at coordinate 3,112,383 of NZ_CP121252.1, forward strand.
CCGCCAGCGCGCGCCCCGGCTCCGAGGCCCCGGCCTGCAGCACCACCGGCCGCCCCTGCGGTGAACGCGGCACCGTCAGCGGCCCGGCCACCTCGAAGTAGCGTCCCCGGTGGTCCACCGGGTGAATTCGCGCGGCATCCAGGTAGGCTCCGTCCCGGTCCGCCCGCACCGCGCCGTCCTCCCAGGAGTCCCACAATCCCTGCATGGCCACGATAAACTCCTCGGCCCGGGCGTACCGCTGTTCGCGCCCCGGCAGGCGGTCCATCCCGTGATTCCGGGCTTCGGCGTCCGTCATCGACGTCACCACATTCACCCCCGCGCGCCCACCCGAGAGGTGGTCGAGGCTAGCGAGCATCCGCGCTGCCGGGAACGGCGTCCAGAAGGTGGAGGAGATCGTTGCCACCAGCCCGATCCGCTCCGTCGCCCGGGCCACCGCCGCCAGCGTGGTCAGCGGATCGAAGTACCGCACCGGCGCACTGCCCGGCCCCAGCGCCTGCCCGTCGGCCAGAAAGAACGCGTCGAGGCAGCCGCGCTCGGCCAGCTGGGCCAGTTGCTCCCAATACTCGATGGCCCCGATCCGCTCGACAGCAGAATCGGGAGCACGCCAGGCCGCCGCATGATGCCCGCATGCGGTAGCAAACAGGTTGAGGTGGATCTCGGAACGGGTGTGGACATGCGTCATTAATCGACAATCCCTTCGCCAGCATGATCTGGATCAGGTTCAACGGGTCTGTTCTCAGCCGCCGACTCGTTACGAACCAGGGGCACCCCGTGTCACGTTGTATAGGTGTTGACGACTTTACGTCAGCTCCGCCGCCGCGTCACCTCTGCGGGGCAGTAGCGTCATACTCCTGCTGCGCGGCGATCACCTGGGGCAATTCGGCCTCGACGACGGCGGTGAGCTCCGCCAGCGGCACCGCAACTTTCACGCCCAGCGGCGTCAGACCGTAGTCCACGTTCGGGGGAATGGTGCTGTGCACGGTGCGGACCACCATCCCGTCGCGTTCCAACTGACCGAGGGTCTGAGAGAGCATTCGTTCGCTGACACCATCGATCCGGCGCCGAATCTCCCCGAACCGCATGGGTTCGCCGCTGAGCTTCAGCGCCACCATGATCAGCGATCCCCAGCGACCGGTGAGGTGCTGCAAGGCGGTGCGGGAAGTGCAGGCACTCGAGAAGACATCGGGCGCGAAGTCTTCCGCTTCTGCTTCGGCATCTGGATCGAACGTCATGCCTTCCAGTATACGCTTATGGTTAGTGCTGACTTTTCAGTTGCACTTACTTTAGGTAAGCGCTACAGTGATTCCATCGCCGCCAACAGGCACCGACCGAAAGAAGGAACATCATGCGCATTGCCGTCACCGGAGCCACCGGCCACCTGGGTGGTCTCATCATCGAATCACTGCTGCAGCGCGGTGTGGCCGCGAGCGACCTGGTCGCCGTCGTCCGCTCTGCTGAGAAAGCGCAGCCCCTCTCTGATCAGGGGATTGCTCTTGGCGTAGCTTCCTACGAAGACGAAGCAGCCCTCACCGCCGCCCTGTCCGGCGTGGATCGCCTCGTCTTGGTGTCAGGCAGCGAGGTGGGTCAGCGCGTAGCTCAGCACACCAACATCATCAACGCTGCGAAGGCTGCTCACGTTTCCTTCATTGCCTACACGAGCCTGCTCAACCTGGACACCTCGGAGCTCGGCCTGGCGCCGGAGCACGCCGCCACCGAACAGCTGCTGGCCGACAGCGGCATCGACCACACGCGGCTGCGCAACGGCTGGTACTGGGAGAACTACGCCTCCGCTCTGGCTTCGGGCGAGGCTACCGGTAAGTTCTTCGGCGCCGCCGGCTCGGCGAAGGTGTCCGGGGCCGCGCGCCGCGACTATGCCGAGGCGGCTGCCGTCGTCGTCACCGGTGAAAATCACGCCGGCAAGGTCTACGAGCTGGCCGGTGCGCCCGCGCTCACCTACCCGGAAATCGCCGCTGCTGTGGGCGAGGTTCTGGGCAAGGAAGTGACCTACGAAAACCAGACCGTGGCCGAGTACCAGGCCACCCTGGAAGGCTTCGGCCTGCCGTCCGAGGTCGCTGCCATGTTTGCGAGCATGGACCCGATCATCGAGCAGGGGGCGCTGTACTCCGAGAGCACGGATCTGCAGGACCTCATCGGTCGGCCCTCGACCTCTGCCGCCGAGGCGCTAAAGGCCTGAAGAACTGAGGCTTTGACCAGCTGAAGGCCTGATCTCGAGGGGTCGGCGGTGCGGTTATCCACAGATGACCGCAGCGCTGGCCCCTTTCTCTTTCTCCTCGGCCATGCTGGAACGCATGCCGTTGCCGCCCGAACCGCCGTCCGCCCTCGCATCGGTGCTGCATCATGCCCGGACGACTGGTACCCGCGGCCACCTGGGAAAAACTGCGCATCGCCGCGGTGTCCTTTTCGTTGAGTCGCAACAAGCCTGTGGTTTCCTGTGGACACACGGCCCTAGACCTGTATGGCATTCCCGTGATTCCGGCTCCCACTTCGCTTCCGGCCCGGGCTTCGTCAGTAGGGCGAGACCACAACGAATTCCCGATAGGTCGCGTCGATTTCTGGTGGGCAAAGGCAAGGATCGCGGGTGAGTGCGATGGACATGGTCGGACCTCAACGATCCAGCGAAATTTGCCCGGATTCTCGCTCACCATGGAGTGCCGCGGGCCACAAGACAACCTCAACAAGCCGGGACAGGTCAGTCATCCGAGTCGGACGACTTGGAAGCACTGGGATGCTCGGGCTGTTCGGCCCACCACCGCAGCACCTCGGCCTTCGCGGTCTCTTCATCATGCGGGCCATCGTCGAGCCGCCACTCCAACAGGTGCTTGTACGCTCGCCCGACCAAGGGTCCCGGCGAGATGCCGAGCAGCTCCATGACCTGCTTGCCGTCGAGGTCCGGCCGAATCGCATCCAACTCTTCGCGCTCGAGCAGCTCGGCAATCCGCTGTTCCAGGTCGTCGTAAGCATGGGCCAGTCGCTCCGCTTTACGCCGATTCCGGGTGGTCACGTCAGAGCGGGTCAGGGCGTGTAGCCGTTGCAGCTGGTCGCCAGCATCGGTCACGTAGCGACGCACCGCCGAATCCGACCAACCGGCGTCGCCATACCCGTAGAACCGCATGTGCAGTTCCACCAGGGTGGCCACCGCCTTGATGGTGTCGTTGTCGAACTTGAGCGCCCGCATGCGCTTCCGCACGAGCTTGGCTCCCACGACGTCGTGGTGCCGGAAACTCACCGCGCCCGAACGCTCGAAGCGTCGCGTCGCCGGCTTGCCCACGTCATGCATCAACGCTGCAAAACGCAACACGAAATCCGGGGCCTCCACATAGTCGGCCTCATGGTCCAACGCCTGCTCGAGCACCGTCAGTGAGTGGTTGTACACGTCTTTGTGTCGGTGGTGCTCGTCGGTTTCCAACTGCAGCGCCGGCACCTCGGGTAGCACCTGATCAGCCAGTCCAGTGCGCACCAGCAGGTCGATTCCCGCCCGCGGCTGATCCGCCAGGATCAACTTCACCAGCTCCTCGCGCACCCGCTCCGCCGAAATAATGTCGATCCGCTGAGCCATCGCGATCATCGCCTGAACCACCGTGTCGTTCACGGCGAATCCGAGCTGGGCAGCGAAGCGTGCCGCCCGCATCATCCGTAGCGGGTCATCGGAAAAGGAATCCTCCGGTGCCCCTGGCGTGCGCAACATCCCAGCGGCAAGGTCGCGCATCCCGCCGAACGGATCCACCAGCTCCAGGTCGGGCAACCGCAACGCCATCGCGTTCACGGTGAAGTCACGCCGGAACAGGTCATCGTTCAGTTCGGTACCGAAAGCCACCACGGGTTTCCGCGATTCGGGATCGTACTGCTCCGCACGATAGGTGGTGACCTCCAGCTGCCACTCGCCCTTCTTGAACCCGATGGTCCCAAACCGGGCCCCGATGTCCCACACCGCATCGGCCCATTCGGCCACCACGGTCTGGGTCTGCTCCGGTAGCGCATTAGTGGTGAAGTCTAAATCCACCACGCCCCGACCCAAGAAAAGATCGCGCACCGGCCCGCCCACCAGCGACAGCTCGTAGCCGGCTTCGGCAAAAAGCCCGCCCAGTTCTAGGGCAACGTCAGGTAGCACGGCATCATCAGGGAAACCGGTCGGCAGGCTCGCCGAGGGGGCGCGTTCGGGCGCGACGGAGTCAGCATGGGGTTCAGTCATGATGTGTTAAAGGGTGCCATACCCGAGACCCCTGACCGTGCGATGAGATGCGATCCGCGTCTGTCCCGATAGAGTGGAAGGTATGTCCCAGGACCGACACGACGATCGAGTGAGGCCGCTGACCCCGTCAGCGGCCCGCCGTTCTGCGCGTGATCGCGGTTCCCGGGGCACCGAGTCTGACTCGGGTTACCGCCCGCGTTACACCTCCGCATCATCACGCCGCATCAATGCGGTGGAATCCGGTGGATCCATGGCGCTACCCACCGTCGAGGAAGTCTCCGCCGGCGGCATGGTGGTCCGTGAGGTTGAAGGCCGACACCAGGTCGCCATCATCGCCCGCTACAACCGGGGCGGACGCCTCGAATGGGTGCTGCCCAAGGGTCACCCCGAAGGCGAAGAGGAACACCACGAAGCCGCCGTACGCGAAGTGGAAGAAGAGACCGGTATCGCCGGCACCGTGCTCACCACCCTGGGCAGCATCGACTACTGGTTCACCGTGCCCTCACACCGCGTCCACAAAACCGTCCATCACTATTTGCTGCGCGCCACCGGCGGCGAGCTCACCATCGAGAACGACCCCGACCAAGAAGCGGTCGACGTCGCCTGGGTGGAGCTAGACCGTCTGGCCTCCCGCCTGACTTTCCTCAACGAGCGCCGCATCGTGGAGGCCGCCCGCGAGCTGATGCACGAGTTTTTCAACACCCCCCGGCTGACCGTGCGCCGCGGCTACACGACCCGACGGATCACCGGCCTCGCCCAGCAGATCGCCCCCGGCGAGCGCCCGGTCCCCACCGTGTTGCGCACCGTGCGCCGCGTCCCCAAGCCCTCGGACCTCTCCGCCACCAGTTCCTCCACCACGAGCGCTAGCCCCGCAGCCGCGCCCGCCCCGAAACGCGCCCCCAGCCCAGCTGACCTCGCGCGCTTGGCACAGCGTGGCAAATCGCCCCGGCCCACCGAGTCCACCGAATCGGGCACCACGTCTGGTTCCCCGCAAGGACCCACGACGACGAACGGCGACGGCGCCCCGCAGCGCCCCGCCGCCGAACCCGCCCCCCGGCCCAAGCCGGGACCGCCCAAACCCGGACCTCATCTGGGGAGACGCACTCCGTGAGCACCACCCCACCCACCGGCGACGCCGCGGGCGCAACCCAGGGCGCCCACGACCCGCTCGACACCACCGGCGCCCCCGAAACTGACTCCCCGGAACCGCCCGAAGACGCCTCACGCAATCCGCAGGCCGCCGCCCGCGCCTCCGCCATCATGGCCGCCGGAACCCTCGTCTCCCGCGTGCTTGGCTTCATCCGCACCTCGCTGCTGGCCATCGCCATCGGCTCCACCGCTCTCGTTGCCGACGTCTTCGAATCCGCCAACACCATCCCGAACATCATCTACATGCTGCTCGCCGGCGGCGTATTCAACGTGGTGCTGGTCCCGCAGCTCATCAAGGCCGCTCGCGCCCCAGACCGCGGCGCCGACTACACGTCCCGGCTGATCACCCTCGCGATCATCATCATGGCGGCCTTCACCCTCGCCATCACGGCGTGCGCCTACCCGATCATGTCCGCGCTGACGCTGAACTGGTCCGAGCCGAAACTTGCCCTGGCCACCGCGTTCGCACTCTGGACCCTGCCCCAGATCTTCTTCTACGGCCTCTACGCCATCATCGGCCAGGTCCTCAACGCCCACGGCCGCTTCGGCGCCTACATGTGGGCCCCGGTCGCCAACAACGCGGTCGCCATCATCGTCATCGGCGTCTACCTGCTGATGTTCGGCCACTACACCGGGATCGACGACTCCCAACAGCTCGCAGAATGGACGACGACGCACACCCTGGTCCTCGCGGGCGGACACACCCTAGGCATCGTGGTTCAGGCGCTCGTGCTGTTCTGGCCCCTCAAACGACTCGGGCTCGGGCTGCGGCTGAAGTTCGGCTGGAAGGGCATGGGACTGCGTACCACCGGCCGCCTCGCCGCCTTCACCCTGATCACCATGGTCGTGGGCAACCTCGGCAACCTCATCGGCGCCCGCCTCGTCACCGGCGCCACCGAGGCCCGCTCCCTCGTCGGTGAATCGGCAGAGGCCAGCGCCGCCGTACCGGGCCTCTACGCCCTCAATGTCACCCAGCTCATTACGGTGTTGCCGCACTCGGTGTTCGTCCTCTCCATCGCCACCGTACTGTTCAACCAGCTGGCCCGCTCCATGCACGCCCAGCGCATCGAGGAGGCCCGCGAGACCACCGGCCGCGGGCTGCGTATCTTCGCGGTGCCCATGATGTTCGCCATGGTCGTGATGATCGTGCTCGCCGGACCCTTGGGCCGCATCTTCGCGGGCTCCTCGGAGACGGCAGCCATCTCCGCGGCCGCCATTGGCCAGTTGCTGGTCCTGCTCGCCCTGGGGATGCCCTTCCGCTCCGCGCACTTCTATCTGCTGCGCGTCTTCTACGCCGCCGAGAACGCGTTCATCCCCATGCTCGTTCAGGTCTCGGCCGCCGTCGTCACCATCGCTCTGGCCTACGGGATCGCCCCGTTCATCCCGAACACCTCCATGGCATACTTGCTGGCGCTCACCTACACAGTGGTGCACGTGCTGCAATTCCTGGTCTGCCACCTGCTGGTCCGCCGCACCTATGGCGACTACGGCTCCGCCGAGGTGTTCAGCACCTACCTGCGTACCGGCTACGCGGCCGTGCTTTCGGGCGTTGCCGGCGCCGGCGTGCTGTGGCTGCTCGGCGGTTTCTCCACCGGATTCGCCTGGCAGTCCATCATCACCGCGCTCATCAGCTGCGCCATCGTCGGCGTCGTCATGCTGGGCGTATATCTCATCGCCTGCCGCTGGCTGCGCATCCGCGAGGTCGACCAGTTCCTGGCCCCGCTGCTCTCCCGACTCACGGGCCGCCGCGGCTAATCGGGCCCGACCACCACAAAACATCCACCGCGCCCGGTGATTCTTGCCGCCGCGCGCGTGTTCCCGTCTAGGATGAAACAGACTGTACTCAGGGGACGTGTCACCGCGGACCCGCATCCGGGAGGATCACCGTGCCACAATCCATGGAAGAAGGAACCGTACTGGGGGGACGCTACCTCGTCACCTCGCATGTACTGACCTCAGCCGAGCAGGACATCGTGCTCAACGGCCGTGACCAGGTGCTCAACCGCGAGATCACCATCCTGGTGGCGTCCGCGCAGCACGCTAGCCAGGTCGCCACCTCAGCGCGCCAGCTGGCTACCGGCGAACGTTCCTCCAGTGTGCAGGTCCTCGACCTGGGCCTCTCGGATGACCGCACCTATCTGATCGCGGCCGGCGATACCGACGTCGAAGACCTCCTCGCCCTCGTCACCGCCCACCAGGTCTACGTCGAGCCCTTCGAAACCGACACCCTGGGTTCCGAGCTGTTCGGCCAATCCCGCCAGCATGCACCCGAAACCTATGACGACGACGACGAGTACTACTCCGAACTCGACCAGAACCTCGCCGCGGAGCAGTCCCAGCCCCCGCGCAAGTCGAAGTTCCTCAACCGAGTTTCCGACAGCCTGAACTCTCGCCTCGGTTCCGCCGGTTCCGCCGGTGCCGCAGGAGGAGCCAGTGCAGCCGGTGCCACTAGCGCTGGAGCCGCCGCACACTCCGGCTCCGACCAGAACACCGAGGCCCAGCCCGCCGTCGAGGTCTACGACGACGAGCCCACCGGCCCCGTCGAGACCGCCGAACCCGCCCCCACCGCGCCGAACCGCTCCCTGCAGAACCGCGTCGCCTCCGCCATGGGTTCCGGCGCCCAGCACGACCAGGCCGACCAGCAGGGCGAGTACGACGATCACGACGACGACGGCGAGGACCAGCACGGTGCTGCCGGCTACACCGCTGCCGGTCTCGCCGGTTCCCCATACGACGATCAGTACGATGACGGCGACTACGACGACGACTATGAGTACGAGTACGACGACGAGGAAAAGCGCTCCGGTGCCGGCAAATGGATCGGCGCCCTGCTGCTGGTCGCCGTCCTGGTCGCCGCCGTCGTCGTCGCATTCAACATGCTCGGCTCCAATGATCCCAGCGAGCCCGCCGATGAAAACACCGTCGCTGAGGAACCCTCCGAGGGCACCGAAGGCTCCGGGGACGCCTCGCCCACCGAAGGCAGCGAAGGAGACGAGTCCACCGCGGCCGAGCCCGTTATTGCCGGCATCCAGCGCGTGGTCCCTGACAACCAGGGGCTGAACTCCGAGAATGACGGCGACCTGCCGTTGGCCGTCGACGGCGACCCAGCCACCGCCTGGCACTCCCTCTCCTTCGCTCAGGCCCCCATGGGCGGCTTCGCGTCCTCCATGGCTCTGGTGGTCGAATTGGAGGAGGAGAGCGCGATCTCCGAGATCAACGTGACCCAGAACAACGGCTCCGGCGGTAGCTTCCAGGTCATCGTCTCCGATTCCGCCGACCCGGCCGAGGGCACCTCGATCGCCGAGGGATCCTTCACCGGACCCACCTACTCGGTGCCCGTCCCCGAGTCCGAGGGCAGCGCCACCACCGGTCAGTACGTGATCATCAACTTCACCGAACTGCCCACCCTCTCCAACAACTCATCCAACCTGCCCTACGGTCTGCGCATCGCGGAGATCGAGGTCAACTGAGACCCGCCTCACTGGCACTGAGCCTCGCCGCGTCGTCGTCGGAATAGTCCACGACGGCGCGGCGTTATGGCCCATGAACGCACCCGCACCACCCCTCCACAAGCCCGAAGGATCCCCTGTTGACTGAAACCGCTCCCGCGTCCGAGAACATCCACGACGTCGTCATCATCGGCTCCGGGCCTGCCGGCTACACCGCCGCCATCTATACCGCCCGCGCCTCGCTGAACCCTGTGGTGTTCACGGGCTCAGTCACCGCCGGCGGCGAGCTGATGAACACGACCGACGTCGAGAACTTCCCGGGCTTCCCGGAGGGGATCCTCGGCCCCGAGCTGATGGGTCATCTCGAAGCGCAGGCCCGGCGTTTTGGTGCCGACATCCAGTACGAGGACGTCGTCGAAGCCGACCTGCAGGTGCAGCCCAAGAAGCTGACTCTCGGCAACGGTGACGTTCACTACGCCCGGTCCGTCATCCTCGCCACCGGATCCGCCTACCGCGAGCTGGGGCTCGACGGCGAAAAGCGTTTCTCCGGCCACGGCGTCAGCTGGTGCGCTACCTGCGACGGCTTTTTCTTCCGGGATCAGAACGTCGCGGTCGTCGGCGGTGGCGACTCCGCCATGGAGGAAGCCCTGTTCCTCACCAAGTTTGCTGATAAGGTCACCGTGATCCACCGTCGCGACGAGCTGCGAGCCTCCCAGATCATGGCCGATCGCGCCCTGCAGCACCCGAAAATCGAGTTCCTCTGGAACACCGGCGTCGAAGACCTCACCGGCGAGGACAAGCTGCAGACCGCACACCTGCGCAACCTGAAGACCGGGGAAGCCTCCACTCTGGATATCACCGGCCTCTTCGTCGCGATTGGCCAGGACCCCCGCACCGAATTGGTCAAGGGCCAGCTCGACCTCCATGACGACGGCACCATTGCAGTACAGGGTCGTACCTCCAAGACCTCTCTCGCAGGCGTCTTTGCTGCAGGCGACGTCATCGACGGAACCTACCGACAGGCCATCACCGCTGCCGGCTCCGGCTGTGTCGCTGCCCAGGACGTCGAGCACTACCTTGCCGACCTCAACGACGCCCACTGAGCGCAATCAACCTTAACCCCACTACCAAGGAGACCCCATGAGCACCATCGACGTCACCGATCAGGACTTCCAGCAGAAGGTTCTCGAGTCCGACAAGCCAGTGCTGGTCGACTTCTGGGCTGAATGGTGCGGTCCCTGCCGCATGCTGACGCCCGTCCTAGAAAAGATGGCTGAGCAGTACGCCGACAAGATCACCGTTGCCAAGGTGAACGTCGACGAAAACCCCGGCATCGCATCGCAGTATGGAATCACCAGCATTCCGGCCGTGTTCGCATTCAAGGATGGCGAAAAAGTGGCCACCTCGATCGGCGCCAAGCCGCAGCAGGCACTCGAAGCAGAGTTTGCCGATCTCCTGCAGTAATTCTGTTGCACTGAGCGCAAGACAAATAGGCGGGCTCCCCACCAGACTGGTGGGGAGCCCGCCTATTTGTTGTACTCAGCCTCAGGAATCGCTGGCTCTCTTGGAAGGCTGAATGATATCCATGATGCGGTTCAAATCCTCGACGGACGCAAAATCAATGGCAATTCTGCCCTTCTTCGCGCCGAGGCTGATCTTGACCGTCGTATCCAGCTCATCGGTCAGCGTATTAGCTAGATACTCGAACCGCTCATTCTGAGCGGGCGTCACGCGCGTAGCGCGACGTCGAATACCAGTACCATTCACCGTCAGGGCGACGAGTTCTTCCGTTGCCCGAACCGATAGACCTTCATTCATGACGCGCTGTGCAACGCGCTCCATGGTGGCCTCGTCTTGCAGTCCGAGCAGTGCACGCGCATGCCCGGCAGACAAAACACCCGATGCAACACGTCGCTGGACCAACGGTGGCAACTTCATCAGTCGCAAGGTATTGGAGATCTGCGGTCTTGACCGACCGATACGTTCCGAAAGCTCATCTTGAGTGCAGTTGAAGTCACGCAGCAACTGCTCGTAGGCAGCAGCTTCTTCCAAAGGATTCAACTCACTACGATGTATGTTCTCAAGAAGAGCGTCCCTGAGTAGATCCTCATCGGCCGTATGGCGGATAATCACCGGGATTTCCATCAGGCCGGCAGCCCGGGAGGCACGCCAGCGACGTTCACCCATCACCAGTTCATAGTGGTCGCTATTAGTTGGTCTTACAACTATTGGCTGCAGAACGCCGACTTCACGGATGGACGCGATGAGCTCGTCCATGTCTTCTTCGTTGAAAACGTCACGCGGCTGACGCGGGTTCGGCACGATAGTGTCAATGGGGAGAGATCGCAGTTCTGGCCCAGGCTGTTCTGGCTCGGCAGAGTTCACCGGGAGCTCAACGTCCCGGTTGCGCCTGGAAGTAGCGGTACTGAGCGGATTAGGCATCTCACGACGAACTGGCCCTCGCTCCTGCGTCGTCTTTCGACGGGCCGGAGTAGGTGCCTCAGGGAAGAAGATGTCTACAGGTCTCCGTGTTTCACGTGAAACAGGAGTACTGGGCTCATCAATCCCCTCATTCGCAAGATACCGCTCTGCTACGGACGTAGGGGAACTAGGCGCCTCTACCTTAAGTCCGGATTTCTCATCATCTGATGATTCGGTATTAACCGGGCTTCCAGTATCATCACTCTGCTCATCTAAGTTTGCCGATGTATCCTGGATGAGCGCACTCAATCCACGGCCGAGGCCGCGACGGGATTTCTTCTGTGACATCATTTACCTCCAGTCTCCAATTCTAGTGGTGTTCCACGTGAAACACGACCATCACCCCCGAACCAGTAAGACGGTCATGAATACAGAACGACCTCATGTGATCAGTAGGTTGACTAGATGCATCGATACTCGCTCATCAATGAGGCTATTTGTGAATCCATAATCTCGACTCCCGCTAGCACGGGAGCACCATAGTGTTCCACGTGAAACGACACATGTGTTTACCCGTACGCGGCTTCAGTGAGATACAAACCAACTGCACGAATGGTCCATCTACAAACTCCATAGCAGACTCCAAGCTATCGGAGCCTGCGGTCAATTTGATGATGAACTGCACCAACAGATCGGCATGGGGTGCCAAGGAATGTTTCACGTGGAACGCTTTCCTCGGATGAGACGTGATGACGTATAGCAGACCCATAATGATGAAACGAGACGATCGAACCTTCTATACACAGACAAATCCATCGTTCGATAGCGAGCAGAGAAACACTAACGCGTGAACGGAGCCGAACAATCTCGCTTCATCAAGACCACCGTGATTGCTATAGGACATAGATCCAACTCGATGCATCAGGAGTGAATCGAGCTAGGAGAGCATACGGCCATTGGTGCCACAAGTTCATAGATGTCACACACTACGGTATTCATCGAGAGTGGTTTCACGTGCAACTGTAGAGCAGGTCAGTGAAAAAAGGGATATGAAGGTCAAAAGTGAGTCAATGCAGACGACCACGAACAAGTGCAGCCATGGTTTCACGTGAAACATGGTACTGACTTACGTTGAGTATGGAACGCTTTAGAGCTCGTGGAGCGTAACCAACGGTGTATCTACGTGAATACAGACCAATGCCCCGATGAGCTGAGAATCAGGACTCCGCTCATTATCTGCAGTATGTCTATAGCGCAAATATTAAGACCGCGTTGGAGGGGTTTCACGTGGAACGACGACGTGCCGACCTCAAGTTGCACAATCAGTTGGGCCAAATACCGAATCTGGTACGGACACAGAACAACTTCTAAAGTCGCGATTCATACGAAACAAGCACCACAAGGCATACCAACCAGGGCCCGGGATCTAGCCTCCACACCGGCGTGAGACTTCTACATTAACCAGTCATCGAGTCAGCCAACCGTATCAACCGTTTACGTCGTGAATACGGCCACAAGTGGTTGAGTATGAGTTCAGGAGCTAATGCCTGCCTACAAGAAGTGACTTGTAGGCACACGAGAGAGAACATCATGAACAACTAGATGTTCCACGTGAAACTAGGCTGGTGCACCACGCTCTGCAATTTCCGCCGCCGCCTCTCGATAACTTAACGCACCGCTCGATTGCGGATCGTAAGTCAAGACGCTCTGCTGGAAGCTCGGAGCCTCAGAAATGCGTACGTTACGGGGGATCAGAGTACTAAGCACTTCAGTTGGGAAATACTCGCGCACTTCATCTGCAACCTGAGTAGCAAGACGAGTTCGTCCGTCATACATGGTGAGCAGGATAGTGGAAACCTTCAGATCAGCATTTAGATGCTTCTGAATCATGTTGATGTTTTTCACCAGCTGAGAAAGACCCTCAAGCGCGTAATACTCAGTCTGGATCGGAATAAGCACCTCTGTCGCTGCCACGAAGGCGTTCACGGTCAGTAGGCCAAGGCTCGGCGGGCAATCAATGAAAATGTAGTCGAGACGGGGAAGTCCCTGCTCCTCACGATATTTAAAGTACGCCGCAAGTGCACGCGACAAACGCTGCTCACGAGCCACGAGAGAAACGAGTTCAATCTCCGCACCAGCGAGCTCGATTGTTGCCGGCGCCACCTGGAGTCCATCGACGTCGGGGCAGTTCTGTACAACGTCCTGAATTTCCAGGTCGTCAAGAAGCACATCATAGATCGAGTTGTCATCGGACCCGTGAGGTATGTTCAGAGCGGTAGACGCGTTTCCCTGAGGATCAATGTCCACCACCAGCACATGCATACCGGCGCGAGCCATCGCGGCGGAGAGATTCACTGTCGTGGTGGTCTTGCCCACTCCACCTTTCTGATTAGAGATGGTGAAGATACGGGTAGCATCTGGCTTCGGTAGACGCTTGCCTTTGAGCTTCTGACGTCTCAAATTCTCGGCCGCAAGTTCACGTGCCAGGGGAGTTAGCGAATCGAGGTTGGTATCGGTCTCGCGTTGCGATTCACGTGAAACACTCGGATTGTCGCTCAATTGCGCCTCCTGGTCACTCATCTGATCCACCCAGAGTCTAGTCGATTACGATCTAGCCAACGGGGACACGGACAATAGTTGTAGCTTCGACTAAAACATCGGCGCCGGCTTGCAGAACCTCCGGCTGCCCACAGCCGTACTTTTTGAGCGCCTTCTGTGCTGAGACGACTTCATCCGGAGCACTACGACCCTTTATCGCCAGCAGTTCGCCCGAACCGGATAGAAGGGGAATCGTCAACGGCAACAAGGACTTTAGCGCAGACACTGCGCGAGCGGTCACGATATCCACATCCAAATTCCCAGCCACTTGCTCAGACCGTGCACGAACCACATCGACGTTGGTCAGGCCGAGATCATCGACGACCATATCTATCCATGCAACGCGTCGTTCCAGCGGCTCGATAAGGATGAACTGGGACTCTGGACGCGCTATGGCCAGTGCAAGCCCAGGCAACCCAGCCCCAGAACCGACATCAGCCACCAAGGCTCCCTGTGGAATGAGCTCTTCGACTACCGCACAGTTAAGCACATGCCGTTCCCAGAGACGGGGCACTTCACGCGGCCCTAGGAGACCCCACTCAATGCCCGTCGTGGACAAGTGACGGACATACTGGTCAGCCAATTCCGCGGCGTCACCAAAGACAGCATCCACTGCAAGTTTCGTCTCAGGGGATGCTGATGTCAGCGAGACATCAACAAATTCGTCATTGGCTTCTGTCATGAACTACGCCTCTGCAGAAACTACGACGTGCCGACGTGAGGACTCGCCCTCGGATTCGCTCACGAGCCCGGCGTCAGCAATAACGTCGTGAACGATCTTGCGTTCGTAGGCACTCATCGGCTTCAGGTGAACAGCCTCTTCTTCGCCACTCTTAACACGCTCGATGGCTTCTTCAGCGAGAGCCGTCAATTCTTTGGCTCGCTCATCGCGATACCCAGCAATGTCGAGAATCAGCCGTGACCGGTTGCCGGTAGAAGATAGCACAGCAAGACGCACAAGCTCCTGAAGGGCTTCAAGACCCTTGCCCTTGTGTCCAATCAGATCCTGCAGACGCTCGTTCTGCTGGTCCGCGAGCACCGAAAGATAGATGCGACCGTTACGGATCTCAATGTCAATATCACCATCGATATCGGCAATATCGAGTAGTTCTTCAACGTAGTCCGCGGCGAGATCGCTTTCTTCGTCGACTGAGCTGGGAGCTGTCGTCTCGTCGTCCTCCGTGCTCATCGTCTCTTCGCTCATCGCTTTCTCCTGTTCTTGCGGGCAGGCTGCTGGCGCTGCCCCTTCGGTTTGGTCTCTTCCACCTTGGCGCGTTCTTCGGCTTCCTGAGCCTCTTTGGCGGCCTTGCCAACTGGTGGTAGTCCCTTGGCTTCGCGGCGCTCGTTCAGTTCACGCTCGGCCTGTGAACCAGGGGTGGGGTTACGACGAATAATGTAGAACTGCTGGCCAACGGCCCAGAAGTTCGTGGCGGTCCAGTAAATAAGAACACCGATCGGGAAGTTGATACCACCGATAGCAAACACCAGCGGCAAGATGTAAAGCATCATCTTCTGCGACTGGGCGAAAGGGCCGGTCATGGCAGCCTGCGACATGTTCTTCGACATCAGCATCTTCTGCATGTAGAACATCGACCCGGTCATCAACAGGATCATCACGACGCTGACGAAAAGAACATTGAAGTTCGTCCCGCCGGTTGCGTTGATGGCACCCATGAAGGTCTCGGACATCCCCGCGCCGAAAACAGTCGAAGCAGCGAAGGAATGGACCTGGTCGGGCGTCAGCGCACCAATATTCTCGGTGGAACCGGCTTCAGAACGCGCGACACCGATCAGTACCTGGTACAGGGCGAAGAAGAACGGCATCTGTACGAGCATGGGAAGGCATGCGGAGAAGGGGCTGGTCCCATGTTCCTTAAACAGAGCCTGCTGTTCCATCGCCATCGCCTGACGCGAGAGCTGGTCCTTCTTGCCTTTGTACTTGTCCTGCAGCTTCTTGATTTCAGGCTGCAACTCCTGCATGGCCCGCTGGGCCTTGATCTGCTTAACGAAGACCGGAATCAACAGGGTACGGATCAAAATCACCAGCAAGATGATGGACAAAGTCCAGTTCCAGCCGGATGACTCGGGCATGCCGATCATCGTCAGCAAAGAGTGGAACATGCCAATAACCCACGAAACCACCCACTTGAAGGGGAATAGAATCAGTTCGAAGAAGCCCATAATCTCCTTTTATCCTCTTCAGTCCTCGTCCGACGGATCTGGCGGTACGACGGGGTGGTTCAGTTCAATGATCCTGGGTAGATGACCATTCGGCCAAATTCTGCGTCCAGGAGGGACAGGATCGATTCCTCCCGATTGCCATGGGTGGCATCGACATAGTCGCCGAGCGCCCAATAGGCTGCCTTTGACGGCACCATGCACTGTGACTGCCTCTAAAGCGTAGGCGGAACAGCTGGGAAAAAACTTGCAGACAGGCCCGTACAACGGCGAGATGACTAACCGATAGGCCTTCAATAGTGTTGCCAGCAATGTGGAGGGAATCGCCCTGACGAAACCCCACTCGCGTGGGTTTGGTTGTGTGAGGAACGGAGACTCAACCACGGCGTTCAGCCTTCTTCAATGCGGACTCCAGACCATCATTCACATCGGCCTTTAGCTCTGACCATGACGCCGAAGCAGAGGCCGGAAGAGCGCGAATAACGATCGCAGTGTTTGAATCCGAGAGCAGATGCCCGGAAGCTACGCTCAGTTCAGCTGCTGCAATAGCACGCAGCCGCCGTTTCACTCTGTTTCGTACCACGGCATTGCCGACTGCTTTGGAAACAATGAAACCAACACGGTTTGGCCCAGACTCCACAGGTGCAGCGCCATCATTGGTAGAGGTCGGACTGAAGGCGGACACGACAACGTTCCGGCGCCCACTTCGGGAGCCGGAACGTAGTGTCTGAGAAAAATCCGCTGGGGTGCGTACCCGATGTCTCTTGGGTAGCACTCAACCACTGATCCGCACGTCTGAGGCGGCCGAAGCCAACCTCAGGCAGACAGCTGTGCGCGGCCCTTGCTACGGCGCGCAGTCAGCACGGCGCGGCCGGCGCGGGTACGCATGCGTGCACGGAAACCGTGCTTCTTCGCACGACGGCGGTTATTCGGCTGAAAAGTCCGCTTGCTCACTTTGAAACTCCACACGTTGTGTTTGCGCCCGGATCCGTTATTCGGAAGACCGTAGGTCTGGGGAAGAACCGGTGACGCACTGTCAGGACAATCTGCAACGTTTCCACGCCCCGTTTTCAGGCAGGCGTCACTCTGTCACAGACCAATCAAGTCTAGGAAGAGCGACACGCATCGTCAAATCCCGTGCTGGTGTCGTGAGTCAAGCTAATGAGGATGGCTCCAGACCATCTTTCTCCACAATTTACACACCCCATGTGTATAAGCATGTGCAAAACATGCTGAAACCCCGCTAAGCGGCTACTGTTAAGGTCTGCGCAGAGTCCCACGATGCTGT